>JBCCWR010000015.1:0-26046 GCA_039193385.1 Verrucomicrobiota bacterium | reverse complement strand
GCCATTGCAGCTCTAAAGCCTTTTGATGGGTTATCGTAACGTCATATTATCGATATTCTCATTAAAATGACTTTTGCTTCTATCTAAATTTATTCTTTGTTTTAAAAATTTTATAAATATCGAAAAATTCGACTTTAAGGAATCCTTCTCATTGAACTTCAATGAAGAAGTTTTAACCCGCGAGATAAATTCATAATATCTTTAAATCAGACTTATCTGGATACTGAAATGAACGAAACTTTTCGAAGATCCCATAAAAAACATCCTTATCATTCGATTCTGACATTTCATTTGACAAAAGAACCGACAGGCCAATAGTTTGCACTCCATGAATTTTCAGAAGAGATACATTGAGAAAGTAATGAGGTTTCTCTGTCGT
This sequence comes from Verrucomicrobiota bacterium, assembly GCA_039193385.1. Taxonomy (GTDB): domain Bacteria; phylum Verrucomicrobiota; class Verrucomicrobiia; order Methylacidiphilales; family JBCCWR01; genus JBCCWR01. Next base: position 25,667 of record JBCCWR010000015.1, on the reverse strand, counting down.
ATTTCTACAGCTAAATTAACAAAATGTTGTCTCTTATTATTGTGTATTTACATATTTCCAGCCTCTCTTTTAGCCGACAACATGAGCATTGCTGTTATTGAAACAGGAGAAAACAAGGAGGCTAACACTTCTTTGAATCAGCTCTTTAAAGATGAGTTAGTCGCCTTACTCAAAGACGAATATGTTATAACTTTCAAGGCCTACGCTATTGCCCGCAATGCAAAATTTGTCGAAGTCAATGCCCTTCTAGATGAAATCTATGCTGCAAATGAACACGATATGGTTTTAGTTTTGGATATTGCCTCTAATCAAGTATTAGGAACGCGCTCTTTTTTCGACAAACCCACATTCCTGCCTTTTGTTTTCAGCGGTCAACTGCTGGGTTATCCGGAAAAAGATGGTACCAGCGGTAAAGAAAATCTAAATTACATCACGCGCCAATTCGACTTTGGTCAAGAGCTTAAGGTTCTTAAAACTATCGCTCCCTTTAAAAAGGCTGTGTTGATCACCGATGCTAGAATTCAAAAAAGTGTCGCTAATACTCTTGTTGAAGCTGCTAGAGAACAAGCCAAGCAAATGGGGGTTGAGTTAAGCTTTATTATTTATGACGGCGATGCTCAAAAATTAGCCTCAAAAATTCCTTCAGGAATAGATACTGTTTTATATGCAGCTTTGCCTACAGTTGATGAAGAAAACATAAAAACTTTAATTGAAACGGTTAATGCTCGAAAACTTTTAAGCTTCTCTTTAAGAGGTGAGCGTTATGTTCAATTAGGAGCTTTTGCGACTAATCACTCTGACACCGATTGGAAAAAGCTAGCCCGCTTTACAGCGATTCAAATCAGCGAAATCACTCGCGGAGAAGATGCCGCTAATCTTCCCATTTTTTTTGAAACAACGGATCGCATTGTGATCAACATGGAAACCTCACGACAGATCCGGTATGCACCCACCTTTGCTATTTTGAGTGAGGCTGTCTTAATCAATGAAGATAATGAGGATACTCCAATGAAGTACTCCATGAATGACGTGGCCGCTGAAGCTGTCAAAGCTAACTTGACCATAGCTGCTCAGCGTTTACAAACCAAGCAAGCCCGTCAAACCGTTAACGAAGTTCGCGGAGATTTGTTACCACAACTAGAATCTTCGCTGGATTATTTACAGCGCAAGGAAACGGCTAGCACAGAAACAGGTACTCTGGCAGAAAGCTCTACAGATGCCAGTGTCACTTTTACCATGCCCATTTTTTCAGAAGAACGCTGGGCCACTTTTGCCATTGAAAAATACACCTATCTATCTGAACAAGAGCTTTTAAAAGAAACTGAATTAGACATTGTTCAATCCGCTGTAAACGCTTATCTGGACGTCTTATTGCAAAAAACTTCTCTCGATCAAGAACGTTATAATCTAGAAATCACTCGCAAAAATTATCAACTTGCTAAAAACCGTGTAGATGTAGGCTCAACAGATGCATCTGATCTTTACAGATGGGAAAGTGAGTTAGCCACGGCAAAAACCGCAGTGCTGAGTGCCAAATCCCGTCTAGAACAGGAAAATCAAAATTTAAACCGAATTCTGAATCGTCCTATTCAAGAAGCATTTGGGACGACAGTGGAGACTCTGGATAACCCTTCTCTGATGTTTAATGATGACCGTATCTCGGGTTTGATTAATAACATTTATTCCTTACAAGCCTTAACAGATCTTTTCGTGGAGCTTGGAATAGAGCGGTCTCCAGAATTAAAACAAATAGAAGCAAACATTGCATCAAGCAGGCGTCAGTTAAAGAGTGACCAATTTTCTTTCTGGGTGCCTGATATCAATTTAACGAGTTCTTATACTCACAATGTGAATGAAGACCGGGCTCCGACAGGCATTGCTGCTGAAGAAAACGATTGGCAGGTAGGAGTCACATTTTCCTTACCTATCTTTGAGGGCGGTTCTCGCTACGCACGGGCAGTTAGAAGTCGTTTATCTGTAGAGCAGCTGGAGCTCGAATATCAGGACAATAAAAACCTCGTCGAGCAGACCATACGCAGCTCAGTCGAATCTGTTCACGCCTCATATAGCTCCATTGAATTGGCCAAAATTTCTGAAGTAGCTTCCCAAAAAAACTACGACTTAATATCAGAATCTTACATTCAAGGACAAACCTCTATCTCTGATTTGTTAGATGCACAGGAGACACTCATTGACGCTCGCGAAACATCCATGAATGCAGTATATACTTTCCTCATTGATTTAATGGATCTCCAACGAGCCGTAGGAGCTTTTGACTTCTTTTTGACGACGCCGCAACGCTCAAACCTTACTGATGAAATCATTAAGCGAGTTAACCAAGACAAAACAAGATAACCTAAAAAACTAAGTTAATATGAAAAAATTGTCACTCCACCGTCTTCTCCTTTCTTACTTATGTATAGGTAGCGCTCTTTTTCTAGGTGGATGCGGAGGTAATGAGGAATTGCAAGCCCCATTGCGCCAAGTACGCAGTATCATCGTTAGTCCGGGAAAAGGCGTATACGCTCGCAGCTTTTCCGGAACCCTCTATGCCTCTCAAGAAACAAGTTTGAGCTTCAAAGTATCTGGCACTATTCAAGAAATTTTGGTCAAGGTTGGAGATCAAGTTAAAGAAGGAGATATTATAGCTATTTTAGATCCATCTACCTATGAGCTTGAGGCACAAAAAGCTCAAGCCTCTCTTGCAGAAGAAGAAGCGAACTTACGCAATGAGAAAGCGAACTATGATAGAGTCAAAAAATTATACATCGGTGGTAATGTATCACGCAATGAACTCGACAATGCTCGAGCTTCCTCTGAATCTGCCTTAGCTTCTATGGAAGCTGCTCGTAAAGCGCTAGACCTGGCAAATCTCGATGTCTCATACACTGAATTAACTGTTGAAAATGATTTCGCCATCGCTTCCGTCGATGCGGAAGTTGGTGAAAATGTTTCTAATGGAACACAGATTTTTTACGGTATTGGTGGTGAGGATCTGGAAATCGAACTCGATATTCCAGAAAGCATTATCGCCAGTATCAAGCTGGATAGTGAAGTCTTAGCTAGCTTTCCAGCACTTGAGGGGAAAACTTTTCATGGAAAAGTGAGTGAGGTGGGCGTCTCCTCAGTTGCAGGAGGAACTACTTTTCCGGTTACAGTCCTTATTACGGATGAACAAAAAAGTGAACTCAAATCAGGACTATCTGCTGAGGTAACATTCACCGTCAGCACTGCTTCTGGAAATTCTTCAAAAATCATTGTCCCTCCCTTCGCTATTGGTGAAGATGAAGCTGGACGCTTTGTTTTTATTCTTAGTCAAACCAATGAAGACCAAGCCGTGGTTAAACGCCAACCTGTAGAAGTGGGAAATGTTTTACCGATAGGGATTGAAATTCTGCAAGGTTTACAACCTGGCATGCGTGTTGTTACTGCGGGCGTATCAGTTTTACGTGATGGCACAGAAGTAAAATACACCGATGAATGAAAAAGATAAAGATCCCGGTGGGATAACCAGTTTTGCTATTAAAAACAATGTTACGGTCTTAGTGATCGTAGCACTTTTGATTGTTTCTGGAATTTCTAGTTACTTCTCATTGCCCAAACAGCAAGACCCTGGCTTCACCATTCGCGCCGCCGTTGTCACCACCGTTTTTCCCGGTGCTAATCCGTTAAGAGTAGAACAGTTAGTAACAGACCGCATTGAAGAAGTTCTGCAGGAAATTCCAGAAATAGACTATGTTGAAAGCGAATCTCGCACAGGCATCTCTATTGTCACTGTCCATTTTCTGGAAAAATACACGGATATGCGTCCTCTGTTTGATAAGATTCGTCGTAAAATGGATGACTTGGAGGATGACGGTACGCTACCGGATGAAGCAGGTAATCCTAATGTCGATGATGAGTATGGCGATGTATTCGGCATTCTTTATGCCTTGCAGGGCGATGGCTTTACTGATGCCGAGCTAAAAGAAATTGCCGATGAAGTTCGCAATGATCTCCTAAAGCTGGATGATGTGGCTAAGGTTGAAATCCATGGGGAACAGGATGAAGTCATCTATGTTGAATACAACGGTGCTCGCCTTCAAGAAATGGGGCTGACACCTAATACGCTTAGTGATTCCTTGGCTAATGCTAATATTCTACAAAGTGGTGGTGACATACGGATTGGGCAGGAACGTATCGAGCTTGAACCTACAGGAAATTACGAAACCCTGGAAGCATTGCGTAAAACTGTTATCCAATTACCTAATAATAAAGGTGTTGCTTACCTGGGTGATTTTACAACTATAACACGTGGTTATGTCGAACCTGCTGAATCTATGGTTCGTTACAACGGGCAACAAGGTTTACTATTGGCTATTTCACTACGAGAGGGTGGTGATATTCTGGTACTCGGGCAGGAGCTTGATCGTGTCATACCTGAGATCGAGGCAGGTTATCCCTGGGGCCTTACTCTGAGTAAGGTTTTTTCTCAACCTGCCCTTGTGGAAGATTCCGTCTCAAATTTCATGTCAAACCTGTTCCAGGCTATAGCCATTGTCGCTATCGTCATGTTTTTATTTCTTGGCTTTCGCACCGGAACAATCGTGGCCTCTCTCATTCCTACAACGATCGTCATGACATTTGTCTGCATGACTTTTTTTGAAATCACTATCAATGAAATTTCCCTGGCAGCATTAATTATTGCACTTGGTCTGCTTGTCGATAACGCAATCGTTATGGCTGAAGCCATCTCCATTCGAAGAGAAAATGGTGAGGATAAAATTATGGCAGCTATCCGCGCCGGAAAGGAAATGAGCATCCCTTTGATGATATCTTCTCTAACTACTGCCGCAGCCTTCCTTTGTATTTATTTATCAGAATCAGCAATCGGAGAATATGCTTCGGATATTTTTCGAGTCGTTACCATTGCGTTGATTTCATCCTGGCTACTGGGTATGACCTTCATTCCTATCATGACCACTATGGTTATGAAAATTCAGCCTAAAGACCAAAATAGTAAAAACGGAGAACCAAAAAATCCTTACAGTGGACTTATGTATCGAATCTATCGCATGGTTTTATTTCCATGTCTACGACTTAAAATAACTCCTCTAGTCATCATTGTAGGCCTATTCTTTATCGCCCTATGGGCTTTAGCTCTAGTGCCAGTGGTATTTATACCTGAAAAAACGGATCCTATTATCAATGCTAAATTCAATATGCCTCGTGGGACTGACATCGCCGTTACTGAAACTATTATAAAAGATCTCGAACAATTCATGATCAAAAACTTTTCTGCTCAAGAAAAGCAAGATGGTATTATTGATATTCTCAGCTTTGTCGGTGTAGGCACTCCGAGGTATGTCTTAGCCATTGACACGGACCAGGAAGATACTCAGACCGCTGCGATGATTATTAATCTAACAGATTATCTAATCATTCCGGAAATTGTGAGTAAGGTTAAGGATTACGCTGCCAATAAATACCCAGATCTCGAAGTTAAAATGCGTAAACTAGAAAATGGTACACCTATCGATTATCCTATTGAAGTGCGTATCAGCGGCAACGACATTCCCACACTTTACAAAACCATTAATCCTATCAAACAGAAACTGCTATCCACTCCCGGGGTGCTAGATGTCAGTGACGATTGGGGACCACGCAGCAAAAAACTTGTCATACGTGTGAATCAAGACCGCGCTCGTCGTGCTGGCGTGACCAATTCTGATGTCGCCCTATCTCTGAAAACAGGCTTATCAGGACTAGAAATGACAGAGTTTCGAGAAAACAATGACATTATTCCTGTAACGTTACGTTCCGTAGCAGCTGATCGTCAAGATTTAGGAAAGCTAGATGGCATCATTGTGTATGCTCAGGGAAGCGACACTTCTGTGCCCCTTAAGCAAGTAGCCGATATCGAACTAGAATGGCAAAACGCTGTTATTAATCGAAGGGACCGCACGCGCATGATTATAGTCCGTACGCAACACTACCCAGGAATCACCGCTACTGAAGTAGCTGACGTGTTCACTCCTTGGTTAGAAGAGCAGTATAAAACGTGGCCCAAAGGCTATACCTATGAGATGGGGGGGGAAATGGAAACCTCTTCTGATGCAAGTGCTGCTATCGGAGCCAAGCTACCTATTTCTGGTATGCTCATTCTTCTACTCCTCGTCGCTCAATTTAATTCAATCCGCAAAACAGTTATCATCCTCTTGACTATTCCTTTAGGCATGATTGGTATTACGTTTGGCCTTATTTTAACCAATAGTATCTTCGGCTTCTTTACCATCCTTGGCATTATTTCTCTATCCGGTATTATCATTAATAATGCCATTGTTCTAATTGACCGCATTAACATCGAACAGGAAAACGGTCGTGCTCCTGGTGATGCTATTATTGAAGCTTGTCAACAACGTCTACGCCCCATATTGCTGACAACAACTACTACAGTAGGAGGCATGTTACCTCTCTGGATTAGTCATGATCCCATGTTCGAAACTATGGCCGTAACTGTCATTTTTGGTTTATTATTTGCTACCATGCTAACCTTAGTGGTTGTGCCGATTCTTTATTCACTATTTTTCAAAGTAAACTTTGATCACTTAGCTTAACTCCCAGGTTTGCTACCCACTGGGACATCAAAGCAAGTTTTTGCCCCAAATAATCAATTATGCTCTTTATCCATCAAAGACTCTATAGTCATATCTAGGATTTTCATGAATGAATTGACTCGTATGCTGTGAAAGTAACTTGCATTTATATTGACATAATTCTTCTTATTGATAATCAGTTATCAATAATCGGAGTTTGCTGACTATTATAGCTGCCTTAGGAATTAGCGGAATCCATTAGCCAATTCTTTTGCCATACAGTCTTCATTTCAAAAACCACCGAAAACACAATATGAAAGTAGCTTTATGTCTTTAATTCAAATGACGGCTAGCAAACTTAAATTTGCCATGATGATGTTGCTTCGGCTTGCGCAAAGCGCTGTCAGAGCTAATATTCTTAGTATGATGTTCTTTAACGAAAACTTATTTAAGTTAAGAAAACACAGCCAGACCAAGTCATACATCCGTAACCACCAATAAACGTATTTAGCTGGATGCAAATCTAGAATAAGTATTACACTAAAAAAATAACCTTCGAGACCTTTGAAAAAAAATCTTCCAACCCTATGACAATCACTTTCCATCCGCGCACATCCATTGAACAAGTTGAAGAAGGCCATGAACTGGCGCCTAAATTCGATAGCAACGGTGTCATCCCAGTTGTTACCACAGAATTTTCAAACGGTGATCTTCTTATGCATGCTTACATGAACGAGGAAGCGCTGCGCCTGACCATTGAAACCGGCGAAGCTCACTACTGGAGCCGTAGCCGTCAATGTCTCTGGCGCAAAGGTGCCACCAGTGGCCTGATCCAACACGTCCGCGACATTCGTATTGATGATGATCAGGACTGCATCTGGCTTCGTGTCGAAGTTGCCGGGAGTGGTGCAAGCTGCCATGTTGGCTACCGTAGTTGCTTTTATCGCTCCATTCCACATGGATCGTCTGCAGGTCAGCCGCTTAAATTCCAAGAAACAGTCAAAACGTTCGATCCAACTGATGTTTACGGCGATGCTCCCAACCCTACCCAACTATAGTAATGACGAACCCTATGCGACATGATGTGATCATCGTTGGTGCTGGCCCGGCAGGAATTGGCTGTTCCCTGGCACTTCGACGAGCCGGAATTGAAAAAGTGCTTATACTTGAGGCGGATAATGTTGGCTCCTCATTTCGTCGTTGGCCGAAGGAGATGCGCCTGATAACACCTTCTTTCCATGGGAATCCTTTTTTTCAAACAGATTTAAACTCAATCACACCCGACACAAGCCCAGCTGATTTTTTTCAGAAAGAACATCTCAGCGGAAATGAATATGCTGACTATCTTCTAGCGATCTCTCTCGAATTCAAATTGAAGCTCAGAGAAAACGAAAAAGTCTTAAAGATTATTCCAGAATCTGATGGTTATTCCGTCCAGACAGAAGACACGACGTATCTTACGAACATTGTCATATGGGCAGGTGGCGAGTTTTCACTTCCGAACTCAGGTTCTTTTACGGGGGCTGAGTATTGTGTACATTCCAGCGTATTCCGCACTTGGAGTGATTTCCAAGGCGATGAGGCTTTGATCATTGGCGGCTACGAAAGCGGTATTGATGCCGCCTGCCATCTTATTGCACTTGGTAAGCAAGTCGTTTTACTTTCGAGTGGAAAGCCTTGGGACGTCGATCATCCAGATCCAAGCGAAGTGCTTAGTCCATACACTCGGCAGCGCTTGCTGAACATTATTAAAAATCATCAAGGACGCTTCACAATACAGGGAAACTCAACAGTAGCTCGGGTAGATCGCCTTTCTGAACGTTACGTCGTGGAAACGGAAGAGGGTGAAATCTTTAATACAAAACATCGTCCCATTGCAGCAATCGGCTTTCAATCCGCGCTAACCCCCATTAAAGAACTCTTTACCTGGGAAGGATCCGCCCCGCAGTTCACCGAAGAGGATGAATCAACCCTTCATTCTGGTCTCTACTATACAGGACCTTCATTAGTGCAACGTGGAACAAAATTTTGTTTTATCTATAAGTTCAGAGCGAGGTTTGGAGTTATTGCCCGATCTATCGCACAACGTTTAGGCTATCCTGAACCTGATCTCGAAGATGATCGAAAAAGAGGATTTCTTGTTGATGATCTGGAGTGCTGTACAAATTGCGAGTGTGCAGTGGAATCCAAAGCTGAGACTTTAGAGACTCCTTCATGAACTCTGAATTTACAGTAAAAAACTTACTTCCTAAGCCAACAGTTATCCGTCAGTCCGTAGTTCTACTGGGCTTAGAAAGTGTAGGTAAGAGTAGCCTTTTGTCAGCTTTAACAGGTCGCTTTGCTGATTCCTCTCTGCTCGCCGGCACAACCTTGCATTGCGAACGTTATCCAGATAACTCTTGGGATTGGGTTGATACACCTGGACTGGTAACTGGATCCGATGCCGCAACCGTGCAGGATGCACTGGATGCACTAGACTCTGCCGAGTCTCTTTTGATTGTTTTGCGAGCTTACCGAGCACATGAAGAATTAGCCCATTTATTACCCATGCTGGGATCACGAAAAGTGGCCATTGTACTTACTTTTCAAGATCGGCTAATGTTCATGGACGCAAAGACAAAACAAAGTCTTTTAGCCGCCTGGCAAGAAAAGCTTGGTGTGCCAGTTACGCTTTTGGACAGTCGGTCCCCGAATGCTATGGAACTGGCCAATGTTCGCATGGCAGTGACGCAGGCGAATCTAATAAAACCAGTCAATCTCAAGGAATTACCTATCTTTCCCAAAGTTCAGAGAAAGTCTTGGAGCTTAGTACTAGAACGGGTAATGGGCTTTGCACCATTGAGTTTACTCCTTTTATTTGGTCCGGCATGGATGGCCGTGACCCAGGCAAACGCATTAGCAGACCAATTCTATGATTCAGTTGGCACATTACTAACCCCCTTGATCAAGTGGTTAAATGAGCTTCCTGGGCCACTAGCGGCTATGCTAGGTGGCGATTATGGGGTTATCGCCATGTTTCCTTTTCTTGTTCTCTACGCTTTACCAACCATTTTAATTTTCACCATACTCATTGCAATCTACAAAAGCACCGGCATGATTGATCGACTTTCTTATAGCCTGCACGAATGGCTTAAGCCTTTTGGCTTGGGCGGACGTGATCTCGTGCGAGTGGTCATGGGCTTTGGCTGCAATGTGCCGGCGGTCGTCGCAACCCGCTCCTGCTCCAGTTGTTCAAGAGGGGCTTGTGTATCTGCTATCTCTTTTGGCTCCGCTTGTTCTTACCAACTACCTGCTACGCTAGCGGTTTTCGCAGCTGCGGGTTTTACATGGTTAGGACCCATCTATCACGCTGTTCTAGCCTTTACAACTTTAGTGTATTTACGTCTGACAACGCCACCAGCACTGCGGCAGATCCAAAACAAAATGCTATTACCCACATTAGGCCATCTGCGTCTACCTGACTGGGGTGCCGTCTTTCGAGAGACTTTGCAAAGCCTTCGGGACTTTGTGCTTATGGCACTGCCCATTTTCATAGGAATTTGTTTCATCGCAGGCTTGCTGCAATGGTCTGGCGCACTCGACAGATTAACGCGCTTATTGGCTCCAGTGATGGCTGCTTTTAATCTCCCACCTGAAGCTGCTCTTGCACTTGTGCTGGGTTCTGTACGCAAGGATGGCATAGCTATAGGTTTGCTGGATGGAGATTGGAACTCACTTAAAGTACCACTTGATACACCAGCTCAGGTGCTCACTGTAGTCTACCTCGCAGGTGTCCTACTCCCTTGTCTCGTCACTTTGTTGACCGTGGCAAAAGAAATGCGCATGAGTTTCGCACTCAAGATGCTCGCTCGACAGGTAGGTTTTGCTGCACTCTTTTCTCTATGCATCGCTTGGTTCGGTGCCCTCCTGATCTTTTAAAAAAAACTCACTTCTTTGATATGAAAAATATGAAACAAAAACTTTCTGTAACGGTTCTCTCTGGATTTCTTGGAGCTGGCAAAACGACTTTATTAAATCACATTCTTCGTAACCGAGAAGGCAAGAAAGTAGCGGTAATCGTCAACGATATGAGTGAGGTCAATATAGACGCTACTCTGGTTCGATCTGGGGATGCAACACTATCTCATGCAGAAGAAAAAATGGTTGAGATGTCGAACGGATGTATCTGCTGCACATTACGCGAAGATCTTCTTCTTGAAATTGGGAAATTGGCTCGAGAAGGTCGCTTCGACCATCTTCTCATAGAATCAACAGGAGTGAGTGAACCCATGCCAGTAGCTGAGACTTTCATCTTTCGAGATGAAGAGGGACATTCCCTTGGAGACATCGCTGAAATCGATACGATGGTCACCGTAGTAGATGCTTTGAACTTTATCAAAGATTACGAAAGTATGGACAATCTTCAAACACGCGGTACAGCAGTTGGAGAGGAAGATGAACGAAATATTGTCGATCTTCTCGTCGATCAGATTGAATTCGCCAATGTAATTTTAGTTAACAAGATAGACTTGATCTCTCCAGAAGATCGTCGCCGTATTCATGGGATGATTGCAGCTCTCAACCCTAAAGCAAAAGTATATGAAACGACTAACTCTGAGATTGCTCTCGATCAAGTCATGGGAACAAGACTCTTCGACATGGCTGAAGCAGAAGAATCCGACGGATGGCTCGAGTCACTCGTAGAACACACTCCTGAAACAGAAGAATATGGAATCTCGAATTTCGTCTACGAACGTCGAATTCCATTTCACCCCGAACGACTCTACGATATTTTCAGCCGTAACTGGCCAGGTGTAATTCGGTCGAAAGGGCTCTTTTGGCTCGCAACTCGATTGCGAATGGCAGGCATTTGGTCGCAAGCAGGTGCTATGTGTCAAAACCAATGTCTGGGATTTTTCTGGTCAGCAATGCCACGCGAATATTGGCCAGAAAACCCAGATCAACTTGCTGAAATAGAACGTGTCAGCAAAGGCCCTTACGGAGATTGTCGTCAAGAGATCGTGCTCATCGGGACGAATATGGATCGTGATGCTCTTACAGCTATGCTAGATAGTGCTCTGCTTACAGATAAAGAACTGGCCATAGAAAAAGCAGATTGGAAGAAACGCTTCGCCGACCCCTTTCCCGAGTGGAATATAGGCATCGACGAGACTGAGTCATAAACGGCTTTACCGCATCTTATCGTAATAGCAAAAAACAAGAAGAAGCTAAACCGTATCTAAGACCATTTCTCAGACTTATAACTGCCGCTCTTTTTAAAATTCTTGTCTTTTCGGCGACCTCGGGTTCTTCCTCTTCCTGATCCCGTAAAACGAGCACGTCCACCTTTTTTAGGAGCTGGCAAACGTGATTTATATGCTCGATCACAATGGAAAGGGTGGTCCATGTCATAGGGAACAGGCTTACCAAGCAATTTTTCAATTTCACGGAGAAAGATACGATCTTCCGCACAACAAAATGAAATAGCATCACCATCCGCCCCAGCACGGCCTGTACGTCCGATGCGGTGCACATACGTCTCAGCTTCCATGGGAAGATCGTAATTAATAACGTGTGTGATGTCATCCACATCCAACCCACGCGCTGCCACATCTGTAGCTACCATAACTTTAAAGCGACCGCGCTTAAAATCATCCAGTGCTCTCGTGCGAGCAGCCTGAGTTTTATTACCGTGAATCGCCGTACCACGAATGCCACTGGAACTCAGCTTTTCGACTACTTGATTAGCCGCATGTTTCATCTGAGTGAAGATGATGGCTTTATTTATTGTCTGATCTTTAAGGAGTGATAGTAGAAGTGCATCTTTATTTTTTTTACCAACAAAGAATATCTTTTGGCTAATGCGCTCTACAGCAGGTTTATCTGGTGCAATGGTTATGTGGGTTGCATCTTCCTGTAACATAGTTTGCGCCAATTCTCTTACTTTCGGAGGCATGGTAGCAGAAAAGAAAACCGTCTGACGTTCGCTGGAATCAGGGAGCTCAACAAGCACTCGCTTAATGTCTGGCACAAAGCCCATATCCAACATACGGTCCACTTCATCGAGAATAAAATAACAGATCTTATTCAAGTTGATATGACCTTGCTCAAACAAATCAAGAAGTCGCCCAGGAGTCGCGACTAAAACGTCGACACCACGATTCAATGCACGCACTTGGCCAAACTGTTTGACTCCACCATAAATGACAGTATGGCTAAAGCGCATATAACTGCCATAGGTCTCAATACTTTTACCAATCTGTGCAGCTAGTTCGCGCGTAGGTGCAAGAATCAGAGCTTGCGGCGTATTACGAACCAACTTGTTTTTATTTTCTGAAAGCTTATGCAATAACGGAAGCGTGAAAGCAGCCGTTTTACCGGTACCCGTTTGCGCGCTGCCTAACAAATCTTTGCCTTCAAGCAAATGCGGAATACACTGTTCTTGAATAGCAGTTGGCGTGTCATAACCTTGTGCAGCGATAGAATGATGTAATGCTTTACAAAGATGTTTAAAGGAGCCGTTGGGCTCAGGTATGTCTTTTAGCTTAGATATTCTTTTTTCCAGCTTAGGCGTACGTTCTCGCCTCTCCTGACTTTCACTTCTAGAACTACCAGGGCGGTAAGGCTTTTTCTTTTTACGGTTGGTTGCCGATCGCTTGCGCGGCTGCTGTGGATAATCTTTCATATTTTTTCGTAATCCGGCGTTATATATACATCCATAAATCCTTCTACACGCCGGTAAGTGGAAAAGAAGATCAGAAACGATTTACTTTACTAACTGAAAATTAGTCGAAATGACGCTAATTTTTAATACTGCTAAATTTGTTTCTTATAAAGTGCTTGTCTTAAATGGAGAAGCAAGCTAGCTGATTTAGTGTAACTTGCAAACATTTCATTATTATATCTTGAGTCTAAACCCTAATAAGTCGATAGACTTAGTAGATTTTAGCTTGCCCTTGTTATTTTCCATACTATGTTAGATTTTAATGCTTACGGAAAACATAGATTTACACCAAGCCAAAGAAACCATGTGGCAAGGTATCGATCTAGCCGATGAAAACCGGCGTCTTGAAAAATACACTGCAGAAGAACGCATCGAATGGGCTCTAGAACATTTTAAAACCAACATTGTACTTTCCAGCAGTTTTGGCGCACAGGCTGCTGTTAGCCTGCATATGGCGACTCAAATCTACCCTGATATTCCCGTCATTCTTATCGACACAGGCTATCTCTTTCCAGAAACATACCAGTTTATTGATGAGCTGACAGAGCGCTTTCAACTCAACCTAAAGACTTATCGCGCACGTATGAGCCCAGCATGGCAGGAGGCTCGTTATGGCAAACTGTGGGAAAACGGCATCGAAGGTATTGAACAATACAACCTTATTAATAAGGTTGTTCCCATGCAAAATGCTCTGGAAGAGCTAAATGCGAAAGCTTGGATAGCTGGCTTACGTCGTCAACAATCTTCTTCACGTCAAAACTTGAGCGTCATAGCACCTCAGGATAACCGCCTTAAAGTCCACCCTATCATCGACTGGACAGATAAAGACATATTCAACTATCTGACCAAGCATGGTCTTCCCTACCATCCGCTATGGCATGAAGGCTATATTTCTATTGGGGATGTACATACCACACGTAAACTGACTGGGGACATTTCAGAGGAAGACACACGCTTCTTTGGTCTCAAACGTGAATGTGGGCTACATGAAACCACACCTATCGACTTTTCTATTTAAAAGCATATCTTAGCTTGCGCTTAACGAGTGCTTTTCGCGATGATCTAATTCATGGCATCCAAAAATCATTCCGTAAGGCTCGGCCTCATGCAGATGAAAAGCGTCGCAGATTCTGCAACCAATCTGGAAAAAACGTGTGCGCATATTCGCCAAGCTGCTGGCCAAGGGGCACAAATCATATGTTTGCAGGAACTTTTTCTCAGTGAATATTTTTGCCAGACGGAAGATGTACAATTTTTTGACCTTGCTGAAGAAATCCCTGGTCCAAGCACTGAAGTGTTAGGAGCCCTTGCCAAAGAAAATAATATCGTAATCATTGCCAGCCTTTTTGAAAAACGCGCTCCTGGCCTCTATCATAATACCACCGTAGTTATCGAAACCGATGGCTCAGTCGCAGGCATTTACAGAAAAATGCATATTCCCGATGACCCCGGCTTCTATGAGAAGTTCTACTTCACACCCGGGGATTTAGGTTATAAAGCCTTCGATACAACTTACGGTCGTATCGGTGTTCTTATCTGCTGGGATCAATGGTATCCTGAAGCCGCTCGTCTCACAGCTTTAGAAGGCGCTCAAATCCTTTTTTACCCCACTGCTATTGGCTGGGCTGATGATGAAATAGACCATAACAAAAAATGTCAGCATGATGCCTGGCAGACGATTCAACGATCTCACGCCATAGCCAATGGCGTCTATGTCGCCAGCGTTAATCGTGTAGGAGCTGAAGGTTCTATAAATTTCTGGGGCACATCTTTTGTCAGTGATCCATTTGGGGAAATTCTTCAACAAGCTTCTCATGACAAAGAAGAAATACTGATCGTAGATTGTGATCTAAAAGAAGTGGATAGGACCCGTCGCCACTGGCCCTTTCTCCGTGACCGTCGCATTGAAACCTACCGAGGCATTACCGAGCGTTACGCCTCATGAAGAATCTATCCATACAACCTTTAGACTTTGATTTTTCCAAATACCATATGCCCGCCGAATGGGAACCGCATGAAGCCACTTGGCTGGCATGGCCCGTGAATGAAGAAACCTGGCCAGAACAGCTTCAAGAAGTTCACACTATTTATGGTCATTTAATTTCTCAACTAACTCCGCACGAAACAGTCCACCTTCTCATTCCTGAATGTGAAAGAGAAAACCTTAAACGTGTGCTCGATGCTACTAGTTTTACAAAATCTACGAATCTCGTCTTACATCATTGGCCCTATGATGATTCCTGGATGCGTGATGCTGGACCTATTTTTATTAAAAATAAAACCCAACTCTTAGCGCACGATTTTATATTTAACACTTGGGGAGAAAAGTATGGACCTTGGGATCAGGACGATGTCATCCCACAACATATAGCACAATTTCTAGACATTCCTTACATCGAACACGACCTGGTGCTGGAGGGAGGATCTATTGACGTCAATGGCTCAGGCATTGTCTTAACTACAGAACAATGTCTGCTGCATAAAAACCGTAATCCACAACTCAATAAAGAAACATTGTCACATAAGCTAAAGCTATATCTGGGATGCCATGAAGTCATCTGGCTGAAACACGGTATCGAAGGTGATGATACAGACGGGCATATTGATGACATAACAAGATTCGTGAATCACGAAACTATCTTAACTGTTGTTGAACATGATGCCGCCAGTGCTAACTATCAACCGCTCAAAACAAATCTGGAGATCTTACAAAACGCCCAAGAACATCATGCAAACAAATTACAAATCATAGAACTTCCTATGCCAGATAAAGCGCTAGAAGGCCCTTTTGGAAAATCCCCCGCCACCTATGCTAACTTTTACATAGCAAACAATATAGTTCTAGTACCTGTCTATTCTGCGCCCAATGAAGACAATGCTTTACAAATCTTTGCAAAAGTATTTCCGGACAGAAAAATTATTCCCATTGAATGTTCTCCACTTGTGCATGGCTTAGGATCCATTCATTGCATCACTCAACAGCAGCCAGCTATTACTTGAAAAACGACTTTTGCTGCTTGTTTTCCTGCTCTTGATCATCCTCAACATAAGGAGGAAATTTAAAGATGGTTTCACCTGGACGCCCGTAATTCAAAACGTCACGTGCCATACGTTCAATGTAAAGACGATCATCCTGTAATGCATAAAGTTCTTCTTCGATGAGACGACTCTCTTCTTTGATATCCTCTATACGCTGAGCCAAAAGCTCTTTACGTTTTTGGATATCTTGATTTCTTTTTATTTGCGGCCAGAGAAAAGCCGAGACAATAACTACAAAAAAGATAAAACAGGTCAGATAAACCCAGGGCATCAATCGATGCCAGAAATCTCCCGAGGCTCTTTTACCTCGGGAGGCTCTGATCCGCTTAGGATCTAAAAACTTAGATGGCACCTCCATAAATGGCGTTATCTCCAAGCTCTTCCTCAATGCGAAGCAACCTGTTGTACTTCGCAACACGATCTGTCCTTGAGAACGAGCCTGTCTTAATCTGTCCCGCATTCGTCGCTACAGCGATATCAGCAATTGTTGCATCCTCCGTTTCGCCACTACGGTGACTGATTACCGCAGTGTAGCTGGCATTCTTAGCCATTTCAATAGCATCGAACGTCTCAGTTAATGAACCAATCTGGTTCACTTTGACTAGAATGGAGTTACCCACGCCCATGTCGATCCCTTTCTTAAGGAAATTTGTATTGGTTACAAATAGATCGTCACCTACGAGCTGTGTCTTGTCGCCTATAGCATCAGTCAGTTTTTTCCAGCCTTCCCAATCGTTCTCATCGCAACCATCTTCTATGGAGATAATAGGATATTTTTTTTGCAGCTCTGCGTAAAATGCTACTAGCTCATCGGCCGTGCGCTTGCTGCCATCTGATTTCTTGAAAATATACTTCTGTTCTTTGCTATCGTAAAATTCACTACTTGCGACATCCAGCGCAACGAAAATATCTTTACCAAATTTATACCCTGCATTCTTTACTGCTTCTGCAATAACTTCTAGAGCATCTTCCGTAGAACTAAGGTTAGGAGCAAAGCCGCCTTCATCTCCCACAGCAGTACCAAGGTGGCGATCGTGCAGTGTCTTCTTCAAAGCATGGAAAATTTCCGCACCATAACGAATCGCCTCACGAAAGGTAGGAGCACCCTTGGGAATAATCATAAATTCCTGAAAATCGATAGGAGCATCCGAATGAGCACCTCCATTTAAGATGTTGCACATGGGCACAGGGAGGATTTTAGCGTTTGGACCACCAAGATATTTATAAAGTGGCAGGTCTACCGCTTTGGCCGCTGCATGTGCGTTCGCCATAGAAACGGCTAGAATAGCGTTCGCACCAAGATTTTTTTTCGTATCTGTTCCATCGAGCTTTAACATTGTCGCATCAATGTTTACCTGGTCGACGGCATCAAGGCCGTCCAAAGCTGGCGCTATTTTTGTGTTAACATTATCACGAGCCTTCTCCACACCTTTGCCCAAATAACGGCCTTTGTCTCCATCACGTAACTCCAGAGCTTCGTTTTCGCCTGTGCTAGCACCTGAGGGAACCATAGCGCTACCAATTGCGCCACATGAAAGGTGTACTTCCGCTTCTAATGTTGGGTTACCTCTTGAATCAAGAACTTCACGCGCTTTGATAGCGGTAATTTTAGTTGAACGACAATAACTCATACTGTTCCAGTGTCTCCTTATATTGAATTTTTTTAATTTTGTTTGATATTAGAATATTCTTAAAGTTGCCGTATCTCTTCTGCAGATATGATGACAACTTTGTAACGAAAAAAGGACTAATCTAAAGAAGCAATGGCCTCAATTGTTACCTTACGGGTTGAGCCATCTGCTTCATCCGGCACCTCAACTTCATCGCCCACCTTACGTTTCACCAGAGCGCGTGCCACTGGCGTCATGTAAGAAATAATCCCTTTGACTGGATCACTATCCCAAGCTCCCATGATATTATAGATTTCTTTCCCGCCTGTTTCATTAACTGAAAGCGTTACTTTGGTACCTGGACCCACTTCGGATGTATCAACATTTTTAAAGTCTGTGCCTTGCGCATTGGCCAGCATGATCTCAAGTTCGGCCTTACGACGCATCAAGACTGTTTGCATTTCTTTAGCTGCTTTAAACTCAGCATTCTCACGAAGGTCTCCATACGAACGGGCAATACCAATCTCACGGCTGTTCTGCGGAATCTTATGGTTAACAATTTCTTCCAACTCCTGCTGACGTGTTCGAAGACTTTCCCAAGAAACAATTACTGTCACAGCTTCAGACTTATCATCATCAACACTACCCACAATCATTCCCTGAACGAACGGGTAAAGTTTAACCAGAGCTGCCAGAAGCGAACGCTTATCCAATTCTTCAAAGGCAGGGCTAAGTAAGATCGAACGCGTAATATCACGAACTTCCTCATCACTAGACTTAGAAAGTAGATCCTTCAAAGCCTCTTTATCCGTAAGCAAAAGATCCCCTAGCTTGGTAGCTCGCTTGATGCCTCCCATCTGATCGAACTCCAGTGCTGAGAGAATGGCCAAAACAAACTGCGCATCTATCAATTTTTCAAAAGCTGCTTTTTTACGATTACGCGCAATGAAGAGCATGAATTCCGGACTGAGATTGCGCTCGCGGATTAAACGCTGCACGGTGAAAAGAAACTCCTCTGCACGACCTTCATCATCAAAAGCATCATAAATCGCCTGAGCCATTTTCGCTGAGGCGTGAGGCAAAAGTTCGAGGTACATCTCTTGCCACTGATCTCCCAGGAGCTTACGAGAACGTTCCAGAATACGTCCCTGTTTAGCAGCAGGCAGCTTTTCTAAAAGTGCCACCAGATGACGCGCTTCTTTAGGTAAAAAAGCGGTCATGGATGCTTCATCCACTTCATGCTCACGGCCAGCAGCATCAATGAGCTCTTCACGTGCCAGAGCTAACTCAACGGCGGTTGCCACTTGCGAACGAGGCACTTTCTTTAACAACTGCTTTGTCTCCAACATAGCACTGTCGACAAATTCCTGGTCTTCCACATCCTTCCAATTTTTGGAAATTGTTTCTAACGCATTGGCCTTAGCTTTCACGCCTTTCGCATTTTCAAAGATAGTCACTAAACGACTTTTTACACAGGGAGGCTCGTCATGTACTGCGATGGCTTCTGTTCTTTTAGAAGGAACAACGAAATGGGAGTCTTTCTTCATAGCACGCTTAGCGCTATCCCACCATTTCCTCCATTCATCCTTGATCATGACGACTGGAACAAGCGTCGCCTCAATACGTTCGGCAGTGGCTGACTTTCCTAAGCTAGTGACGACCGTTCGCATTAAGCTCACGACATCATCCTGCGCCTGCTTTTTAACTTCATCTAAAGCGACCACAAGTTTTGCCTCGATGTGATCATCAGAAAGCGGCTTCAGTGAGGCAACGGCATATTCAAACTCCATGACGTGACCAGGCTTATCCTGAAAATCAATGATAATATGCCCTGTATCACCCTTCCATTGCGTGACCTGCCCCAGGCCCCAACTGCGATGTGAGCAACATTTACCTGGCTTTAATTCTTCTAGTCCTTTGGCCACACCTGCGGGAATCTGGTCACTTTCCATAATCTGCTGTAAATCTGTATCTGTTTGCATTCCCCTAAATAATTAGGGAAGCTGATAGAATTGGCAACGGAAAACCTTGCCTTTCTCTAATTTTAAGCTATCTGAGCCATTTTTTTGTCATGTAGATTACCCAAAAAACTGCTCTACATACGTTTGAGGTCGAAATGGCACGAGATCGTCCATTCCTTCTCCGAGACCAACCATTACGGTATCCAGGTCAAGCTCATCTCGCATAGCAGCAACCACTCCGCCTTTAGCAGAGCTATCCAGCTTTGTCACAATAACTCCCGTTAATGTCACACCACGATGAAACTGACGGGCCTGTTCCAGCGAATTTGTACCATTACCAGCATCCACAACCAGCAAGGTTTCATGAGGTGCTTCTTCATGCTTTTTGCCAATAACCCGCTTCACCTTCTCCAACTCACGCATCAGATTGTCTTTGTTATGGAGACGCCCTGCGGTATCAATCAAAACCAAATCAGCCCCCTTAGCCTCGGCTTCTTCCAGCCCCTGATAAGCAGCAGCTCCGGGATCACCCCCCTCAGTGCCGCAAGTAATACTGACATCGATGCGCTCTGCCCAAATCTTTAACTGATCGATCGCAGCCGCACGGAATGTATCCGCAGCTACAAGATGAATTTTACGTCCCATTTTCTTGTAGCGGTGAGCCAGCTTGGCGATGCTTGTCGTCTTGCCTACACCATTAACACCGACAATCAGCCAGGTCTCAGCCATATCGGTCATATCATCTAATGAACGTGCCTCAGCTCCCCATAAACTTTTTATCTCTGCCACGGCTGCCTCTTGCACATCCACCGCAGAAAGATGACTCTTCTGCAATCTCTGGAGAATTTTTTCCGTCAGAGGAAGACCAAGATCACACTGAATCAGCGTTGCCTCCAGTTCATCCCAGTCAACCGCTCCATGCTTCATGCGGCTCACCCACCCCTTAAACATGCCCACCATCTTATCAGGTACCTTTTTCATACATTCTTGAAGTGAAAAACATATAAGCTTTTTTCAACATTTCTATCTTTTCCTACTTTTCCTTGCTTTAAGATTCATCTAAAAGTGGTTTTACATATTATTCAAAATGCAGAACATTTCCGCATCCTGGTCTATTGAAAAAGCAATTCAAACCTACCACATCGACCGCTGGGGCTCGGAGTACTTTGATGTAAACAGCAAAGGTAATATCACGGTTCGCCCCATGCAGAATCAAGGCCCTTCCCTTGATATCTATGAAATAGCTCAGGCAGCTAAGAAATCAGGTCTGACCTTCCCCATGCTGCTACGCTTTCAAGACCTGCTCCATCATCGCGTCAACCGCCTCAATAAATCCTTTATTAAAGCAATGAAGGAGTTTGATTACACAGGCTCCTATCGAGGGGTTTTTCCTATTAAAGTCAACCAACTCCGGGAAGTTGTAGAAGAAATTCTAGAAGCAGGGGCGGATCACCACTTTGGTCTGGAAGTGGGAAGCAAACCTGAGCTAGTTGCAGCCCTGGCCATTCTGGAAGACCCCCAAAGCCTCATTATATGCAACGGATATAAAGACACACAGTTTATCCGCTTGGCACTCATGGGACGCAAGCTCAACAAAAAAATCATCCTCGTAGTAGAAAAGCTTGAAGAACTATCTCGCATCCTTGATCTGGCCAATGAGTTTAAAGTCGAACCCCTCATTGGTATACGCGTGCGCCTGCAAGCTAAAGGTTCTGGCAAATGGGCTCTATCCGGAGGCGAAAGCGCCAAATTTGGTCTTTCCACTTCCGATCTTATAGCCGCTACGGAAATTCTCCAAAAAAGAAAAATGGACCATTGTTTCCAACTTCTGCACTTCCATGTCGGTTCGCAGGTGCCGGATATCCTCACCATACAGAAAGCGGTTCGTGAAGCAGCTCGCTATTATGCAAAGCTTCACCGCCTCGGCTTCGAACTCTCCTATTTTGATGTAGGCGGCGGCGTGGCCATTGATTACGACGGCTCAGGCACTAATTCCGAAAGCTCGACAAATTATACGCTTGATGAATACACAAGGGATATTGTGCAAAACCTAAGCGAAATCTGTGCCGAAGAAAAAGTGCCTCATCCCATCATCGTGAGTGAAAGCGGCCGTGCATTGGTCACGCATCATTCCCTACTTCTGGTCGAAGTCTTTGGTGCCATTGAAAAAACGCGCGGAGCCTTCCTGCCTGCAACTCAAGAAGATCATAAACTCGCCCAGGATATATCCGACCTTGTACAATCACTCAATAAACGCAACCGCCGTGAAAGTCTACACCGGGGCCTGCAAATCAAAGAAGAAGCCAATGCCCGCTTTGAACTTGGCCTGCTCGATCTTCACACCAAAGCACAAATCGAAACGGCCTTCTGGCACCTTGCCGAAAACATCGTAGCTCGTTACGCCGGCGCCAAGCGCATACCTGAAGAGGTGATTGAGCTTTCAGAACAACTCTCGGATCAGTTCCTGTGTAACTTCTCTGTTTTTCAGTCACTCATAGACCACTGGGCTCTCGGACAACTATTCCCGATCGTACCCATCCACCGTCTCAATGAAGAACCATCTCATGAAGCCACACTCGTCGACATCACCTGCGACTCAGATGGAAAAATTGACAAATTCATCGACTTCGAAGACGTAGCGAACATTCTCCCACTCCATGCATTGAATGGAAAACCTTACTACCTGGGCTTCTTCCTCATGGGCGCCTACCAGGATGTCATGGGAGATATTCATAATCTTTTCGGCTCCGTGACCGAAGCCCATGTCTACTTAGAAGAAGATGAAAAAGACGGGTTTTATATCGAAGAGACCATACCCTCCGCCTCTATTGGAAACATTCTGGAAGAAGTTCAATGGGAACCCAAGCAGCTCTGCCGCATGATGAAGAAAAAAATTGATAAAGCCATCAAGCACAACCTCATCAAACCCAACCACGGTATGCGTCTGCTCAAAGAGTACGAACAAATTCTCACCCAATCCACTTACCTGAGTTTGTAACTCCTAACTGAGTTACATTCAAAAGCTCTTACAAGGCCTGTTTTTCCATAATGGCATCGGTGAGATTTTTCATAGCTTTATTAGCAATTTGACTGGGAGGATAATAACGCTGCGCGATAGCATACCACGTCAGACTATAACCCAGCATACCTTGGGCCTCAGCATCCTTGGCCTTGTTAATGGCGGAGACAAACTCGGCAGCTTTGCCGGATAAATCGCCACGCAGCGCATTGAGCTTATTATCATCCGGTAAATCTTGAACCACTAATTCAATTGTCTCCCATGCTCCAAAAACATCGCCACTGTTACGCAGCAAGTTCGCTTTCTCAATAGCAGTTTCAGCAAGCTTCACTTTTTCCAAAGCCTCCCTCAATTGCCCCTGCCTTTCTTGATCATCTTTCATAGCAGGAGCAAAAGCGAGTTGTTTGTCAAAAATGGCTCTGTAATTTTCCTCTTCCACAAGACGGTCAAATTCATCCAGCGATTGAGTGGCAACATCCTGCATATTAAAGAAAGTTAATGCCTTGTCCTTAAGATCTGGATTACCGGGCCAGGCCTCTGCAGCAGCCTGAAATTCATTCATAGCTTGTTCTAGATTCCCTTGTTGCGCAGCCATCTTGGCTTTACCGAGACGCAACTGGCTCTCCAATTTAACCGCATTAACAATAGCCAAAGGCTTCGTCGTATCGAAATCTGGCGCTACTTGCTTCATTTCCTCAAGCAAGACTTCCAGGCTGGTAAAGTCTCTGGCTTCGATCATATTTTGCATCTTGCTCAACTTCATGGTGAATAACTCCACTTTGCCTTTTTGCTGACGATCTAAGGCTAAAACTGCTGGATGGTATTCACTGAGCATAAAGGCCTCCTGAAGCCGGTCTGTCGCTGAAGAAATGCTATTCTGTTCTAACTTATACTGAAAAACATCCACCGTACCGCGAACTTCACGATCAATCTCTAAAGCGGCATTCACCTGTTGAGCGATTTCCACAGGATAATCTCCCTCATCGAAAATTTTCCTGTAAAAGTCTGCTGCTAATAAAACGTGACGATATCTGCCACTTTCAAATAACGTCATAATATAGTTAGAAAAATCAAGCTTGGCCTGATCAAACAACTTCTCCGCCTTCAGCTCATTCATTTTAATTTTGGCTTTAGCCTCCAGCGTTTTCATATACTCGGAAGTTAAAACCAACTTACCCATCACATTATCGACAGCAGGCATACCTGGGAGGGTACCAGCTCCCTCGCCACCTTGCGGCACCCCACCGTTGGGCAAAGGATTTTGATTTTTATTATTATTGGCGTTAGTTCCCTGAGCATAACGCATCTTGCGCTGGTACATTATTTCATCTTCACGAACAGAATCTGATATCAAATCCGCATTTCTCATAGCCATTTCCGCATTCTGGGCTAATTTTTGATTTTGTTTATCTAAAGCCATCTTCGTCTTATCCGTATTCCAGATAGACTCAACGCGGTTGGCCAACTCCCAGCTTACCCCGGCATCGACATAGGTGTATTCAGCCAGCTCGTGCAGCGTCTTCCAGGCATCAAAAGGTTTCCCTTCTCGAAGCAAAGAGAGCACACGATCATATTTCGTTTGATACGCTTGTAACTGCGCATCAGCAACAGGCGCCAAAGCCAAAAATTTATCAAAACGCAGCCGCATAGAAGGGTCTTCCAACAAAGAGCCTCCCATAGCCTCCTGGGCAATTAACTTAGACTTAGAGATTTTGTTAGCCTCCATCATCTCTTTAGCAGCGGAACCCTCTTGAGGCTTTTTATTAAATAAATAATCTAACGCAGAGGTTGAAGGTGCTGCTTGAGTGGAACCCGCAGCACTTGATTGTGCTGGCACTTCAGCAGCTGAACTATCTGTAGATTCTTCAACTGCGGAAGAACTCGCTTCCTGCGCCAGCGTAGTACTTGCCAAGCCTAAACAAAGGGTCCAACAAAACAAAAATAAATTAATTTTTACGACATGAGTTTGCATAAATGAGGCCCTCTTCTTTGACTTCAAGTTCAGCCAGATACGTCTGACCCTTGGTAAAATAGATATCCTTACCCACCGCATCCGGCACCATCACAGCAATAGGTCTTGAATCCGCATTCGTTGAAAAAAGCATAAGTCGCCCAATACCATCTTTATAAGAAAGATTGGCCTCCACACGAAGTTCCGCCTGAAATCTAGAACCAAGTAAAGCTCGTGGACTTTCTAAAAATTTAGCTACAGGAAAAACCTCAAGATTACGGTAGGGATCATTGAGATACTGGGTTAAGAAAATGCCTCCCACACTTCCTCCAGCAAGCAGAATAAGCCCCAAAGCAATGAATAGAATAACCTTACCGCCACCTCCACCCGCTCGCTGCGGATACGTTTCCTGATTCTCGGCAAAGGGAGATAAAACTTTTCCTTGTTCTGAAGAAACTGACTCTGCTTGGGACATAATTAATGATATTGGCAACCTATGGGCAAGAAGCAATAGTCAAATCATTAAATTTCCTATATTACACAATAAAATTTAAAGCATTAAACTTTATTTTTGATTTGTTCAACTTATGGAATCAACTGTACTGCCCCTGTTTAAGAGTTGAGGAAAGTTAAGAGAGTATTTAGAAAGGCAAATACTTGTATGAAACGAAGAAAATGGACCAATCAACAGAAGCTACAAATTATGCTTGAAGCATGGAGAGAAGATTATAACAATAATCGTCCTCACAGTGTATTAGCAGGACTGTCTCCAACAGTTTTTGTTAGATCATTGTGTGACAAGAAAAAAT
>JBCCWR010000014.1:0-26167 GCA_039193385.1 Verrucomicrobiota bacterium | reverse complement strand
CTGGTTTCACACTTGGCAGCGCAGTTTCCCGGCTTGGGCGGCCAGGCACGAGGCCCCGACCGAGGAGATCACGTCGATTTTCGAAGAGAGTGGCGATAATAACGCCATGACCCTCATTAGCTGAAACCGAATTCCAGGGTTCACCTACACAAAACCCATCAATATTTCCCTCTTTAAGATTGGCTACCATTAAGGAAGGAGGGAGAACTACGATGCGCACATCTTTGTCTGGATCAACACCTCCGGACTTAAGCCAATTTCTGAGCAAAAAGTAATGAGATGAAACCATGGATACCGTGGCGAAAGTGTAACGGCGTATATTCTTGTCCAAACGAATCTTTGAACCCATAAACTTTGCATTATCAACGCCAGTATCATGCAATTTTTTGGAAACTGTAATAGCATTACCCTGACAATTCATGACAAGTCCGGTCACTGTTTCGCAGACCTGACAGTTCAGTCCTAACCGTGTCGCTATAACAAGGCCTGCTGGCGCATGAGCGACATTCAATTCACCGAAAACAACTTTGTCTCGTACACTGGCCCAACCCAACTCTCGTTTCAGCTCAACAGATAATCCATACTTATCAAACAAACCGTACTCTTGGGCAACAATAAGCGGTGCCGCATCAATCAAAGGAACATAACCAACCTTGAGGTTGCCTAAATGACTCCTTTTCAATGTGCTACGAACAGCAACTTTGTTTTGACGGACGTTTGCCATGCAGAGCCAATATAAGCAGTTACGACACCCTTTGTGCCAACTTTTCATATTTATTTCTTGAATAATTTTTATATTTTTTATGAAAATGATTCATGATTCATCATCCTCTAGACAGTAGGCAGCTTCGAGCATTTTCATTACTTGCTGAAACGCAAAGCTTTACAGAGACAGCCAAGCAACTCCACCTCACTCAATCAGCTATTAGCCATTCCATAAAAAGTCTTGAGACAGACGTTGGTTGTAAATTAATTGAGCGCTATGGGAAAAAAATCAACCTGACGTCCCATGGGCGCAAACTGTTGCAATCTGCTCAATCCATCTTCACAGAAATGGCTAATATTCGACACGAACTACAAAAAGCAAGTCCTTGGGGCCAAACTACATTGCGACTGGGGGCAACCACCACCATATGCCAATACCTTCTTCCATCCGTGCTGCGTGAGTTCAAAGAAAGCTTTCCAGATTGTCAGGTTAATATTGTGCCAGGGAACACTCCAGAAATGCATGAGAGTCTGCAGAATAACCGCATCGACATTGCCATTGCTCTAGAGCCTTTTGAATTGGATCACTATACTTTCCGTCCTCTTTTTAAAGATGAGCTAAAATTCATCACCAGCCCATCCCATCCCTGGTGCGAGGAAATGAAAGCCCCACTGCATGAGATCATTCGCCAAAATTTCATCCTCTATACTAAAAACAGCCACACACACCGCCTCGTTCGAAATTACTTCCAAGCTCTGGATATTGAACTTCCCTCATCCTATGAAATGGGAAGTATGGAAGCTATCAAGGAACTTGTTAAAGTAAGCATGGGTATCAGCATCAGTGCAGAATGGGTTGCTGTAGATGAACTAAAAGAAGGCTCATTGGTTATGATCCCGCTGGGCCGTAAAAAACTCTCTCGAAACTGGGGGCTTCTCTATCGCAAAGGTCGCAGGCTTAACATCACCGAAGAAACGCTTTTCGGGCTATGTAAACTTGCTGCGGAAAATTTGCTCTAGTTTACTTAGGTATTAGGGGTGAACATCTTCTGGAGAATTCCAGTTTTCAAAAAGCGTGGCCTTAGCATCTTCCGGCGTAATTTTGATAACCTCCATCAAACCCGCTATAGTAAGTTTTTTGAGCAACTTCTGAAACGACTTATCCTCTCCCATGAGGCCGGAGCAAACCGCTCCATAAATTTCTCGAGGATAAATCGTAGCTAGCGGCTGATAGAACCCATTTAACTCCACCACCACACCTGACTCTGTCTTGGCTTTATGAATTAACTCGCAAAGAAACTCTGTGGTCATCTTGGGTAGATCAATCGCCAAAGCCAAAATATGCGTTGTGCTACAAGACCGCATCACAGAACGCAAGCCTGCCAAGGGCCCTCCGGCTTCGCTTTCTTTATTAATTGAATCCGCCACAAAATCTACTTCTTGCGGCATCCACTCTGGCTGCTTTCTTGCTGATACAACCACTGCATCAGCCTTGAGATTCTGCAATGTATCCAGTTGATGCTGCCACATCTTTTTTCCCTGATATTCTAATAGCGCTTTATCAGCCCCCATTCTTTCAGAATTACCCCCTGCAAATAGAGCTGCTGTCAGTGATTGTTTTTTCTCGTCACTCATCGACTCTTAATTTTCCTGAAGTTAAAATTTTCGCTCTCAGGCCCCCATTGCCTTTCAGAAAGGCTTCCGCTCCTTCACCCAATGCTTCATTCATCCAAAAGCACGGAGAACATTCTGCGGCGCCTTCAAACTCAATCCCCTGTATGGAAAAATTTTTACCAATCAGACTGTTTAAGTCAACTCCTTCGGTTACCACATTTCTGCGCAAAGCATCAGGCTTTCGACTATGTACCTCAAGCCTTTCACACAGCTCATTAAAAACTTCCTGAGCAAAAAATGTGATTTGTCCCTTGTAGTCGACCTTATAATCAAAAAAACGATCTCCGCGTATACCACGACCAGCGACACATTCTATCTGATCGACTGATTGAGTTGGCGTTTTTCCGGCAGGTTTTCCAAAATGCCCAAAAAAGTTATGCTCTCTTGAGATGTAGAGATGACATACTTTGATGCCCATGGTTATTCCATGCTTTCCAGAAGCTGTTTCGCATGATTACGAACTTCCTCATATTCGGGCATAAACATAAACATCTTATGGATCTTCACCCCGGTGATAGCTCCATCTTTGTATTTTGACTCTGTTAGAATATAGACGCCTTGGACCTCAGGATTCTGCATACGAATGAGCTTGGCTTCCTCAGCAGGTGCAGGACGAAGCTCCAGGCGGCGACTGCTCATCTTACGATCCTGCATCAGCAAAAAAATCCAGAAAGGCCGGGATTCGCTCATCTTAAATTCAAAATACTCCTGCGCCGAAATAAAACTACCATCGCTCAAAGGGATAACTTCACGCTCAAAGCTTTCCATAAGTGTCAGACGCTGATCTTTACCTGTATTTTTCAATGTTTTAAGACGGCCAATATATTTTTTAACTTCATTTTCATGACCTACTGCCTGGTTTGACTTAATCGCACCAATCAACCCTGCCGCATGCTTCGGTTCCAGTTGAAGAAACCTTTCAAAATAAGCCGTGGCCTCATCAAACTGACGCAATTCATTGTAAACAACACCTGCCATAAACAGCGAACCCATAGCTTTAGGATCCTGACGTAAATTTTCTTTAAAGATTGCCAACGCATCCACATAACGAGCTGCCTCAACATATTTGACGCCCTGAGCAAAGCGTGCCTTAAGCTCGGTTTTCTGTTCCGGTGTCAATACCGTTTCCTGAGCCATCAAACTATGACTCAACAAAACCAGCGTAACCCCGACAGCAGTCAAACAATGTAGGTAGTTTTTCACGGTGTTTTCTGAGCTAAGTTTCTTCTCTTTATAGCGCGTGTTTTCATATTCAACCAGCGATTAACGGCGTTTAAATAGGCTCTCGCACTAGCCTCTACCACATCTGTGGCAGCAGATTTACCCGTCACAAGATCTCCAGAATCATTAAAATCAACCTTGAGTGTCACATCTCCAATGGCATCTTTACCTCGGGTCACAGCGCGCACCTGATAGTCCATAAGTACACCGCGCTCCCCGGTAATGCGATCAATTGTCTTCATTGCAGCATCCACAGCACCATCACCGGTTCCAGCCTCCTGAAGCTGTTCCTTGCCTTTTGTCAATGTGACTGTAGCTGTAGGAATCATACCTATGCCTGATCCAACCGTTAGGTATTTAAGCGTGTAAGTCTCCTTAACAACCGCCATCTGATTATCCACCAGAGCGATCAAATCTTCATCATAGACAAACTTCTTTTTGTCACCAATGCTTTTGAACTCGAGAAAAATTTTATCAATTTCTCCATCGCTTAAATGGAAGGCCATTTGCTGAAGACGACGCTGCAGAGCATTGCGACCACTGTGTTTGGTCAAGGGCAATTCCGTTTCTCCCCAACCGATCTTCTTGGGATCCATGATCTCATAAGTTTCTCTTTTTTTAATGATCCCATCCTGATGAATTCCCGCACTGTGAGCAAAAGCATTGGCACCTACGATTGCTTTGTTGCGCTGCACAATCATGCCCGACATACGTGATACAAGCCGTGACGTTTTGACCGTCTCTTTTAAATGAACGCCCGTGCGGTATTTTTTGTAAAAATCCTTGCGCGTTTTCAAAGCCATGACGACTTCTTCAAGCGCTACGTTACCCGCTCGTTCGCCAATGCCATTGACGGTTCCTTCCACTTGACGGGCTCCATTTTGCACAGCTGCCAAAGAGTTGGCCACAGCCAACCCCAGATCATTATGACAATGCACTGAAATGACCGCGTCATGCACATTTTTCGCATGATCCATCAGGTATTTTATTAAGGACCCAAACTCTTCTGGAACGGTGTACCCTACTGTATCTGGAATATTAACCGTTGTAGCACCCGCTTCGATAACAGCTTCCACGACACGCGCCAGAAACTCAGGCTCCGTGCGTGAACCGTCCTCAGGAGAGAACTCAACATCTTTGACATATTTACGTGCGCGTTTCACACCATCAACCGCAAGACGAATAATTTCATCCTGTGCTTTACCTAATTTAAAATCACGGTGAATTTTTGACGTCGCCAGAAAGACATGGATTCGCCCACGCTCTTTGGCTGGCTTCACGGCGGCCCCAGCCGCATCAATATCTTTGGATACACACCGAGCCAGTCCGGCAATAATTGGGCCCTTAACTTCCGTGGCAATCTGCTGAACTGATTGAAAATCACCATCGCTAATAACCGGAAAACCTGCCTCAATGATATCCACACCCCAGCGCGACAGTTGATGCGCTACTTCCATCTTCTGCCGTGGATTCATACTCGCGCCGGGACATTGTTCACCGTCGCGCAAAGTGGTATCAAAGATAAGTACTTTATCCATATTCTCTTAACTACTCGTATGAGTCATTCAAAAATCAGCTGAATAACATCTACATGCCCGCTGAGGGCAGAAATCGATGGCTACCTTATTTACGACTCAGAACCAGATGACCCTGCATCATCTCGACTGCAAATGTCGTTTCTATTAATGAATGATCTCTTTCACTTAAAATTCATAAGCAGTCCATTTGCACGTATGGCCAAGGCGCATTAGCTATAATCAGCCTGAGCACCTTTGATATTTTTCTTGCCCATCCAGGGCATGATGGAACGCAAACGAGCGCCCACTTTTTCAATAGGATGCTTGGCCCCATCCGCCATGAGTTTCTTATAATTCTTACGTCCTGTCTTGTGCTCATTGATCCATTCTTTGGCAAAGGTGCCTTTCTGGATCTGTTTCAACACACGTTGCATGTTCTTTTTAGCCGCACTGTTAACCACCACAGGACCACGTGTTACATCACCATACTTAGCTGTCTCAGAAATTGAGAAACGCATACCACTGATGCCAGACTCGTTAATCAAGTCAACGATGAGTTTGAGTTCATGCAAAACTTCAAAATAAGCCATCTCCGGCTGATAACCAGCTTCTACCAGAGTCTCATAACCAGCCTGAATCAAGGCCGCCGTACCACCGCAAAGAACCGCTTGTTCACCGAAGAGATCTGTCTCTGTCTCTTCCTTGAAGGTTGTTTCAATAACTCCAGCGCGTGTTCCTCCAACGCCTTTGGCCCAGGCCAGCGCTACCTTCTTAGCCTTCTTAGATGGATTTTGATATACGGCTATAAGTGCAGGAACACCTTTACCTTCAGTGAACTGACGACGCACAATGTGACCAGGACCTTTAGGAGCTACCATGATAACATCTACATCCTCAGGAGGGGTGATCATACCGTAAAGAATAGCAAAACCATGAGAAAATAGCAGCGTCTTACCCGCCTCCAGGTTAGGCTCAATGTCTTTCTCATACACATCAGCCATCAGCATATCTGGAACCGCCATGAAAATAACATCCGCCTTCTTCACCGCCTCCGCTGTA
Source organism: Verrucomicrobiota bacterium (assembly GCA_039193385.1). Taxonomy (GTDB): domain Bacteria; phylum Verrucomicrobiota; class Verrucomicrobiia; order Methylacidiphilales; family JBCCWR01; genus JBCCWR01. The sequence continues at coordinate 19,991 of JBCCWR010000014.1, read as the reverse complement.
TCAAAAACTTTAAACTTTTTCCTTCGGGCGGCCTCTCTGGATTTACTTTTGGCATAAAGACCAATGATCACGTTCACTCCGCTCTGCTTCAAATTCATGGCATGTGCATGACCCTGAGAGCCGAAACCGATAACCGCCACCGTCTTAGCTTTTAATACATCAAGATTTGCATCCTTATCCTTATAGATTCTTGCTGGCATTTTTCTTCCTTCTAATTTTATAGGTTTGTTTCAAAAATAACTTTTGACTTCATGCTATTTAACATCTCTCCAACACAACTTTTCCTGTCCGCACCAGATCCACTATGCCAAAGTTTGACATTAGAGAAATAAACTTGGAAACCTTGCCTTCATCTCCGGTGATCTCAAGCGTTAGACTATCCGGCTGCACATCATCAATCTTGGCGCGAAAGATATCAGAAATCTGTATCACCTCCGCACGCGTCTGCGCATCCACTTTGACTTTCATCAAGATAAGCTCTCGATCCAAAAACTCTCCGTCCTTGAAATCCTCAATGCGGATCACCTCAACCAGACGGTTCAATTGTTTTATGACCTGATCCAAAACCTGATCATCCCCCACTACAACAATGGTCATATGGGAGTATTTATCATCATGCGTCGGACCAACATTTAAAGTATCAATGTTAAAACCCCGTCCGCTAAATAAACCCGCCACCCTGGTTAGAACACCGAATTTATTCTCCACCAGAACTGATAATGTATGTCTCATCTAAAATCCTTGTTCTTTATCTATAATCATCCTTATGAAATAAAAAAACCCATCCGACACTTTTTTTTCGGATGGGACAAACGCTAATGCACTAGTAAACCACCCGCGTCAAAGGACAACGAGAGCCACTACTAATACATGAATAACAAATGTCATTTAACTTTTTAATAGAGTATGCAGACGTTCAGTCAAACTAAATCCTCACTTTTCAAACCTGCCTCAGAACCGTGGGCGTTGGGACGGTGGAGGATGATGCGGATGCCGTGGCATCTGCTGGGGGTTCATATGAGGAGGCTGTTGTCGATTCTGCCCTGGACGACTGCCAGGACCACGCCGAGCAAAACTCGCATCGGGTGTGCCTCTAAAAAAACGGGGAATAAAAGGATAGGTTTCTGTAATGTAATAGTGGTAGATACCTTCTGGATGATCTGGAGTAACACCGAAACGGCCATTGCAGGCATCTAAATCGCCCGCTCCTGGTACGTATTCATAATCCTGAACAAAAGTTCCATCATAAACCCCACCCGGGCCGCTCGGACGAGAACCACTTTTAAGACGATAGCTGGAAACAACTTTTTTCAGAGCGCTGCGACTATCCTTGGGATCGCTGTAAGCATAACTTCCATAAACCGGAAAGCCATCTGCAGCGTAGCCCAGATGGGTCATCTTTTTCTCGCCCCCGAGTTTGACTACTAACCCTTGAGGTAAACCGTGATAATGATAGGCCCCTGTAGGTTGAACGTGCGCGTTGTTCTGATCCAGCCCCAGACTGATTTTTCCTGAGAGCGCTTCGTAGTTCCATCCAGAACTTCGATCTCTTTGCCAAAACTCAGCCGTGCCAGGATCAAAAGGTACACCATTTAAAGCAACCCCAAAAGGCTGCCTGTGCAAAGGGGTTATACGACTCGCCACTTGAGGATGTAGAGGCACACGATAGCGATGCTGTTGGGCACGAATCTGGTTAGGATTATTGCGGTTAGGAAATCTACCCGTAGTATGCTCAGGAATGCCGTTGGATTCAATGATACGGTAGGCACCGTCAGTAGTCATGCGGACTTGCGCACTCTGAGCTGCCAGCAAAACAAGCCCTAAGGCTGGAAACAATAAAAATGAGGCATATTTCATCTCAATAAAACTTTTACTCTATCATTTTTTCACTGCTTCTTGGATAAATAAGATTCTTTATATAACTTGGGACTTTGACCAAAGTGCTTTTTGAACATACGAGAGAAACTACTGGATTCCTCAAAACCTACGAGAAAGGCTACTTCATTGATGGTTGTTTTTGTGGATATTAATAACTCTGCGGCACGTTTCATTCTAAATTCATTGATAAAGTCTTTAGGTGACTGATTGATGCTGGTTTTAAATTTTCGTTGAAGTGAACGCAAGCTGATATTGAGCTCATCGGCGAGTTGATCCGTGTTAAATTTAGATTTTCTAAAGTTTGCTTCTACGATTTTACGCACTTTTTCCCAAAACGCCTGATCTCCAGCGTTTTCTATAATCAGCTGTTCCTCTTCTGCTAAATTCTGCGGATCAAGTCTATGGCTTAAGAGTTGGCGCGATTTCAGTAAATTTGCAATGCGGGCTTTGAGAATTTGCAAATTAAATGGCTTGATCAGGTAGTCATCCGCACCAGACTCAAGCCCTTTTAATTGGTCACTATCCGTCGACTGAACGGTTAGCATGACAACGGGGATATATGATGTTTCAGGGTTTTGCTTAAGTCTGTGACACAGTTCTAGGCCATTTACACCTGGCATCATGATGTCAGTGATAATGAGATCTGGTTTCCGCTCCAGAGCCTGTTTCAGGCCAAGCTGCCCATTGTCCGCTTCAATGATTTTGTAATCCGAACGAAGCCCTAACTTGATATAACTGCGGATATCTAAATCATCCTCGACCAGTAGAACAACTGGCTGTGTGTTATTGGACAGAGGCTCACTCATCTTAGTCAAAATTCTTTATACCTTAATGGTAATTCAACCTTAAAACGTGTTCCCGGTTTGTCGGGGGTGGCATGTATAGGACTGGTGGCAGAGATTCTACCTTTCCATAAATTCACAAGTTCTTTAGTCAGATTGAGACCTATGCCTGATCCTTCTATGATAGAACCGTCTGAGGCCCGATAGAAGCGGTCAAAGATATGCTCAAGATGTTCAGGCCCTATGCCTACACCATTATCTTCCACGGTGATCTGGACCATGAAGTCCTTGCTTGAAGAATCCTGCACTTTTTTGAGAAAAACCTTAATAAGTCCGCCTGGCGAGGTGTATTTAATAGCGTTGTTGATCAGATTCGTTACGATCTTGGTCAATTTATCTTTATCTACTAAGCCATCCACAGAATTTTCCAGATCCAAAGCACAAGTTAATTCATGTCTTTCGATTAAAGGTTTGAGGATATCAACCGCACCTCGCAGTTCCTGGGTAAAGTCTCCTTCCACAAGCTCGAGTCCTAATTTCCCTTGCTCCAGCTTACGAAAGTAGAGCAACTGCATCATCAGTTCAGAGATGCGATCTGCGCTGCGTTTGGCAATGGCAATTAAGTTGCGTTTTTCCTTGTTGGTCTCCAAGTTGTCTAGATCTTCCAGAGGCCCTTTAATGACCGTCAAAGGGGTCATTAACTCGTGAGATAGATTCATATAAAAACTTGTTTTGATGTGATCCATCTCTTGAAAGTGTTGTGCTCTATCTTTTAAACGCTTGTCGTGATAGTAGAATCGCATACTGATCATGGTGACACCGGCGCAGAGAAGTAATAGCAGTAAGATAATAAACCAGGGTTGACGCCATAATGGCGGTTCAACTGTAAAACGGATACCTGCTGGCGTAGGATCAATATTAAAAGCCAGATCACGGGAACGAACTTCAAGGAAATGTTTTCCATGCTTTAAATTAAGAAAAGTCTCTCCCTTTTTTGAGGAAAAGGGAGACCATGCACTTTTGTTAAGACGCCATGAGTATTGAATCTTTTCCGCAGGGGTCGAAGATTCAAAGTCTTGTGCCGCCCATTCTATGTAACAATTCCCTGGTTGAGAAACTTGTTCTAACCAGCTTGTAATCTTTGTATCTGGAGGGTTTGTTTCCGGCCAATGGCGAATAGTCTTGAATGGAGCATTCTTATTGATGACATCTAGAGCGGATGGAACTTCGCCTCTACTAAAACTTAACCAAATAGTTCCATCTCTTGATTGACTTACCTTACTCGATGGTGAGGTCATGGAAAAGTCTTTGGGATAGACGGGAGACCAACTCGTATGATCAAATCTGCTCACCCCTTGATCAGAAGCCGCTAAGATAGACCCATCTTTTAATTCAATTAAATCAACAAGTTTATGCCCTGTTAAATTTTTCCCCAGTTTATGATGGGTCCATCGGTCATTTTGCATTTGAAAGATACCGCTGGTCTCTGTGGCTAACCATAGGTTGTCTTTATGACTTGTTAATAAATCAATGATAGGGGTTCCTAAGGGTGGCAGTGACTCATAACGTGAGTAAGACCCATTGGCATACGTATAAAGATGATCCGAGCCAATCCATAACGCTCCACCATTGCGTTGGCTTATAGATTTTACTTTGTAATGGTATTCCTTGGAGGTGTGATGTGCCCGTAGTCGAACTTCATTATTCTTTAAAACTTCATATTGCAGGGCTCCACCTGTAAAAGTTTGTTTCACTTGATCCGGTTCAGCAGATCCAAACCAAATTGTTTTATCAGCGGCTTCAAATAAGGATTTTGGTTCGATCACATGAGCAAATTCGGGATGCAAATAACGTTTCCATTTTGTTCCATCAAAAACGCTAATAGCGGCTTTTTTATAATGACTGCCAGCCGCCCATATTAAGCCATGACTTGATGCCATAAGTTTGAGCGGACTTTTAATAATGTTATCCTCATTATTATAGCGAAGCCATTTTCCCGTCCTAGGATCATGTGAAATAATATGAAAATTATTTGCAATAAACCATTGAACACCTGAGCTGGTTTCACATTGATAATTGAGCCTCTTGTAAGTCAGCCATTCGCTATCTCCAATATCTACTGAGTAGATATTATTAACATGGCTGAGAATCCATAAACGATTATTGGTTGTTTTATATAATGTGTAATTAACCTTGGGCAGTTGCAGCTGTTGACGTGTATAAAAAGTGCGGTTTCCGCTAGTGCTGATGTGGTAAATCTCTCCTTCCATTCCTCCCCAAATCGCGCCGTCAGCAGCACACATCAATTTATTTAAACCAAGCCACTGTTTATCGGCCTCATTCGTCAACCATTGCTCAGACTTGATATCAAAGGCTTCCACTCCAGTATCAGATGCTCTATCCCCATAGTAAAGTTTATGCTCCTTCCCTACAGCCACAGCTGCATATCCGCTAAGACTCTTGTAGGGAATGGGGTATCTTTTCCAACGAGACTTCGACTCCATGTCTCCGGCAATCACAGGAATGCAGATCAATTCTGATTGCTGTTTCTGCATTCTACTTACCACCCAGACATTTCCAGATGGACCTACACAGGCTGCTAGCAAAGGAGTATTCAATGACGTTTGAATAACACAGTGACTTTTTTGCAAATTCGCCTCAATGTGCCAAAGAGCTTCTGTCGTCTGTAGCCAAATAGAATGGTCGGGAGATTTTATTAATGAAGCGTGGTAGATCGATGGACCCACATCTTCAACAATGACGTCCCATTTTTTATTTTTATAAAGGACAAGGCTGTTTTCAAGTAAGGTAAGCAAGCCTCCATCCTGTAACATCAACAAAGCTTTAGGTGTAGGTTGTTCAACGGTTGATTTTATTGTTTGCAGAAGCTCCGCAGAGAAAGGCACCTGGTTCAGCTTATGCCCATCATACCTTGCCAGACCGCCTCTGCACCCAAACCAATAAATATTATACTCACCCTCAGCCATGCATGTGATACCATGCCCACTGAGCATCTCTTCATGTTTGAAACGCCACGGCTCCTGCAATGGATCGCCCAAAACTGGGGTATAAGACTCGACCGCCAAAGCATGTGTGGTACAAAACAGCAAAATCAAACCAAGCCAATAGCATATGGATATCTTTGTTTGCTTATACATAGGAATGGTTTCAAGAATGCTTACATTTGTAGAGCAATTTGTCGTTCCCTGTTATGTTTTTGTCGTTTCCTGTTATTCCATATCTGAATGGCTCGTGTATTGTGTATATGTCAATAAATTTACCTCGATTAAGAATATAACCCATAAGGAAGTTCAATCATGGCATTAGATAGAAGACAATTCATTAAAAAAGGCAGTGTACTAGGGGCAGGCTCAATATTCATACCCTCAATTATTAAAGCGCAGAACCTGAACAATGAAAAGGTGAGAATAGCTATTATCGGTGTTGGTGGTAGAGGTAGCTCCCATGTCCGCTCCCTAAGTAAAATAGGTGAAATCGTGGCTTTTTGTGATGTAAATGAAAAGTTTGAGGCTAAGCCAAGCAGTTACAGTGGCTATAAATCTGCTGTTAAAACCTATGCTGATTTTCCTGATATCCCTCGCTACAAAGATTACCGCGTAATGTTTGACAAAATGGGTAATCAATTCGATGCCGTATCCGTAGCAGTGCCTGATCATATGCACTACCCCATCGCGCTTTGGGCAATGGCTGCTGGCAAACATTTGCTTATGGAAAAGCCTCTGGTTAGAACTTTTAGTGAAGCCATGCATTTGAAGAAAGTAGCCCAAGAGACTGGTGTCATCACTCAAATGGGCAATCAGGGACATGCCAACGAAGGTGTTCGCCTGATACAGGAATGGATTGATGGCGGTGTCATTGGCGATGTTAGCGAAGTCTATCACTGGACAAACAGACCTCTCTGGCCACAGGGAATGGCTCAATTTCAACAGACAACGGCAGTTCCTGATGGAATAGACTGGAACCTCTGGCAAGGTATAGCACCCTCTCGCGAATACAGCCCGGGTATTGCCCCATTTGATTGGCGCGGATACCGTGACTATGGATGCGGCGCTATAGGTGATATTGCCTGTCATTGTATGGATGCTTCCTACACCCCTCTGGGCTTAAGTTATCCTACAAGTATCGAAGCCGTGAATGGCAAAATGACGGACGTAGCTTTCCCACAAAAGTCTCAAATTGATTTTGAATTCAAAACAAAGGCAGGGCAGAACATTAAGTTGCACTGGATGGATGGTAATATAAAACCAGGATCCGTTCCCTTTGTGCCCGATGATTATTTTAAAGGGGGAGGTAGTAAAGGCGCAACAGGAACGGGCACATTCATCGTAGGCTCCAAAGGAACGTTATTTAGTGATATCTATTCAAAATCGATTGGAATACTACCTATGGATTATTTCATGGACTTGAAAAAAAGTCGTGCGTTTCCTCCTAAAACACTACCTCGAGTGAAAGGCGGACACTTCAAGGAATGGGTCGAAGCTATTAAAAATAATAAGCAGCCTGGATCTAACTTTGCGGACTACGCAGCTGACTTTACAGGTGTCGCCTTACTCGGAACCGTCGCATTAGATGTCGAAGGCAAGTTGGAGTTTGATGAGAACAAAAAAGAATTCACTAACAACAAGCAGGCCAATGAACTTCTAAAATCTAACTACGAATACCGTAGCGAGTTTATCCCTGAAAAATACGTGTAAAACACCTTTTTAAAATATTCATTGAATTACAGTTAATCATGAAAAAACAAATACAACTTATTCTTAATGGTGCTTTTACCTGCCTGCTGCTAGCACTTGCTAACCCATCTTATGCAGATTCAAAATCTGGAAACTATGAGGTGGGCTTATCTATGTATTCACTAAAGGCCTTATTTAAGTCCGGTGAATTAACGGCTTTCGACTACCCAGCCTTTGCCAAAGAAAAATTTGGCATCACAAAAATTGATGTTTGGGATGGAGCTTTTCCTAAAGGCTATAAAGATGATGCTGATTTTCTTCCAGAACTTAAACGAAGGGCGGATGCAGCAGGTTCGGAAATCTTCTTAGTCATGACCGGAACGATTAAACCCTCTCCCGATAATGATAATGAAACTGCAAAAAGTGGACTCAAGTTCAAGTTTGCCGTGGATCAGGCTGAGATTCTTGGAGCCAAATACGTTAGAGTCTTTATGAGAGGAGATGCGAAAGCTGACGAAGCAGAAAATCTACGTCGTTTTGCTCTAGCCTTAGCTCCACTCGCGGACTACGCAAAATCAAAAGACATCACCATAGCAATTGAACCCAATCGCTCAGCACCTTTGGGATCCTTTTACGCCAAGCTCGTGGAAAATATGCAACACACACACATCACCTTGATGCCTGACTTTGGAAAAATGAGAACCACAGACTTCTATCAGGGAACCAAAGACATGTTGCCTTACTCTACTGTCATTTCTGCCAAAACGCATGATATCAATGAAGACGGCTCTGCAGAGGGTTTTGATTACCCGCGTCTCATGAAAATTATTAAGGAGAGCGATTTTAAGGGAATTATTGCTATTGAATACGAAGGCAAAAAACCGGCTCCTGTCGAAGGCGTTCTGGCAACCAAGAAACTCATCGAATAAAAAATCAGCTTATATTTAACTGTGGATTCTGAGCCAGAATCCAGGCTTAAGACAACGCTTGCTATAAAAGCGCCCAAGTACAGAGAAACGAAGGCATCAATTTTTTTGAATTTATGTTTAAACATCTAGAACATAATTTCATGGAATACTGCCACACATGATCATCCATACAATGAAACCACTTCTTACTATCATCCTGATCTCAAGTTTTTGTTCCTCTTCACTCATAGCGAAAACGAATCATACCAACGTCCTTTTTATATCCGCTGATGACTTGAATATAGACATGGGCTGCTACGGGAATAAACAAGTTAAAACACCTCACTTGGATCAACTTGCAAAACGCGGTGTCCGCTTTGATCTCGCTTACTGCCAACAACCTCTCTGTGGCCCCAGCAGAGCTAGTGTGATGACGGGACTTCGTCCCAATACAACACAGTTTTACGCAAATAAAGATGATTTACGTGAGAAGGTTCCTGATGTCGTTACATTGGGTCAGTTTTTTCAGAAAAAAGGCTATTACGTAGGTCGTGTGGGTAAGATTTATCATTACTCAAATCCGGGTCAAATAGGAACAGACGGTCATGATGATGCAGCAACTTGGCAGGAACGTTTTAACCCTGTTGGAATTGATAAAAAACAAGAAGACAAGATTATTAACTATGGCGATTTTGGGGTAGACAGCCAAGGAAAGCCAAAAAAGAAAAAAGGACTAGGCATATCTATGGCATGGTGGGATCCGGTAAGCCAGGATGAGGAGCATACAGATGGTCTTGTCGCTTCCGCAGCTATCAAGATGATTGATAAAAACAAAGATAAGCCCTTCTTTGTCGCAGCAGGTTTTTTTAATCCTCACTGTCCTTACGTGGCACCCAAGCGTTATTTTGATATGTATCCGCTGGATGAGATCGAAATGCAAGATCTAGAGTCAGCCAAAAAAGATTTAGAAGATGTTCCCCCGATGGCTATTCAACGTGATTCTAAAAACTGGCCTTATTACTTTAAAGGCATCACTTTGGATGAAGCGCGTAAATGCAAGCAAGCCTACTATGCCACCATCTCTTTCATCGATGCTCAGGTAGGCCGTTTGATACAAGCCTTGGAAGAACGTGATCTCATGAAAAACACAATCATCGTCTTCTGGTCAGATCATGGCTATTTTTTGGGTGAAAAAGGATTATGGTATAAGAGGAAAAATTTTGAACGTTCGCTTCGCGTCCCCCTCATATTTGCCGGAGCAGGCATCGAGGCTAAAAAAGATGATTGCTATCAACCGGTCGAGCTATTAGATCTTTACCCGACTCTTGTCGATTACACAGGCTTTGAAATTCCCAAAGTTCTTGAAGGTCGCAGTCTGCGTCCTCTATTAACTAATCCCAAATCAACATGGGACAAGCCCGCAATATCTCAGGTTATTTACAGTCCTAAAAAAGCATATGGATATTCAATACGCACTGAGAGATGGCGCTACACGGAATGGATGAAGGGCGATGCAGGTATCGAACTGTATGACCATGACAATGATCCTAATGAAATAACCAATCTAGCTAACAACGCTGAGTTTACCAAAATTCAAAAAGAGCTGAGTGAACAGCTAGCGCCATATACCAAGCTAAAACATTAGGGAAAAGAGAAAGGACTAGTCGCAGTACCTATTATCAAATCTTGCCCATACGCCCATACCCTAGCTTTATTCAAATCAATAGCATTTTGGACGGATTGATTTTTCCACTGAGCAGTAAAGCAACATCACAATGAATGATAGCTTTTTGCTGTGATAAGGGTTTCATATTCTATATTTAATAATAAATCTGTAATGCTAAAAAATGCTTTATTTTGGCTTAAGGTATCACGACCTGGTTTGTGGTTTGCTACGATCTGGTTGTATTTACTGCCTACGAGTCAAATGAATATTTGGCAATCTATTCCATTTTGGTTTGGCTTTATCTACTGCTGTTTTCCTCTCAACTTTTTGATATATGGCTGGAACGATATCGTAGATTTCGAAATCGATACGAAAAATCCACGAAAAGACAATTTCTTATTCGGTGCTAGAGGTAGCAAAGAACAACTAGCACATCTGTGGAAACCCATAGTAATTTCACAGCTTATCACTTATCCGTTAGCAATTTTTTGGGGTGGTTGGAAAATGCTCCTAATACTAATCACATTGATATTTTTAAATGCGATCTATAATTGGCCTAGTCGAGGCTTGCGGAGTCGACCACCTTGGGAGTTACTATGCCAAGTCGGTTATGTCTTAGTAGTTCCTTTTAGCATATGGATTAATAATACTGCTGCTCTGCCCTGGGCAACTTACGCTTACCTACTATTGTTTGCTTTCCAATCTCACCTCATTGGAGAAATTATGGACTTAGAATCCGATCGTGATAGTGGGCGCATCACAATTGCTACTCAAATGGGGATGAAATTTACTAAATTGCTCATCATTGTGATCGTTTCATTGGAAGTTGCATTACTCTTTATAATTTTCAAAGACTATCTCTTTGGAAGCATGTTAGCCAGTGGACTAATCTGGCTTCTTCTTGATCTATTTTTCATTTTCAAAACTAAAACCTACACGCTCATTCAATTAAAGCTCTTTGGTCTTATGTCCAACGCACTTGCAGTAGCAAGTATCGTGTATGTGTGGTATTCAGGATGTTTGCACACAATTCCAGATTGATGTCTAGTAGATGGCATGTTGTATTGCAGAAAAGGACAAGCCTGAAGAAAAATCAAATGGCTTAGGTTTTATTCAGAAAATGATAAATATTGCTCAAAAGGAATAAAACATGCTGAATTGGTTGAGCCCATGACGATTGATAGCAGCACTAACATTTTTAGAAAACTAAGCACCTCCTCTCCCATTCGAGATTACTTGAACGCACTTTATGATACCTATCTAGATGAAAAATCAGGTGAAGTCGCTTCTTATATTCCTGAGTTAGCCAAGGCAAATCCTGACTGGTTTGGCATTGCTATTATAACCATGGATGGGCATGTCTACGAGGTCGGAGATACAAATATTGATTTCACCATCCAGTCCATCTCTAAGCCCTTTGTCTATGGTCTGTCACTAGAAGATAATGGTATAGAAAACGTGCTTAAACGAGTCGGTGTGGAACCCTCAGGGGAAGCTTTTAATTCTATCAGTCTTCGGGCAGAAAGTGGCCAGCCCTTTAATCCTATGATTAATGCAGGTGCTATCGCGGCAACCGGGCTTGTGAAGGGAAAAAATTCTCAGAAATGCTTTGAGCGCATTATGAAGATGTTCGAGAACTACTGCGGGCGTGCATTAACTGTGAATGAAACAGTCTACCAATCAGAAAGTGAAACCGGGCACCGTAACCGAGCCATTGGTTATATGCTGAGAAATTTTGAAATTCTGCAAAAAGACCCCATTCCGACACTGGAAAATTATTTCCGTCAGTGCTCTATTTCCGTCAACTGCCGTGACCTTGCCGTTATGGCAGGAACACTAGCCAACGCAGGGCTGAACCCGTTAACAGGAAAACGCGCAGTTGACGCCACTTATGTTGAAAACATTCTGAGTATTATGGGGACATGCGGCATGTATGATTACGCTGGCGAGTGGATTTATAGTGTTGGCATGCCCGCGAAGAGTGGCGTCGCCGGAGGCATTGTGGCAGTGCTTCCAGGTCAATTGGGCATAGGCATTTTTTCACCACCTCTGGATACAAGGGGTAATAGCGTGAGAGGCATCAAAGCCTGTCAGAAGCTTTCCCTGGAATTTAACCTCCATATGTTTAATACGCCGAATGCGACACTTTCAGCGATTCGCTCCTCGTACACTGGAGATCAAGTAGGCTCCAATAGAGGCCGACCCATGGATGAGCGAAAATTCCTTCATGAAAAAGCAAAACGCATCCAAATCTACGAGCTACAGGGTGATCTCAACTTTGCCAGCACAGAGGTTATCTTGCGTAATGTAAGAGACAGTACGAGCACCTATGATTTTCTAGTTCTCAATTTCAAGCGTGTCATGCATGTGGATGAGAGCACTTGTAAATTATTATACTCTTTTTATCTGAGACTCAAAGGCATGAATAAGCACCTCATTCTAGCCGAAACATACCAACATAACATTCTACGCCATTACATGGAAAAAAGCCTTATGGATGAGGTGCAAATCTCACGCTTGTTTGTAGCCGATGCCCGAGAAGCTGTGGAGTTTTGCGAAAACATGCTTCTGTTATCCCATTCCGGCAAGTATGGAGGCCTGAGAGATCGCCCTCTGGAGGATAATATTTTCTTTGAAGGCTTAAGCAAAGAGGACTTGAACCTTGTTAAGTCTACCATGAAGAAAAAGTGCTATAAAGACAAAGACCAGATCATAAAACAAGGTGAGCTTTCCGATGATGTTTACCTTTTAACGAAAGGTACAGTTAGTGTTTCTATTTCTATAAAAGAAGAAATGGAAAAGCGTTTAGCCAGTTTCTCAGCGGGAGTTTTCTTTGGTGAATTGGCCATAGGTGGCAAGTGTCAAAGGACTGCCAATGTTTATGCGGAGGATGATGTTGAGTGCTACATTGTATCAGCGCAGGATTTGGACGCTTTAAATATTAACCACCCACACATAGTACACGCTCTGATGAAAAACATCGTTTTAGAAACAGCTTCTCGTTTGTCTAAAGCCAATCAGACCATCGCCGCTTTATCTTAAGAAGCTTTAAAAAGCTTAAAACTTAAAATTCTCATAGTTAAGTAGCCTGGGATTTAATATGACAGCGTGGTTGCCAATGGTGCCTGGCTATGTTACTTTGGCAATGAATGTCAACGGATAAAAATCAACAACCAGATCAACAGAATCAATCTCCTAAATATCCCAAAGCTCCCGATCAGGAGCCTTCGGGATCAAACGGAGAGAAACGTTCGCCCCAACAGCCGAACTGGCGCGGGCTCCTCTTTTTTAGTGCAGCCATCTTGATGGTTATTTCTTTTCTGTATCTCAATAAAAAAGGAACGTCCGGTAGCAGAACGCTAACCATGCAACAGTTCTACGACTACCTGGAAAAAGGAAAGATTGAAGAAATCACGCTGGTTAATGAGCCTCATAATAAAATCACTTATCTCACAGGTACTTTTAGTTACAAATCGACAACAAATATCACTTCAGAAGTGGCTGATTCTGGATCAAAAAAGTTTAAAGTTTATTTCGACCCTGTTTTCTGGGGTGAAGAATTACGCGAAAAGTTAAAAACCAACGGTTTTCCTGTGGTTAACCAAAAGCCGGATCAAAATCAATTTTGGCAGGCCTTTTTTGGAGTTTTACCCTTTATTCTTTTCATTGTTCTCATTTATTTCCTCTTCCGGCAGCAGCTCAAGATGGCCGGTAAGTCCGCCTTCAGCTTTGGCAAAAGCAAAGCCAAAATGCTCAACAAAGATAAAAACAAGATTACGTTTTCTGATGTGGCCGGCGTAGATGAAGCTAAAGAAGAAGTCACAGAAATAGTCGACTACCTAAAAGATCCTAAAAAATTTCAACGCCTCGGAGGCAGAATTCCCAAAGGGGTTCTCATGGTTGGACCTCCCGGAACAGGTAAAACGCTTCTTGCTAAAGCTATTGCTGGAGAAGCAGATGTGCCCTTTTATGGCATCAGTGGTTCTGATTTTGTGGAAATGTTTGTCGGCGTGGGAGCTTCACGTGTGCGGGATATGTTTGAACAGGGGCGCAAGTCCGCACCTTGCCTGATTTTTATTGATGAGATTGATGCTGTTGGTCGAAGCCGTGGACAAGGACTTGGCGGCGGTCATGATGAACGCGAACAAACATTGAATGCATTGCTTGTGGAGATGGATGGTATTGACTCTCAGGAAGGGGTCATCATCATCGCAGCAACCAACCGTAAAGATGTTCTTGATCCCGCGCTGCTGCGTCCAGGGCGTTTTGACCGTGAGGTCGTCGTCAACCTGCCAGATGTCAAAGGACGGGAGCAAATCCTCGGAGTTCATGCCAAGAAAGTTAAGTTGAATGAAGAGGTAAAGATGGGTGCTATCGCTCGAGGTACACCTGGTTTTTCTGGTGCGGAATTAGCTAATCTTATTAACGAAGCTGCACTCCTGGCCGCACGTCGCGATGCGGAAAATATTGTTCAAGCAGACCTCGAAGAAGCTCGTGATAAAGTGCGCTGGGGACGTGAACGCCGTTCCATGGCTATGACTGAGGAAGAGAAAAAGAACACTGCCTACCATGAGGCGGGTCACGCTCTTCTCAATGTTCTCCTCAAAAATACAGATCCATTACACAAAGTTTCTATTATCCCACGTGGACCTGCCCTTGGGGTAACTATGTCACTACCGGAAAAAGATCACCTCAGTTATTACAAACTGAAGTTACTCGATCTTATGTGTATGATTATGGGTGGACGTGTTGCTGAAGAACTCTTTCTGGGAGATGTCTGCAGCGGCGCATCCGGCGACATTCAACAAGCGACATCAATTGCCAGAAGAATGGTGTGCGACTGGGGTATGAGTGAGAACCTTGGTATGGTCAAGTATGGCCAGGACGAAGATCACATCTTCTTAGGACGGGATTTAGGACGCAATCGCTCATACAGTGAGGCAACCGCTCAATCCATTGATGAGGAAGTGCTTGGATTGGTTAATGAGGCTTACAACATCGCCAAGCGTACGCTTCAGCGTAACAAGCGTAAACTAAAGCTAATAGCTGAAGCATTGCTTGAATATGAGACACTTGATGGCAGCCATATCGAAGAGATCGTTAAATACGGTAAAATCAAAAATCCTCCTCCCAAAAATGTAACGCCACCCACCGCGCCTTTACCACAGGAAACGCTGGACGAGGCCAAGCAGGAAGATAAAGAAAAGGATGAAGACGGTTTACTCGCCGATGGCGATCTTGGAGGCGCACCTGCCGGGGCCTGACCGCAAACACCTTGACCATCAATGCATGGAAATAGAAGCCTTTGAAAAAAAGCTGAAGTACCACTTTAAGGACAAGTCACTGCTTCAGCTTGCTCTGACCCACCCATCTAAAGGATATGAGCTGCGTAAAAAGCTGAGAGATAATCAGCGTCTCGAATTTCTCGGTGATGCAGTGCTACAGCTAGCTTTAACCATTTATCTTTTTGATGAATTACCACAACAGGCTGAGGGAAATCTGACCCAACTGCGTGCCCGTTTGGTGAATCGCGAAACATTGGCCGAACTCGCTAGTGAACTGCAGCTTGGTCAATACTTGGCTCTAGGCCGAGGTGAAGAAAAAAATGAAGGTCGCACAAAAACTTCCAACCTTGCCGATGCTCTTGAGGCAGTCATCGGTGCTCTCTTTCTCGATTCTGATTACAAAACGGCCACAGCCTGGATTCACAAAAACTTTGCAAGCATTATCAAAAAACACTCCTGCAACGACCTTTCCTTTAATCCCAAAGGAAACTTGCAAGAGCTTCTTCAAAGCCAAGGGAAACCTACTCCGATTTACGAAACGCTTGATGAATCTGGCCCGGATCATGATAAAACCTATACTGTCGCAGTAAAAGCGAATGGTGAAACACTGGCTACAGGTGAAGGTTCCAGCAAGAAAGCTGCGGAGGCAGCCGCCGCTCAAGCTGCGCTAGATCTATCCCATTCTGGGAGCTAATTTTTTCACTCATTTTCCACAACAATATTTTCGAAAACACTTCCAAGCATGGCAGGAGCATCAATTTCATACTTAAGACTAAGCCATAAAATCCGATACCAAATGAGACTATGGCAGTGGTAATTAAGCTACCCAAAGACCGCGAACAGCAGTCTGAACAAACAGATATTACCAGCGATGAGGTCTATATTGGACACATGGCTGGCTGCCAGATTCATTTAGAAGATCAGACCATTTGTCCTGTTCATGCACGTATATTTCATGAAGCCTCAGGCTATTACATAGAAGATCTACGATCCATCAATGGAACTATGTTAAACGGTATGCCCATTGAAAAACAAATGGAACTCAAGGATGGTGATATTATTGGTATTGGTGAAGAGAACCTGGCCTTCTGTGTTGAAAAAATCCACACTCCGGAAACAGTTTTTTTATTTTCTCGCAAAGCGCGTGGCATGAAAAACACCAAAGAAGTTGAAGCTTTAAAGGTTAAAAAAATAGAAGAAGAGATTGGCAAAGCCACACGTAAATTCACTCTGGGACCTCGCCCTGCTATTCCAGTTTCAACTTTAGAAGCTGGCGACGAGTCCGCGACTATCGAGCAAAAGCCTATACCGCTGCATCAGGCTATGAATACAAGGGCTACACACCATATGAACCGCACTGCACCTCACCCGCCTGCAAATGGGAATTTACCCAACTCTTTGACTCACAACATAAACGGGGTCCAAAAGAATATCGAACAGACAGTCCAGAAAATTTCTACTTCTATCTACCGCAGTATTCATTACAAAAGGTACCTCAGATACCTTTATCGAACCAAGTCAGTTCATTCCTCACAAAATGACATTATAACTTTTGAAGAAACTAAAACGATCGTTCTATCCATTATTATTACCGCATTCGTTCTAATTAGCGGAATCACCCTTTGGCTCATCTTTGGCTAATAGAAACCTCCTAGAACTAGATTCTTTGATCTTCGGGTTGCAATGATCCAAAATCATTGGATAGTACCTACTTGAACAATGCTTAACTTTTAACCGGAAAGTAATTTAATTTCATGACCACAGAAACCTTAACGTACCCAGCATTCTCCTTAACACGCCTTTTAAACACAGTCTTTGAACCAACTGGAAAAGAAAAAATATGCGTTCTCATCGACCTCGAGGACCCAGCCCAAGAAATCAAAGATTATGCCTTTCTAAGTAATCCAGACTATTCTATTCAAAAATACGGTCATGATGTTTTCTACAAAGGTTTGAATGAAGAAGAGGGCCAGGCCATAGGATTTGAGTCCTGCGACTTATTTGCTTTTCGTATTAGTGGGGGCAGCAATCTTGATTATGATGATGATGCTTACACTGCAGATGGCCGTCAGTTGTCTTTAGAAGCAGACGTTTATCCGAATTATGACCTTATTCTCTGCGTTTCTACATACTCAGCTACTGCACCTCTTACAGCTTTTGCCAAAAAATACGGTTTTCGCGGTGCTACTCTCCACGGCCTTAATAAAATCATTCTGGAATCCGGATTAGCTGTTGATTACAACGAGGTTAGCGCCAATGCGGAGAAACTTCGTCTTGGCATGACCAAAGCCGATAAAATGGAGATTGATTTCACAATCAATGATGATTCATATACGCTCACCCTGGAACTCGGCAAACAAGAAGCCCAAAAATCACATGGCTTGTGCCGTGGCACCAAACCAGATGTGGCGAATCTTCCCGCTGGGGAAATTTATTTCGTTCCTACGGGAGCGCACGGAGCATTCCCTATGAAATACGAAGATGGCACCATAGGGCTCATGCAGGTGGAAGAAGGTCGCATCGTTCATGCCTCTTTAATATCAGGAAATCTACAAACCATCTCAGATCATCAAAATAAAATAATTGCCGACCCAGTTACTGGTGAGCTCGGTGAACTCGGTTTTGGTACTCAGATTTTGCCTGTTTCAGGGCGTGACATTCAAGATGAAAAAGTTCTAGGAACCGTTCATGTCGCCACAGGAAGAAGTGATCATCTCGGTGGAAGCCTTACCCCTGACAAGTTCATTGATAAAAAGAACGCAACGCACGATGATATTCTTTACGCTCCTCATAAGACACCTGAAATTAACATACCTCAGGTTCGTATGTTTAAAGCTGGAGACACCCAAATCCTCACGGAAAATTACCACCCTATTTATATGCAGGAATTACTAGACGCCTAATTCACCCCACACGTAAACAGTATTTTAACCTGCATTAAGCAATAGAGGGCGAGTCAGATGTGTAAAAGCTTGAGGAGAAGAGATTTTAGAGACAACACAGTTGTATCAAAAAGATGATATTATAAGTTGGCTATAAAGTCTCCACTAGCAAGATCTTGCGCATATGGTCGTGTCGCTATGGCATCGTGCAGGTTTAAGCATGCAAGGTCACGGTGACGGTGTTTTACCATTTTTATATTGCCGAAAGTGGATTCTATCCGTTCACTTACCACTTCTATGAAGAAGCCGGTATTATTAATGATTCGTGATGGATGGGGTATCAGTCCCAATGAAAAGGATGAGCAGGCAGTCAAACGAGAGGGCAATGCCCCCATCCTGGCGAAAACACCTTTTCACGATAAGCTTTATGCTACTTACCCTATATCCATGTTATCCGGAAGTGGTGAAGATGTAGGCCTTCCTGAAGGACAGATGGGGAATTCGGAAGTAGGTCACCTCAATCTCGGCGCAGGACGTATCGTTTACCAAGACATTACTCGCATTAATAAGGCCATTAAAGATGGCAGTTTTTTTAATAACGAAGTTCTCTCCGAAATAATGGAGAAAACTAAAGCTGCAGGCACAAAATTACACCTAACCGGCTTGGTCTCAGATGGTGGCGTTCACTCACACATGGAGCATCTCTTTGCCTTGTTAAAAATGGCCAAAGCAAAAGGTCTAGCTCCAGATCAAGTCTATGTGCATGCCATTACTGATGGCCGAGACACTTCACCCACGGGTGGAGTCGACTACATCCAAACTGTTATAGACCAAATCAAAGAGATCGGTTGTGGCGTTTTAGCCACTATTATCGGACGTTACTATGCCATGGACCGAGATAGCCGCTGGGAACGAACCAAGCTTGCTTATGATCTCATCATCAATGCTGAGGGTTCTTCTGCGAATGATCCAATTGATGTGATGAAGCTTTCCTACAGTGAAAATATAACAGATGAATTCCTTAAACCAATTTGCCTTATCGATTGCGAGACACCTCTTATGCATGACGGCGATAGTGTCATCTTTTTTAACTTCCGCTCGGACCGAGCACGCCAACTTTCCATCGCCTGGATGGACGATAACTTCGACAGCTTTGAACGCTTGAATCGACCTAAAATCAATTATGTTACTTTTACACGCTATGATGAAAGCTATGCCAACTGGGGTGTCAAGGTTGCCTTCAGCCCTCAGAGTATGAGTAAAATTCTTGGACAGGTGGTTAGCGAAGCAGGTCTAACCCAAATGCGCATAGCTGAAACGGAAAAATACCCGCACGTTACCTTCTTCTTCAATGGTGGCGTTGAAACTCCTTATGAAGGCGAAGAACGTAACGTCATTCCATCGCCTAAAGTAGCTACTTATGATTTACAACCTGAGATGAGCTCATCTGAAGTTACCAAGACAACAATAGATGCTATCGAGTCTGGCAAATACGATCTTATTATTCTTAATTTTGCTAATCCTGACATGGTTGGCCACACTGGCTCGCTTGAAGCAGCGATTAAAGCCGTAGAAACCATTGATGCCTGTGCGGAACAAATTTTAACCAGACTGCTGGAGGTAGGCGGAAAAGCCATCGTCACCGCAGATCATGGGAATTGCGAACGCATGTTTGCCGAGAATGGAACACCACACACAGCACATACGACGAATCTAGTTCATTACATTTATCTTGGAGAAGATTATCAAAACATTGAGATGGAAAACGGCATCCTGGCTGACGTTGCCCCGACCTTGCTTGACCTTTTGGGTGTGGATAAACCCACAGAAATGACAGGACACTCATTAATTAAAAAGAAATAATTTTTCATTTTCAGATGCTCTTGAAATTTTTTT
>JBCCWR010000013.1:0-30204 GCA_039193385.1 Verrucomicrobiota bacterium | reverse complement strand
TGCAATAAACGCGCTTCCTTTTTTTCCTTATAACTAGCATGAAGGTTACGAATTAAAGTCGCTAGAGAGAGAAAACGATTGGTGTAAGCCAGTAGCAACAAACTGATGGCCGGAAATAATAATCCTGGAGTTGTAAGATCAATAGACATATCCCGCTTTTTCTTTTCGCTTTGTTCCTTGTTGATAGAAACTAGTTCTTCATTGCCTGAAAACTCTCCTAGCGACAAACCGAAAAACGTTACGTTCCCATGACTTCGCCACTTCATCTCCAGGCTTTAATTTTAATTCTTAAGATAACAACTCTTTTTCGCCTCAATCCTTATTCATTAAGTTCAAGAGATAGGGGCTAAAAACAAACGCACCTATGACAAGAGAACCCATCGCGGCTATGAGAACTGCAGCCGCAGCAGTATCTTTAGCTTGTTTGATAAGTGGGTGATACTCTTCCGTTATACAATCTGCCAAAAATTCCAAAGCTGTGTTGACTGCCTCTGCTATCCATACGCACATGGCAGCCAGAATAATCAGGCACCATTCCACTCCATTGATCTTAAAATAAAAGCCTGCTGCTATCACACCTGCCATAAAACAAGCATGCATACGTGCATTACGCTGCGTCTGCAACAATGTCAAAACGCCTCTACCAGCATATTTAAAACATTTGAGAAAATTCATCATTGTGTACAAGCCATAACGTAGAAGAGGAAAAAATTCATCTATTAAAATGAGCTTTGCCTTTTACAGAATCGTCTCGATTCTCTCTTTTATTATCGCGGTAAATCTGGCTTAATTTGCTGCTTTAACTTGGTTAAATCATTTCCACTATGTCTAAGAAACTAACTCCCATGATGGAACAATATCGGCGCATAAAGTCGGAACTTCCATCTGATGCGCTTCTCCTCTTCCGCTTAGGAGATTTTTACGAGATGTTTTTCGAGGACGCAAAACTCGGTGCAGAACTCCTTAATTTAACTCTGACAAAACGTAACGATACTCCCATGTGCGGAGTGCCTCACCACGCTGCGGAAAGTTACATTGGTAAACTGGTACAAGCAGGACGCCGTGTCGCCATCTGCGATCAAATCTCTGAACCAAAGCCAGGACAAGTCGTTGAGCGTGCTGTTACTCGCATTTTCTCACCAGGAAATGTCATTGATCTTGATCTCACCCAACCTAAGGAAAATCGTTTTCTAGCCTGTATCTATCAAGATTCAAAACATAACGGCTTTGCCTACTTAGATATGTCTACAGGAGAATTTCGGTTGACTGAAACGCCTGACTCTCGAGGTATGCACGATGAACTACTACGTCTGCAACCCAAAGAAATCATATATGCCTCAGAAAGTGAAGAGCTCCATCTACCAGATGGTTTTACAGCCACGCTTACTCCTTATGATGATTGGGTGTTTGATCTAGAATTCGCCAACAGCAAATTGTGCGATCATTTTAAAACACAGTCGCTTGACGGTTTTGGTTGTCAGAATATGGAAGCCGCTATTACTGCGGCAGGTGCTCTTTTACACTATGTCACTGAATGCCTCCGCGGTAGCAGTAGTCATATTCTCAATCTACGCCCTTATCTAACTCATGATTACTTAATCCTTGATGCGGTTACACAGCGCAACCTTGAGCTTACCCGCCAGGCAGGTATAGCCGCTAGTGATACCAGTTTACTCAAAGCCATCGACCATACTATTACGGCGATGGGAGGACGTGAGTTACGCAACTGGTTGCTCCATGCTTTACGGGACAAGCCTGCTATCGAAGCACGCCAGCTTACTATCCAACGCTGGCTTGAAGATGTCGCTCGTCTCGAATCTTTCCGTGAAAATCTTCAGTCCGTGCGTGACATCGAGCGACTTATCAGTCGATTTGCCCAAGGGTCTGGCAATGCACGTGATCTCCATGCCTTGCGACAATCCCTCGAGCAAATTCCTCTTTTGCAAAATACAGCCAAAAGTCTCGAATGCGCTTTGGCGGATTCCCTGGCTGAGGAACTAACGCCTCAACCTTCGCTGATTACGCTAATAAATGAAGCTATCCATCCTGAACCGCCCTTATCTTTAAAAGAAGGGCATCTCATTCGAGAAGGGTATCATGAAGATGTGGACCAGCTCCGCACTGCTACGCGCGAAGGTAAAGCCTGGATCGCAAAATTTCAAGCTGAGGAGCAGGAAAGCACAGGTATCAAGTCGCTGAAAGTTCGTTTTAATCAAGTCTTCGGGTATTATATTGAGATCACAAAAACCCATCTGGAAGCTGTTCCTGCACATTACATTCGCAAACAGACTATGGCCAATGCAGAGCGCTTCATTACACCAGACCTAAAGGAAATCGAGTCAAAGATTCTCGGTGCAGAAGAGCGTATCAAACACCTGGAGTATGAACTTTTTCTGGAAGTGCGAGAGCAAGTTATTGCCGTAACTGCAACCATACAAAAAACCGCACACGCCATATCACGACTGGATGTGCTTGCATCCCTGGCTACATTAGCTCACCTCTATAATTACCGTTGCCCCAAGATTTCTACTAATGGTCGTCTTGAGATTAAGGAGGGACGACACCCTGTGCTCGAACAAATCTCTTCCGCAGACAAATTCGTACCCAATGATTCGCTACTCGATGATGATACACAACGGCTCATCATTTTAACCGGCCCTAATATGGCAGGCAAAAGCACCTATATTCGCCAAGTAGCCCTCATCGCACTCCTTGCACACACCGGAAGTTACGTTCCCGCTAACAGTGCCACTGTTCCATTGCTAGACAGGATTTTTACTCGTGTTGGAGCCAGTGATGATCTGTCGCGAGGCCAATCTACCTTCATGGTAGAAATGAATGAAACAGCAAATATATTGAATAATGCCACTGAAAACTCGCTTGTTATACTCGATGAAATCGGTCGTGGCACCAGCACTTTTGATGGGCTCTCTATCGCCTGGTCTGTAGCTGAACATCTTCATAATGAAATCAAAGCACGCACACTCTTTGCAACGCATTATCATGAGCTCACGGAACTCTCTCTACTTCTTAGTGGCGCAAAAAATTATAATGTGGCCGTTCGCGAATGGCATGACCAAATCATCTTTCTTCGTAAAATAGTGCCAGGCAGCGCTGATAAAAGTTATGGCATACAGGTCGCGCGTTTAGCAGGACTTCCAAAGACTGTCCTGGACCGCGCAAAAGACATTCTACGAAATCTTGAAGAAGGCGCACTTGATGTAACAGGAAGACCTCATCTTGTATCCAACAATAGTCATACTATATCAGAGTCTGAGTCTACAGAAGAAAACCAGGGAACTAAAAAGCCCAAAGCCTTAAACCGAGGCAAAGGCTATCCTCAACTTGATCTTTTTAAACAATAAGAATTCATGCCTTTTTCATGTATTTCACCTCTGCTATTTTAAATGCCATACTTCCTGTTTATCTCATTATGGGAGCAGGTCTATTCTTACGAAGATTTAAGATTCTGACACCCCATGCAGATAGCAGCCTCATGTCACTCTCCGTTAATGTGCTGACTCCTTGTTTAATTTTTAGTGCTATCATCGGCAACCAGGCCTTAAATAAGCCCGAAAATCTTTTCTTACCTCCTATTTTTGGATTCATCACCATCTCCCTAGGCTGTTTACTGGGAATTCCATTAGCCCGGTTAGCCGGCCTTAAAACAACCCAAAGCATCCATTCATTTGCCTATGCAATGGGCATCTATAACTGGGGATTTATCCCCATACCGCTTATCATTTCTATCTTCAACAAAGAGGTTACCGGAGTGCTTTTTGTTTTTAATCTAGGAGTGCAAATCGCTATGTGGACGGTAGCTCTACTTATTTTAACGGGATCCTACAAAAATTTCACCCAATCCTGGAAACTATTACTGAATCCACCCATTAGTTCTGTTGTTGTCGCTATCTTATTGAATCTCGCAGGCGCTAGTGCATGGATGCCTCATATTATTACCAAAACAATAGAAATGCTAGGTGCCTGCGCCATACCTTTAGGGTTACTCCTTGTAGGCGCCACCTTTATGGATTGCCTGACTAAAACAAAGTTTTTTTCCGACTGGCGTTTTAATGTGATTACTCTCCTTGGAAGGCTATGCATTCTTCCTCTGAGCATGCTTGTTTTCGCCTTTTTGCCATTACCTGATGAACTTAGAAATGTGCTCATCATCCAGGCAGCTATGCCAGCCGGTGTCATGACAGTCGTCATCACACGGCACTATGGTGGTGATGACCTTTGTGCCACCCGCATTGCTGTCATCACATCCATAGCTGGCATTATAACCATTCCACTATGGATTCATTTTGCACTCAACTTCTTCGATATGCATATTTAGATCGCCCTTAAAAATCCACAGCCCACACTTGGGATAAATATGATTTATAACGCCTCACTTTTTTTATTCGTTCTATGGCTCAACGCCTCTCTGTCACTCGCTGCAAATGAAATCTCACTTTTTGACGGCAAAACAATGGGCCAATGGCAGAATGTTAATTTCGGTGGCGAAGGACAAACAGAGGTTTATCAGGGAAATATCTTCTTTGGAGACGGTATCCGACTAACCGGCATCTCCTGGAAAGGAGAACCACCCTCCCGTATGAATTATGAAATTGAACTTGAGGCCAGAAAAAACATGGGACTCGATTTTTTTCTGGCTTTAACTGTCCCGGTTGGAGATAGCTATTGCACCTGGGTCAATGGCGGCTGGGGTGGCCAAATCGTAGGTATTTCCAGTATCGATGATCTTGATGCAGCACAAAATGAGACATCCACTTACATGAAATTTGCCATAGACCAGTGGTACCATTTTAAAATGCGTGTCGAGCCTGAAAGGCTAAGATGCTGGATCGATAAGAAACAGATCATCGATGTAAATATTAAAGGAAAGAAGATATCTTTACGTCCTGGCGCTATATCAGGATGCACCCCATTAGGTATCGCTGCTTTTCAAACTGAAGCTGAATTTCGCAATATTATCTGGCGAAATTTATCTTCTAAAAATTAATTTTGATTATTAGCCGCTGGGCTATTCGGTTGTTATAAATTCTAAGATTTGTTGTACATTCATTGTAATATTTTATATATACAACGTGTGTTTGTTTCCGAGTGGAGACAGAATGACGCCTGTATTTGAAAGAGCACCTCGAATTAGCGTGAACATTCTCATTGTTAAACCCACAGCATTGGGTGACGTAGCACAGGCCCTTAGAGTCGCCCCTCTTCTTAAAAAGAAAGGTTTCTGTACGCAGCTGGACTGGCTTGTCGATGAAGATTATATTCCGCTTGTTAGATTCTGTCCTGAAGTAAATAACATTATTCCTTTCCCCAGACGCGCCTGGAGCGAGCGGTTTTCCCCCTTTAATATTTTGCAATGGGCTTACGATTTAAGAATGCGTCACTATGACATTGTTATCGATTTACAGGGTCTTGCTCGTAGTGGAATCATGACATGGCTCACCGCAAGCGTACGCTGCGTAGGGCTCAAGTCATCTCGCGAAGGCGCACAACTCGCTTACTCAGAAATGGTAGATGACCATCAAGAGCATGCCATAGATCGATACAAAGCAGCCGTTGAATATCTACTAGAAGAACCAGTTGCTATTAAAACTAAATTGTCCACAGATGATCCACTTCAGACACCATTCAATTTACCCAAGTTTGGCTATACCGTTCTCCATCCTTACTCAAATTGGAATACCAAGATTTGGCCGTGGCGCTATTACCAAAAGCTTGTAGATGCTATGCCTCATGAACGCTTCGTTCTTGTAGGTCAGGGTGATTTCTTCCCCTGCTTCGGACCTAACCTTATTGATGTCCGCAATAGAACGGATGTGGCTGGTCTTATCGAAATTCTCCGCGGAGCAAAAGTCGTCATCAGCACAGACTCTGGTCCTGCACACATCGCAGCGGCCTTTGACAGACCGCTTGTCACGCTTTTTGGCTCTACGGATGAGCTAAAAACAGCTCCTCGCGCCAAATATTCAAAAATCTTATCCAACAGTATTGAATGCAGGCCATGCCTCAAGCGTCTCTGTAAACATAAAAAGGTTATGGGATGTATGGAATTTATTTTATTAGAAGATGTAATAGATGCACACGCTCAAGTCATTAATTTATCTGAAAATAACTTAGTCACAACATAATCGTTGTTACTAATTAAGTTTAAGAAAAAATAATAGTTTCCATATGAAAAAGTTACGGTAATAATGGTAAGCAAACTTTTGTACAGGGGTAGATCGATCCGCAAAAAGTTTTTTTGCGGGTTATTAGAAAAATAATTGCATTGTATTTAGAAAGGCAAGCTATGAAAGACGGATTAAAGCATAATCTGAAATGGTCTCGCAAGACTGTTAAAGAACAGATAATAAGTTGGAAAAAAGAGGGTAAACCTCTTTACTCTCACTATGTACGTCAGAACTTCCAAGAGCTATTAGCTGCGGGTATTCGTTACTATGGCAGTTGGCAGAAAGCCGTAGAAGCCTCCGGCATTTCCTATGAAGAAGTGCGCCGCTACCGTAACTGGTCTCAAGATGCTATTATCAAAACCATTCAGGACCTACACCAACAGGGCGCAGACTTATCTTTCCGAGCTATGATGCTCAGTAAATATAACTCTATGGTATATGCAGCCATACGCCCTAATCATTTCGGCTCCTGGAAAGCAGCCCTTGAGTCCGCTGGTTTAGCGGCCGAAGAAATCTACCGTTATCGCTCCTGGGACGAAGATAGCATCCTCGAAGAAATCCGTAATCTTAAAGAGCTTGGTGCAGACCTCAGTTCAAAAGTCATGGACGAAATCGCTAACCCGCTTATCGCCACAGCGCGCAGACGTTTCGGCAACTGGGGCACAGCGGTTGAAAAAGCTGGTATTGATTACTCACAAATTCGTCGTCGCCGTCGTTGGACATGCGATCAAATAGTAGAAGGAATACTCGAACTCAAAGAAAAAGGTATTCCTCTGCGAAGCGGTGCCGTACGCAAAGAACACCCAGCTCTCTTTGCTGCAGCGTGCAAGCCTCGTTTTTTCGGTTCATGGTCTAAAGCAATCAAAGCCGCACTTAAAAAAGCGGAAACCCTTGAGATTCAGGTTTAAATTAAAAATTTAGATTTTATTTGTTTAACCCCGTGAGCTCACTCACGGGGTTTCTTTTTTTGCAGAATGAAATAACTTCTTACTCATGACGCAAACAGACATTGTTCTATCCACCCTCAATGCGCGTTATATCCATAGCTCATTAGGACTCCGTTATCTTAAGGCAAATCTTGAAGAACTTGAGGAACGAGCATGTCTCTTGGAATTTGAGATCAAACGACCCACACTGGAGATTGTCGAAAAATTATTAGAACGAGACCCCCAAATCATCGCTCTTGGTGTTTATATTTGGAACGTTCGTGAAACACAAGCGGTCATTGAAGCCATCAGGAAGTTAAAGCCTGAAATTGTTGTCGTTCTGGGAGGGCCTGAAGTCAGCTATGAGACAAAAGATCAAGCCATCGTTCAACTTTCAGACTATGTTATTCAGGGGGAAGGTGATTTTGCATTCCGTGATTTAGCACGCCAGATTCTTAATGACCAAGCTCCAGCAAATAAAATCATAGCAGCTGGTTATGTGGATGTAACAAGGCTGAAATTGCCCTACCGACTTTACACAGATGAGGATATTGCCCACCGCGTAATCTATGTGGAAGCTTCACGCGGATGTCCTTTCACGTGTGAGTTCTGTTTATCTTCTATGGACATCCCTGTGCGCACTTTTGATCTAGATTCGCTGTTACAGGAATTTGAACAATTAATGAAACGAGGGGTAACACAATTCAAGTTTGTAGACCGAACCTTCAATTTAAGTATTAAAGCCAGCCAGACTATTCTGCACTTTTTCCAGGAAAGATACTTTCCAGGTATGTTTCTGCATTTTGAATTAATACCTGATCGATTACCCAAAACTCTACGTGAGATTATTGCAAATTTTCCTGCCGGTGCACTGCAATTTGAAGTGGGCATTCAAACTTTTAACCCAGATGTTGCGGATTTAATCAAACGCAGACAGAACTATCAAAAGCTGGAAGAAAATCTGCACTACCTACGAGAGAATACCGAGGTTCATATACATGCCGACTTGATTGCTGGCCTACCTGGAGAAAGCATAAAGTCCTTTGCTAAAGGGTTTGACCAGTTAGTAAAACTTAGACCTCAAGAAATACAGCTTGGAATACTTAAGCGACTCAAGGGAACGCCCATTGTAAGACATGATCAAAGATGGCAAATGCGCTATCATGAAACAGCACCCTTTGAATTATTAAGCAATAAAGATATTTCTTTCAGTCAAATGATGCAAATAAGGCGAACTGCTCGCACCTGGGACTTAATCATAAACAATGGGAACTTCCATACCACCGCCCCCATGCTATGGAAGAATGGATCCGCATTTTTTGCCACATGGGATTTTAGTCACTGGCTGTTTCAAAAAACGGGCAGTATGGGAGGAATTGCCTTAACCCGCCTACAGGCGTTCCTGTTTGAATACCTCACGGAGATAAAAAGCTGCCCGCATAAAGAAGTTGCCCAGAGCCTCATTCAGGACTATCGACACACGGGTCACTATGATACGCCTCCCTTTTTGAGAAAATGGATAAATGAGCCAACTGAAGTTGAGGCCATCCATTTACAAACTCATGCTGCAGAACCTAGTTCACCTAAGCGTCAACAACGCCATCATCCCCCCTCATTCGTCAACACGAATGAAAACTAAGCTTATTCTTAACGCACACCCCCCTGCATAGCAACACCTCTAAAATTATTAAAAGCCATAAAACCAAGGAAAATTGCCGCAATAAATAATCCGTATTGCACTGCCACAATAGCCACCAGGACTGCTGTTACTGCGCCAATGGTGCATGAAAGCCGAACACGTTTTGGCCCCAGAATATGATAAAGGATTTGGCCTCCATCCATAGGTAAAACAGGCAGAAGATTAAAGGCCGTCCAGAAAACGTTGACCCATAATCCAGTACCAATAGCTGTTGCCACAAGGTCATGAACCATCGACATCTGAATCAATAATGCGGTTACAAAGAATAAACCCGCTAATATAAACCCACACAAAGGTCCTGCAGCACTAATGAAAATAGACTGTTGACGCGTAAACCCGTATTTACCTAAGTAGGTCAGACCGCCTAAGCCATGCAGCTCAATACGTGGCACACCCCCATAACGCTTCGCTGCAAGAGCGTGTCCCAGTTCATGCACCAGGATTGAAATAAAAATAACCACCATACTCACAATCACGTTGAGCCAATCATCAGGCGTTTTGGTGCTTAACGCACCACTGAGGAGCGCAATGATCACCCAAAACAACCAATGAACTTTTGTGGGAAAACCAAAAAATTTAAATGACAGCATAAAACTCGTTTTTCTATTAGACAGCTTCGTTGCCGCGCTGCTCTGTGCGAATACGAATCACATCTTCTACTTCAAATATAAAGATTTTGCCATCTCCGATCTTACCCGTCCGCGCATTGTCCATAATGGTCTTAACGGCTTCATCTAACATATTGTCGTTTACCACCACCTCAAGCATAAGCTTTGGTATAAAACTTACCTTTTGTTGAAGATGGTTAAAATTTTCTGATCCACCAAACTGTCTACCAAATCCACTCACTTCGGAAACGGTCATGCCTTCGATGCCGATTTCACCCAGAGCATCTTTAACATCTTCAAGCTTGAAGGGCTTAATGATCGCTTCAATTTTCTTCATAGCGCAGAGAGTGAAACTTCTTTTTAGCCGCTTGTCCAGCAAACTTAGCTGCTATTTTAATGAATTAAATTTTTCCCAAAATAATGGTTTAAAATAATTTCATTTTTTTTTAATAAACAAAAAAAACGACCGGGAGAATCCTCCCGGCCGCCATGCTTAACCAACCTCTTAATGAGCTTTATTGAGAAAGCCTTAAAAGCTTATACGGCTTTATCGCCTGTTTCTTCTGTTCGGATACGAATCGCCTCTTCTACAGGGAGAATAAAAATCTTCCCATCGCCGATTTTACCCGTCTTAGCTGCTTTGACGATGCATTCAACAGCCTTCTCTGTCAGCGTATCTTCGAGTACAACCTCGATCTTCACTTTAGGAAGAAAGTCCACTGTGTATTCAGATCCACGGTAAATTTCCGTGTGTCCTTTTTGACGTCCAAAGCCTTTGACTTCACTTACAGTCAAACCTTCTATACCAATTTCTGTAAGGGCTTCTTTGACTTCTTCAAGCTTAAAAGGCTTGATGATTGCTTCGAGTTTTTTAACTGCCATAATATATCTCCTACTTTCTAAAAATAGTGGTTCGGTTAATATTCGGATTTTAACACAAAAGCCTTAATCAACCGAACCTTTATATTTATTTAGCCTTTAGTTGTAGCTTGAAAATCAGGATAGGCTTCCTGACCATGTTCGCCTTTATCGAGCCCTTCAACTTCCTCTTCCTCGCTAACACGAACGCCAATAGTAACCTTCAGAATACCAAAGACAACGAAGGCAAAAACGAATGCGGCAAGAGCTACTGCTACGATACCAATAAGCTGACCGATAAAACCATAGTCAGCGTGTGCTGCACAGATAAGAATACCCCATACACCGCAAGTACCATGGACGGAGATAGCACCTACAGGATCATCGATTTTCAGTTTATCTAGAAGAACGATTGAGAAGACAACGATAACACCAGCAACGGCTCCAATGAAAACAGCCATCCAAGGACCAAAGATATCCGCATTTGCTGTGATACCAACAAGCCCCGCTAGAATACCATTTAATGCCATGGATAGATCTGGAGTTTTCAAGAAAATCCATGAAGTAGCGATAGCAGCGATAGCGCCTGCGCAGGCCGCTAGAGCAGTTGTTGTGAAAACCTGGCCAAGAGGTCCAGGTGCTGCTGAAAGAACAGAACCACCATTAAAGCCGAACCATCCCAGGAAAAGCAAAAAGACCCCAATCGTAGCTAGAGGTAAGCTATGACCAAAGATAGGCTTGATACCATCATCTGTATATTTACCTTTACGAGGTCCGAGGATGATAACACACGCTAAAGCAGCGAAACCACCAAAGGCGTGGACTACTGCAGAACCTGCAAAATCTTTAAATCCGTTCTCTCCATTTAGGCCACCAAGCCATCCGCCACCCCAGTGCCAAGCACCAACGATAGGATAACCAATACCTACGAGAATAGTTGCGAAGATCATGAAAGGAAAAAGTTTGATACGCTCAGCAACAGCACCAGAAACGATGGTTGCAGCAGTCGCAGCGAACATAGCTTGGAAGATAAAGTCACCATAACCCGTCATCGCTAGGCCAACGCCTCCATATCCAAAAGTACCTCCGCCATCTGCATTAAGATCTCCAATAGGACCTCCAAATGACAAGAATCCATCTATAATCCAACCACCTGGGTAATGCGTATTAAATCCGCAGAGCGCATACGTTAGGATACCCATGGAGATGATGAACACGTTCTTGAACATAACGTTCACGGTGTTCTTGGACTGGCAAAGACCACTTTCCAGAGTGGCAAAGCCTAAGTGCATGATAAATACCAGAGCAGCGGCGATACATGTCCACAGCATACTCGTGGTAAAGAAGTCAAAGGCGTAAGCATAGTCACCTTGTTCTGCAACAAGCGCGTCATAGTCACCTTTATATTCATCTGCAAAAGCCAGTGAAGGATCCAGCAACGCTGCAAACCCAAACACCAGAACTAATGCAAGTGTTAGTTTTTTCATTAATTTATTCATTTTGTATTTTTTCCCTTTTGTTGGTTTTAAACATCCGGAAATCCTACTCAATTGCCGGATTACCTTGCTCTGTGTGGTAAGCAACGCCTATGCCAACCGCATTTTATTTTTGTGAAACTATCTTTTTTCCTAATCACGGCATATGCTTAATGATTGTAAGAGAATGACTTAGATTTATTATGACGCTTGTTTCACTATTAAATAGGAAAGAGTTAGGTTGATTTAGCCGTACTGGCTAAATTTGATCAAACTACTGTACTTTTTATGTAATAAAGTATATTGTGATTCATGTAGAAAGTAGATTTATGACAAGTCTACTTACTTTTCTTCGCTCATGGGAGAAAATGGATTTTTAGCATCCGAAGTTAATTCTTCATCCAAGTAACTTTTAGCCATAGGCCAATTTGAAATAAGTGCTGCAGCCCACTGAAAGTCCGGCGTATTTAACATAACAATTTTCAAAATCATCGTCAGAGGCACAGATAAAAACATGCCAATGGGGCCCCAGACCCAACCCCAAAAAACCAATGATAATATCACAACTAAGGTTGAAAGCCCTAACTTACGACCGAGTAACATAGGCTCAATAAAATTACCGATTGAAATATTAATGGCCACATACCAGATAGCGATGCCTATTGCGTGACCTAACCCATATTGAACCATCGCTAAAATAACGGCTGGAATAGCGGCAAGAATAGAACCGATTGTTGGAATATAATTTAAAGCAAAAGCGATCAGCCCCCATAAAATAGGAAAATCTAACCTCATGACAAAGGCGCCAAGGCCTACCAAAATGCCTGTGGTGATACTGGCAAAGGACTTTATAATCAGGTAACTTAAAATCTGCTTTGTTATCGTCTCAAAGCGACTCATGACATTTGAGTCAACGCCATAAATATACCGTAGTTTGTCAGGTAGGTTCGAAGCTTCTGCTAGAAAAAAGATGAGAATGAGCAAGACTAAAAAACCTTTGGAAAAAAGTCCCAAAGCACCCTGAAAGGCCCCTTGGGCAACCCCCCAGACCGTTCCCGGATGCACTGAATCAGCCACCGAATCAATAGATACAGCTTCAAATAAATCTTTGAAAGATAGCTCCTCCCCTAGCTCCTCAAGTTCCTCGATAGGTGTGTTTAAGTAGCGAATGAAAGGAGAGTTCGTCTTTTTCCATTCATCAATGCTTGTTCGGGCCCAAGTATCAAGCCGCTTTTCCATGAGTTGTTCGTACTTATCTATCTTACTTTCGAAGTCAGACACAGAAGCCACGGCAAGCAATGCAATAACACTTACGGCTGCAGCATCAATAAACACGGCTATCAAAATGGCCAGAGGACGGGGAATCTTTTTTTTCTTAAGCCAGAACACAAGCGGTAGAGATAAAACCGCAATAAAGAAGGCCAAACAAAAGGGAACAAGAACTGTTGCCGCTAGTTTAAGTCCTGCCACAACCAGGACTAACGCTGCTGCGACTATAAGGAAACGCGCCCCAGGGTTCGGCTCATAATCTTTCAACAAGTTAGAAGGACTCATTACTAATTCTATCGATCATTATCTATGACACTTCTGAAAAAATTATTCCAGAAAGAAAAACTATATAATGAATATGATGAATATAACAGTGATATAATTTTTGTGGTTAATTCAAAAAATTATATCAGTCACTCATCTCAACCTTCCAACTCGAAAGATCTAAAAAGTGTCGCCAGGACTCAGGATGGTTCTGCGTGAATGACATCGTAACGAAAGGTCGCGTGCGTGGGCGCTTAGGTTGTGACAAAAGACGCATACCTATCTCGTGATGCAGCTTGTTGCCTTTCCTCGTATTACAAGGGATGCAAGATGTGACAACATTTTCCCAGGTGGTTTTGCCATTCTTGTCACGTGGAATGACGTGATCAATATTCAGATGTTTTTTATCCATCTTCTTACCACAATATTGACAGGTATAGTTATCTCGCTCAAAGACATTGTTTCTCGTAAGCTTGACTTCTTTACGGGGAAGTCTGTCAAATACCATGAGAACGATGATGTGAGGGACTTTGATCTTAAAATTAACGGTGTTGGTTATTTCGCCATCGAGACTTGGATTCTCAGAAGCTATTTGCCATTCGTCAAAGTCAAAAGTTTGATAATTACCGGTAGACGAATCAACAACCTGAGCATGTCCTGAATAAAGAAGACAAAATGCCCTTCTAACCGAGCAGACATTAACAACCTGCCATAGACGATTGAGAACTAGTACGTTCTGTGTTAAGACGGCGTTCATTGCCAACAAGTAAAACAAAAAGCTACACAAGTTATTTACCACGTCAACTGATGAGAATTTTTGTCAAGATATTGTCACAAAGCGAATTGTTGTAATCTCTGTAATTAAAGTGGTTGCCTTTTTACATGAAAATGTGTTAAATACCCCACATGAGTCGACTATTTGCTGCTTTATGCATATGGGCGTTGGTTGGATTTGGTGTTGCTGAGGCGGCTACACCCCAAGATCAATACCTCCAAATTTATCTATTAATTCAAGAGGCAGATAAGCTCGAAACTGCCGGACAAAAAGCGTCAGCCAGAGCAAGATATGAAGTAGCACTCAAACGTTTAAGAGAATTAAACGAAACTAACAGCGATTGGGAACCTACCATCGTTAAATACCGCATCAAATACTCTCAGGAAAAAGTAACCGCGCTTGAAGGGGCTGAAGATGCCAACCCTGATCAGGTCGCACCGCCGATTCCACCCGAATTACTAAGTGGAGGAGGAACAGCTACACCACCTCAGGCATTACCGGCAACACCATCGCAAAGCATTTCTGATAGCACCATAAGTCCAGACCAGCAAATGAACAACATGACGCCTTCTTCAGATATGGGCATGCCTGTTATTTCTGAAAGTCTCACCGGAAACACATCAGGAAACTTTTCATCGGACTCTTCATCAAATCTCGATTCAGAAAGTGATCCCACTGTTCTGAAAGCGCGCATTCGTGAGCTTGAAGAAGACCTGAATGAAACGAGAGGCCGCTTGAATACAGCCATTGCCGATGCTGCACAACTTCGCACTAAAGTTGCTGAATTAGAGGAACAACTGGTCGCGGCCCGTCAAGGCTCTGACAATGACCAGATTCAAATGCTCATGGCAGAAAACGCCAGTCTTAAAGATCAGCTACTAGAAGCACAGTCTCAAATTAACATGATTTCCGGAGCGGGCGGCTCGGAAGCCATCGCCAACCTTCAAGAGCAAATAACCAAACTCCAAGGCCAACTCGAATTAGCACGCAAAGAAAATGAGGCCTTACAAGAAACAACTTCGGAGTACAAGGTTAAGCTGGAAGAGTTACAAACATCCTTAGCCAGTGCTGAAGAAATGCTCAACAAACCCAACCCGCTTACTAATGAAAATCAGGTATTGCGGGACATCATTGAACGCCAGCTCAAAGAACAGGCGCGCCGTGAAACAGCTAAAAAATTAGCTATGGATGAACTCAGCTCTCTCGGAGTTGAAGCAACACGCCTCAAAACACAACTGGATATTTTGTCTTCACCGCTGATCGTGCTCTCCACAGATGAGCTAGACATTCTACGCAAACCCAAAGCCGAGTTAGTCATGGACCCATCTTCAGGCAGTATCTCAACCACAGTAACCAAGCCTAGTATGGATTACTCCACCCGTCCTCGTGTTCCTGAAGAATTCAGAGATGTAGCCGAAGAAGCCAGCCGTAGATTTGCTGAACAAAAATTTGACGAAGCTGCTGCTCTCTATCAAAGCATTCTGAACACTTACCCAGACTCGCTCTATGCCTTATCCAATCTGGCCGTTGTTCGCTTCCAACAGCAGAATTATCCTGAAGCAGAAAAAGCCCTCAAAGCAGCCGTTAAACTTGCTCCACAAGATGCTTTCTCCCATTCCATCCTTGGCATCGTCTTATATCAGCAAGGTAAATATGACGAAGCCGTAGACATTTTAACACGCGCAGTTGCTCTAGATGCGAATGATCCCAAAACACGCAACTATCTGGGTATTGCCGCTTCTCAAAAAGGCTGGCAAGAAGCCGCCGAGCAAGAGTGCCGCAAAGCCATTGAGCTGGATGATAAGTATGGCGATGCTCACTTTAACCTGGCGGTTATTTATGCAACTCAAAAACCACCATCTCGCGAACTAGCTCGTCGCCATTACCAGCGTTCTCTTGAACTAGGCGTTCCTCGTGATGATGAACTTGAAAAACTTTTGCAATAAGACCCAATCGGCCATCTTATAGATTTTAGCAAAGGGAAGAGCGCTTAAGGTCTTCCCTTCTTTTTTGTGTTGAAGATATTATGACAATCCAAGAACGCATTCAGGCAGTGCTTGATGCTGAGATCAAAGCAATCTCTGCTATCAAAGTAACGGATTCATTTGAAGCCGCCGTTTTAGCGATGCAAGCATGCCAGGGAAAGATACTTACAACAGGCATCGGTAAAGCGGGACTCATAGCACGTAAGATGTCAGCCACTCTTTGTTCCACTGCAACACCAGCCGTTTTTGTACATCCTGGAGAAGCAGCACATGGCGACCTTGGCGTCGTTGCTCCCCAAGACTGCATCATAGCTTTTTCCACAAGCGGTAAGTCACGCGAAGTGATAGAGACTCTCGAGTTAGCCAAACATTTAGGACTGAAGAAAGTCATTGGCATTACCTCTCACCCCAATTCTCCCTTACGAGAGCAGAGCGACATTGTGATTGATATGGGAGTTATTGAAGAACCTTGTCCTCTCAGTTTAGCACCCAGCTCCAGCATTGCCGCTATGCTAGCCATAAGCGATGCGATTGCTCTAGCACTCATGGAACAAAAACAAGTCAGCCGAGATGACTTTGGCCTGCGTCACCACGGCGGATACCTCGGTCGTCAGGCTCGTACAAGCTAATCTTTTTGTAACATAATTTTCACTTTTCCAAAGTGGCCAAAGCTTTAACCATATGTTAAATCCCATTAAGTCATTAAGTTATGAGCAAGAAAGTCGCCAGCAAACGTATATCCGTCAGCCCAAGAAAAAGAAAAATAGCTAGCGTCCCCAAAACAACCTCACCCACTCGCAAACAACCAATCCGCACATCTAAAAAAGCTGCTGCTAAGAAAATAGCTAAAAAAGCCGGAGTCCGGAGCACATCCAGTCAGGCTGCTCTGCATCATTTGAAAGGCGATGTGTTCTATCATCCTGATGGCCGCATGGGACGCAGCGAATATGAAGAGGCCAAAGCAAAGCTACAGATCGAGCTGCTCAAAATGCAAAAGTGGGTCAAGGAAACAGGCCAGAAGCTGGTTATCATCTTTGAAGGTCGAGATGCCGCTGGAAAGGGAGGCACTATCAAACGGTTTATGGAGCATATCAACCCGCGTGGCGCACGCATTGTCGCTTTAGAAAAACCAACCACTACCGAAGCAGGACAATGGTATTTTCAACGTTATGTTCAACACCTTCCCGCCAGCGGCGAAATCGTCTTATTTGATCGCTCCTGGTATAACCGAGCTGGCGTTGAACGCGTTATGGGATTTTGCACAAATACTGAGTACAGAGAATTTATGCGCTCCGTTCCTCTGTTTGAAGAAATGTTAGTCAAATCCGGCATCCTTCTTTTTAAATATTGGTTCTCGGTTACACGTCAGGAACAGGAGACTCGTTTTAACCGTCGAGAGACGGATCCTTTAAAACAATGGAAGCTTTCACCGATGGATAAGGAAGCTCAACGTATGTGGCGGGAATACACCGCAGCTAAAGAAGCCATGTTCAAAAAATCTCATACCAAAATGGCACCCTGGACTATCGTTAAGTCTGATGACAAAAAGCGCGCTCGCACCAACTGCATCCGTGACCTGTTGTACAAACTAAAATATGACAGCAAAGACAGAAAGATTGCCCAGAAACCAGACTCTTACATTGTCGGTTCACCAGAAGATAAAGTCTTTCTCAAAGTACAATAAACATGACTGTGAGACGTCATTATCTGAGTCCATACTTGCCTCGCGATAACCAGAGGCATAATCTCTATTTTTATTTTTAGAATTATGGTCGATATCTCAGTCAACCGTGCGACTATAATGTAAACCCATCGCTGTGATGCCATCACCGAGTACCATGAGATCACAAGCAATATAAATATTATGCTCATAAAAGACATTTTACATAAAACCAGACCAGCTTTCAGTTTTGAGTTTTTTCCACCCAGGAAAACGGAAGATTGGGACGAACTCTTTGGCACCATTTCCGACCTGGTACCTCTTAAGCCTTCCAGCGTCAGTGTTACCTACGGTGCTGGCGGCACAACACGAGACCGCACACACAAACTCATCACGCGCATACAAAATGAAACCGACTTAACTGTTGTTTCACATCTCACCTGCGTTGGTGCAGGTAAAGAGGAAATCCGCGAAATCCTCGAACAATATTCAGAAAGTAATATTAAAAATATCCTCGCACTCCGTGGCGACCCGCCTAAAGGGCAAGCCGATTGGAAACCTCATCCGGAAGGTTTTCTATATGCCGCTGAACTTGTCGCTTTTATTAAAAAGTATTTTCCAGATATGGGCATTGGCGTAGCAGGTTTTCCAGAAGGGCACCCTCAAACACCCAATCGACTCCAAGAAATCGACTACCTCAAAGCCAAGGTAGATGCCGGTGCCGATTACATCGTCACCCAGATGTTTTTTGATAATCGGGATTTTTACGATTTCTGTGAACGCTGCGAACTGGCTGGTATTAAAGTGCCTATCATCGCAGGCATCATGCCCATCATGACGCGCTCTGGCATGATTCGTATGGCAGAGCTTTCCGCGGGTTCACGCTTTCCAGCCCGCCTGCAAAAAGCCATCGCCCGTGCAGAAGATGACGCCTCTGTAGAAAAAGTTGGCGTACACTGGGCTACCGAACAAGTGAGAGACCTCGTTGACAATGATATTCGAGGCATCCATTTCTATACTTTGAATAAGGCCGAGGCCACGCGTCACATTTACGAGACACTAAGTGTGATACCATGCTAGCGACAATAGCCTTTCTGTTAAAATGCCTGATCTTGCCATCAAAGTTTCTATCTCTGAGCAAAAAGTATTTATCATGCAGAGCAAAGAGATTTCGTGGCAGGCGGATGTCTCAACTTCAAAGTTTGGCCTTGGGTTTGCAGAAGGAAGCTTGATGACACCTACTGGCAAATTTCTGATCGATGAAAAAATTGGCGAGGGTGAACCTCTCTACACCCAGTTTAAAGGACGCAAGCCTATCGATGTATGGAATCCTGCAAAGGGAAAAAGTGATGATGATAAAATCCTCACCCGCATTTTGTGGCTCACTGGAATCGATGAGCAGAATGCCAATACCAAGGAACGCTACATTTACTTTCATGGAACAAATCAAGAAAACCTCATTGGCCAACCTGCCAGCCACGGTTGTATACGCCTTCGCAATCACGACATGCTCGAACTTTTTCAACGAACTCCTATAGGCACCGAAGTAGAAATCGGTTAACCCAACCAACCTATAAATTTCAGACAGCGCTGGCTATTCATTGGATCTAACATAGGCTCTCTACGGCATGGCAATTATCAGGAATGTGATTTTAGATTGGTCTGGAACGTTAGTGGATGATATGGCACCCGTTCTCTCCGCTACCAATAGTATCTTCCGCAAATATGGAAAGACCGAATGGAATGAAGCGGAATTTCGAGAAAAATTCTTTCTACCCTTCCCGGAGTTTTACCGGGTTTATCTCAGCGATGTCAGTATGGATGAAATTGATGCCATCTACCATGAAGCTTTTATCCATCTACAGGGAAACATCCGACTCCTTCCCTCTGCTAAAGAATTTCTCGAGTACTGCTCCAAGGAAACTATTAAAACCTATTTGCTCAGTACCATACACCCGGCACATTTTGCAGAACAGGCTCCAAGGCTGGGCATAGAAGCATATTTCACCAAGGTCTATACAGGTGCCATGGACAAGAAAGAGGTTATTAAAAAACTTCTCCAGGAAAATCAATTGGACGCTGCTGAAACGCTTTTTATTGGCGATATGCAGCATGACATTGCTGCGGCTCACTCTGCCAACGTTCGTGGTGCCGCCGTACTCACAGGATACGACTCCCTGGAAAAGCTCAAAGTTTATGCACCTGATCTCATTTTCAAAGGAATGCATGAAGCGCAAATCTATCTGGAACACCACCGTTCAGAACAAGAGATCCACCCCATCGCCACGGTTGGTGCACTTATCGTTGGTTCTCAGAATAAACTGCTGATGATTCAAACGCATAAATGGAGTCATCGTTGGGGCATTCCCGGCGGTAAAATTAAGACGAACGAAACGGCCATCGATGCGTTGCACCGAGAGATTCAAGAAGAAACAGGCCTCGATATACAAAATGTAAAATTTGTCATGGTACAAGATTGTATCGGTTCCACAGAATTTTACAGACCCGCACACTTTCTCCTGCTCAACTACATTGCCTACACCCATCAGTCAGACGTTGTATTAAATGAGGAAGCAGAAGAGTACCGCTGGGTCACTTTTGAAGAAGCCATGCAGTTGGATCTCAACCAGCCCACTCGCACACTTCTAGAAGAAGCCAAAGATCAACTGAACCAAGATTTGTCCCACTGAAGAAAATACTCAGATTTTACCATGATAAGCAACAACATCATTATGATTGAAGGCCTGGAAGTCTGGAGCAACATTGGCGTGCCTGATGAAGAACGCGCCCATCAGCAAAAACTCCAAATCCATGCTCAATTTCCCGCCAATAACTTCAGGCAGGCAGCGCTTCAAGATGATCTCACCCTCAGCATTGACTACTTTCAAGTCAGTGAACGCATCAAAGAAATAGCTGCTGAAAGACCCCGTAAACTCATCGAAACTCTCGCCGAAGAATTGGCTGAAAAACTTCAAACAGAATTCTCTATCCAGAAGATAGAAATAGAAATTCGTAAATTTATCCTGAAGGATGCACAGTGGGTAGGTGTAAAAATTATAAGACCACAGGAACATTCATTTACCGAATAGCTTCAGCGGATTGAGCTTATTCAAATGTTTCTTGAACGCCTTTTCTATCACATAGTCAACATTCACACTCGGATTCGCCGTTGTTCCATCTAGGCCGAAAGGAATAATCGCCCCCCCTTGCTCATTGATGGCAAAGATACCTCGCGCCACACCGGGAATACCGTCAGCTATTTTCTTATTCGTATTCAACGTCCATTGTCCAGAGATGTTCTTGTTGTAATAAACCGTCTGATCCCCGTTCAGTGTTATGTTTTTATTCTCCACATCAAAACCCTTCGTAATCATTTTATCGGCCTCCAGCACAAACGAATTTTTACCCTTGAGATTTTTTATTTCCCTCATGGTGAGCAAGATAGGAGCATCATTGTGGATGGGGAATTTAGGCATAGCCACGCGCACAGAGACATCAGAAATCTCAAAATCACCTCGTCCATGCAGATTTTTTTTCTTTGGTGTAAACATTCCGTCAGCCGCCATGCTCAAATTTACCTGACCACTAAAACGACTGGAGTAATCCAGCTCCTGCAATAATGCTCCGATATCACCCTTCTTTAAATCAACTTTCAGTTGATTGATTTCATTAGATGCTCCATAGGCCTGAGTTGCTTTTACGGCTAGATCACCACCGCCAAGTTTGGCTTTTAAATCTGTGATTTCAACATGGAGAGGTTGGATAATAACGCTCGCATCGAGCTTCTCCAGTTTGAGCTTATGGATAGCCACATGCTCAGACTTTACAGCAGCCGCTATGAGAAAGTTTTTGTCACCGGGCTTCCCATTGCTACGCAGATCCAGTTTGGCATTGAGCAAATCCACTTTCCACCCCGAAACATTATGTACATGAAGATTTGTTTTACTGGTCGTGATCTTATCTAGCGGCAACGAAGCCCACAGTTTCGTAGGGTCATTACTCTGCAAACTGTATTCTATCTCACCCTCTTGAATGTGGGCTGTCTTGAGGATGAGAATATTTTGCAGAAGAGGTTCATATTCAAAAGTAACACTGACTTTCTCTGCAGTGAGTCCCTTGAGGTTACGTGATTCATCCGTCGGTGTGATTTTTACCTCATGCAAAGTCAACCGTAAGGCTGTACCGCTTACAGAGTTAAACGTAATTTTGGAACCGGCATTATCATCAATGAGTTGCTGCAACCAGCCCTTGAGAGGCGTAAAGGTAATAATGGAACCCGTAAAAAAGAACCCTGATACCGCACACACAAGCACAGTTAAAATAAACAATGCTAGTAGCTTAAAAAATGAAGATTTCTTTTTTCCCTTCTTACTCACAGCGCGTAGCACTCAAGAGTATTTCTGCATATCCGTCAACTCGGGAAAAGTTAAGATTCCAAGGCACTTTACTAGATTCTGTTGCCATAAGACGAGGTGCTTACGTGATGGTTTATGTTACTGGCATAAAGAGTAAAAGCGTATAAAGCAAATAAATCATGGCTTCTCCTTCTGTTGTTGTGTTAACGACATAATGCGTGATTTAAAAAATTCACAAAATCGATAATATTTTTACAAAGATTGATTTTATCGATCTAAGTTCTATTTCATAAATGCGTACTTTACCTGCTTCTCGGTGGACTGAGATTCATGTAAGGTTTGTCAATCTATGACTAAAAGATTATTCCTGCTTGATGGCATGGCTCTGGCCTATCGCGCTTACTTTGCCTTGATCCGCAACCCCATTTTCACATCCAAGCGTGTGAACACATCCGCCATCTATGGCTTTACCAACACCCTTTTAGACATCATAGGTAAACATGAACCAACACACATCGCTGTGGTTTTCGATACTTCAGCACCAACCCAACGTCACATCGAATACCCTGCATATAAGGCGCAACGTGAAGAAATGCCTGAGGACCTCAGCAAGTCATTGCCTGAAATTCGCCGTATTCTTGAAGCATTCCATGTAACCATCCTGGAAATGGATGGATACGAGGCGGATGACATCATAGGAACTCTGGCCCAACAGGCTGAAAGCTGCGGCTTTGATGAAATCATCATGGTCACGCCAGATAAAGACTTCGGCCAACTCGTTACAGAAAAGATCAAGATGTATCGACCAGGCAGACAAGGGAGCGATGCAGAAATTTGGGGAGTCCAAGAAATTTGTCAAAAATGGGGCATTGAGCGCACGGATCAAGTAATCGACATTTTAGGTTTAATGGGCGATGCCTCTGACAACATTCCCGGCATAACAGGTATCGGGGAAAAAACAGCGGCAAAACTTATCAGCCAATTTGGCTCTGTAGAAAAACTCTTCGAGAGCACCGATCAGTTGAAGGGGAAGCAGAAAGAAAAAATCGAAGCAGGTCGTGATCAGGGCCTTCTTTCCAAAAAGTTGGCCACCATTATTACGGATGTCCCTATGGAACTGGACATCGAATCCTTGCAAATTCAAGAGCGTGATGAAAAAGCACTTAAAAGCTTATTTACCGAATTTGAGTTTAATGCTTTAGGCAAACGTTTATTTGGCCAGGAGTTCCATGCAGGACGCGGCTTTGCCCACCAGAAATCAGATGAAAACAAGGCGGGAGATACAGCAAACACTGAACCGATGATTCAGGCAGAACTGAAAAACATAGACAGCGTTGATCACGACTACAAACTAGTTCAAACCTCAGATGAACGAAAAGCCCTCATTCGTATATTAGAACAAACCAAACGTTTTTGCTTTGACCTGGAAACGTCTTCTCTCGATGTCAAAAACACGGAAATCATCGGCCTGGCTTTTTCCACCCAATCACATTCTGGATACTATGTCGTGGTTAAAGATGCCGCGGAAGAGACAGGCATTCTTCAAGAATTCTCCTCCATCCTGGCCAATGAACAAAGTGAGAAAATCGGCCACAACTTAAAGTTTGATATCAGCGTCCTGAAATGGAAGGGCTTTGCCGTTCGCGGCAAGCTATTAGATACTATGCTGGCGCACACTTTGCTGGCCCCCGAACAGCGCCATAGCATGGACTACCTTTCCGAAATGCACCTTGGCTACACGCCGGTATCAATCACCACACTCATTGGAGAAAAGGGTAAAAACCAACTGAGCATGAAAGAGGTGCAGACAGAACGACTGCAGGATGTTGCCAGCTATGCGGCTGAGGATGCTGATGTCACGCTTCAACTATGGAACGTTTTTGAACCACAACTTAAAGAAAACGCCCAAGAGAAGTTATTTTATAATATCGAGTCACCGCTGATTCAGGTGCTTGTAGATATGGAACATACCGGCATCTCTATCGACGTACTTGCCTTAGAAGAATTTTCCGGAGAGCTAGCTACCAAAATTGAAACATTACGTTCCGACATCTTTAAACAAGCAGGGCAGGAATTTAACCTCAACTCCCCGAAACAATTAGGCGCTGTCCTCTTT
The DNA here is from genome assembly GCA_039193385.1 of Verrucomicrobiota bacterium. Taxonomy (GTDB): domain Bacteria; phylum Verrucomicrobiota; class Verrucomicrobiia; order Methylacidiphilales; family JBCCWR01; genus JBCCWR01. The sequence goes on along the minus strand of JBCCWR010000013.1, from coordinate 6,026 downwards.
GACGATTTACAATTACTCAAAAAACCAAAAAAGACTAAAACAGGACAATATGTAACCAATGAGCAAGTATTAGAATTTCTAGCTCTGCAGCATGATATTGCACGTGACATTCTCGATTACCGAAAAGCGACTAAATTAAAGTCGACCTATGTCGATGCCCTGCCGACCTATGTTCTCCATCAGTCCGGCAGAGTTCACACGACCTTTCAACAAGCTGTGGCCGTTACCGGACGAATGGCATCACAAGACCCCAACTTACAAAACATCCCCATACGCTCTGAAGAAGGCCGCGAAATCCGTAAGGCCTTCGTTGCAGATGGAAATGACTTCTCCTTATTGTCCGTGGATTATTCGCAAATTGAGTTGCGCGTTATGGCTGAACTCAGCGAGGACTCCGGCATGCGGGAAGCTTTTGAGAAAGGACAGGATATTCATACAGCCACTGCCGCCCGTGTCTATAGCATGATGCCTGAGATGGTCGATGACGACATGCGGCGCACCGCTAAAATGGTCAACTTTGGCATCATCTATGGCATCTCAGCTTTCGGCCTGTCACAGCGCCTGGGCATACCAAGAACGGAAGCAGCACGCATCATTGAACAATATTTTACGCAATACTCCGGAGTTAAAAAATATATGGAAAAGACAGTCGCCGAAGCTAGAGAAAACGGCTACGTCGAAACCATCTCCGGACGGCGGCGTTACTTACCAGATATCAAGTCAGCCAATGCCAATGTCCGGCAGGCAGCCGAACGCACCGCCATCAACACACCTATCCAAGGCACCGCTGCGGATATGATCAAACTCGCCATGGTAAAAATCGAGCAAATGTTACGCACCGGCGGCTACAAAACACGCATGCTACTTCAGGTCCATGATGAACTTGTCTTTGAATTAGCAGAAAAAGAAAAGGATGCCGTGGTCCCTCAAATTGAAAACTGCATGACCACCGCCATTCCTATGCAAGTTCCCCTGGTCGTTGAAACCGGTATCGGTCAGAACTGGCTGCAAGCACATTAGAACTTCTCTTTTAGAACCTTAACCAGGTGCTATCAGTGATGGCGTATGGTTATGGATGATCTCCTAGCTGCTACAGCTAAACAACATGAACTTACCATCGTCACAAGAAACGCCGACGACTTTGTCTCATCGCATGTGTCTCCTCTAAATCCATTTTGGTACACACCCAAAGTTAAGGATTGGAAACTATCGGCGAGTGGCTAACTATCACTAGATGATGGATATGGAATCTTCAACAAAACCAGAGGCTTATGAAAAATTACTGGAACGTCTGGGGCAGGTCGCACTCATCCACAGCAGCACCAGTGCTTTGAGTTGGGATCAGGAAACCTATATGCCTGAAAAAGCGGTTGGCTATCGCGCCCAGCAAATAGCCTACCTCTCCGGTCAGGCACACCGACTTTGCACAGAATCGGAAGTTGGCCACTGGATCAGCACCTGCGAAGATCATGGCTTTGCGGAAGATTCGACAGAAGGAGTCAACGTTCGCGAATGGCGACGTTCTTATGACCGTGCCACCAAACTCCCTACCAGCCTTGTGGAAGAAATGAGCCAAACCACTGCCCTGGCGCGTAATGCCTGGATCACCGCCAGACAAAAAAGTGACTATGCGTCTTTTAAACCGATGCTGCAGAAAATCATCGACCTCAACCTCCAAAGCGCCGAGCACTGGGGTTATGAAGTTTCGCCCTACGATGCGCTTCTGGACGAATACGAACCCGGCGCACGTGCCGCGGAATTATCAGCGTTATTTGAAACATTGGGCCCAGCTCAGTCCAAACTCGTGGCCGAACTGACAGAACTAAGCCAAGACATCCCCGCAGACTTGCTGCATGATGACTACCCCATCGAAAAACAACAGGCCTTTAACCGCACCGTCGCCGAAGCGTTCGGTTTTGATTTTGAAGCGGGCCGCATTGACACAACCACTCATCCTTTCTGCACCCATCTTGGCCCTCAAGACTGTCGTCTGACGACGCGCTATGATGAGCGGGATTTCACCAGTTCTCTCTACGGTATTCTACATGAAGCAGGACATGGCCTCTATGAGCAGGGTCTGCTTGAAGAACACTTTGGCACACCATGTGGAGATTCCATTTCATTGGGCATTCATGAATCGCAGTCTCGCCTATGGGAAAATAAAGTAGGTCGCGCACGTGCCTTCTGGGAGCACTGGTATCCCACAGCCTGTGAATACTTTCCCAATCTCAAGGCATTCACGCCGGCGCAATTAACGGCGGTGGCCAACCGCGTCAGTCCTTCTCATATTCGTGTCGAAGCGGATGCTGTTACCTATGACCTGCACATCATCCTGCGCTTCCGAGCCGAACTGGAACTCATCGAAGGGCGCCTCACTGTCGATGACTTACCTGCCTTCTGGAATGAACATTTTGAAAAATTGCTCGGCCTTAACGTACCGGATGACGCGCATGGCTGCTTGCAGGATATTCACTGGTCTCTAGGCAGCTTCGGTTATTTCCCCACCTACAGCCTGGGTAACCTCAATGCCGCCCAACTCTTCGCCACTGCCAGGAAGGACGTGCCCACCCTGGAAAAGGCCCTTGCTCAAGGAGACTACCAACCTCTACTCACATGGTTGCGCAGCAACGTGCACCAACCAGGCAAACGTCGCTCCGCCCATGATTTAATCAAACATGTGACTGGCAGCGCGGTCGATTCCCAGCAACATCTCGCAGACCTTGAAGCAACCAAACAAGAACTGAAACATTAAAAATCTTCTTTAAGGCTGCTAGATATCGTAGGCACAAGAGTGCTAAACTTAGATTTATGCCAGGCGGCAGAAGCTAAAGCAAAGTTGTGTTTATGATTGTTCAGCATCAAATTTAAGCATATGGTTTTTCGCTCATCTTGCGGAACTATTAAACTATTAAACCGTTATGCTGGAAGACAAAGACATCATCTACTTGGACAACAATGCCACCACACGTGTGGCACCTGAAGTCTTTGAGACTATGGCTCCCTGGCTGCGTGACTACTACGGGAACCCGTCCAGTGCTTACACCTTCGGCACCCAAGTGCGCGATGCTGTGGAAACAGCACGCAGTCAAGTAGCGGCTCTACTAGGATGTGAAAGCCGTGAAATCTTCTTCACCTCATGTGGAACTGAGTCTGACAACGCCGCCATCAACTCCGCCCTACAGATCACCGGGCATCGTCATGTGATAACCAGCGGAGTGGAACACTCCGCCGTCAAGAACCATGCCGAAACATTGGAGCGCATGGGCTACGGCGTCACGTTTCTGCCTGTAGCCAACGACGGTACGCTGGATCCATCCGAAGTGGAGAAAGCCATTCGTCCAGATACAGCCATCGTCAGTCTCATGTGGGCCAATAATGAAACCGGCGTCCTCTTTCCCATCCGAGAAATCGCCCAAATCTGTCAATCGACCAAAACCCTTTTCCATACGGACGCCGTACAGTGCCCCGGCAAAATCGACTTAACTGTCAAAGACACAGGCATTAACTACCTGTCTCTTTCAGGTCATAAACTGCATGCCCCCAAAGGCGTAGGCGTATTGTACATTCGTCGTCGTTCCAAATTCGTTCCCTACGTCATGGGCGGGCATCAGGAAAAAGGCAAACGAGGCGGCACAGAAAACGTAGCCTCCATCGTCGGTCTCGGTCGAGCCGCAGAGCTGGCACTGAACCACTTGCAGGAAGAAGCCACACACACCCGCACCTTGCGTGATCATTTTGAAAATCAAGTCCTTGACCTCATACCAAGCACCAAGGTCAACGGACATCGCGCGCAACGTCTGCCCAACACCTCCAACATCAGCTTCACCGGTGCCTCGGCCGAAGCTGTTCTACTCGGCTTGAATGAACATAAAGTCTGCGCCTCGGCTGGCTCCGCCTGCACCACAGGCTCCATGCAAGCGTCCCATGTTCTCACCGCCATGGGACTGAAAGAAGAGGAAGCCTTTGGTTCCGTACGTTTCTCCTTCAGCCACTACAACACTCAAGAGGAAGTGGATCAAGTTCTATCCCTACTTCCCGACATCCTTCATCGCGTGCAATCTGGTGATCTAAAAGCAACTCCCGCCTCCTCCGCCGCCACCGCTTAACTATCTGCCTTCAACCCTCAGCCACCAACCATGACCATTTTGTTCCCTCCTTTAGCTTCAAACCTAGCTCTATAAACCAAAGCCAACGCTAAACACAAAGAAAATTTTTATGACCATCTCAGAGATCCTCGAAAACGAAACAACCCGCAACCAGCTTTTTCCCGTCACCCAGGATCGCACCTTCATGGCTCACGCCGGCGTCACCGCCCTGCCCGCCACCGCCGGAGAAGCCCTCACACGCTATGCCCATGAAGGGTGCCGTCAACAGCAGGAACATGCGGGAGTCTGGCGTGAAATGACTGAAACACGCCAGGAGGCAGCCAAGCTCCTCGAAGCCTCACCAGATGAAATCGCCCTCCTCGGACCCACCGCCCTCGGCCTCAATCTTGTGGCCAATGGCATCAACTGGAACAAAGGCGACCAGGTTATTTTTTACCAGGATGATTACCCGGCCAACGTCTATCCCTGGCTGAAACTAAGCCGTTTAGGCGTTGAGCCCGTAGCACTGGAACCCGAGCAGACCGGAGTCATCACCTGGGATGTTCTCCAGGAAAAACTCACCGACCGCACTCGTCTGGTCTCCCTGGCATCGGCCAGTTTCCTCTCCGGCTACCGCATCGACATCGAAACCATCGGTCGCAAACTCAAGGAAACACATCCGCATATTCTCCTTTGTATCGATGGCATCCAAACTCTGGGCGCTTTCAAGACCACCGTGGAATATGTCGACTTCCTCAGCGCAGACTCGCACAAATGGTTACTCGGTCCTATGGGAGCTGGCATCTTCTATGTCAAAGAAAGCAATTTTAAACTATTGGAACCAACCCTTCTTGGATCCTGGAACGTAGTATCGCCCCAATTCATCGCCCAGGAGAGTATCGACTTCTATCCCGGTGGGCGCCGCTATGAACCGGGCTCCCTCAACCTGCCTGGAAACTCAGCCATGCTGGCCTCCATGAAATTCCTCAACGCCCTCGGCACCGAAGCCCTCTCAACCAGAATTCGCCAGCTAGGAGAAAGCATCATAGCTAAGATGAATGCCATCGGGTTTCAACGCTATATCGACTTCGCCCTACAGGAAGATCAAGGGCATGAAACAACCTGCGGCATCTATACTTTTTGCCATCCGCAGATCGACACCCCCTCTATGGAAAGCATCTTCAAAAAACTACAGGCCGAACACATCGACATCTCACTCCGCTACAATCGAAAGAACACCGCGCTGTTCCGTATTTCCCCTCACTTTTATAATACCGAAGAAGAAATCGAAAAAGTCGTCGCCTGCATCCAGAAAGCCCTCTAGCAGCCTCTCTTGCAGACTATTGGTCAGCTTCCCCGAAAAGAACATCAGATAGAAAAGATGGCCCACAGATTGGCCTCGCTCACGTCACAAAGCCTTGAGTTTTTTATCCATCAGAAACGGACCAAAGGGAATAATAGCCGCTACAATAAGCAGAAAAGAAAGTAGCTTGCTCAGGGGAACTATCTTAATGGCCATGATTGCATAGAGCACAAGTAAAACAAAGAGAGCACCATGTATACGTCCAGGCCAGCTTACCGCTTCAGGGAACCCCATTAAATACTTCATCGGCATAGCTATGAAAAATAATACCAGTGTCGAACAACCTTCGACTAAGCTGATGACTCTTAACTGTTTAAGAAAATTCTGATTTTTTACTTCTGCCATTTTTAATATATCAAACTTATCCGTCTATCTTCCGAATTTTGAAATAATAAGAAAAAGAGTCCATCCTTCATTTATATTATTTTAATTTTTTTTGATTAGGATGACATTTAGCCGAAAAGAGCCTTACAGCAGATAGTCGCCTCAGCACATTGCATGGTAAATGAATCACTCAATTTTTATTCTAAACTGTCAGGTTCTTTTTTCTTGTTTAATCCTTATTTCCTGTTTGTTCA
>JBCCWR010000012.1:0-31634 GCA_039193385.1 Verrucomicrobiota bacterium | reverse complement strand
AGAGTCTCAGGTATTAATCTGTTGTTTTAAGTATAAAATCAGAGGAGGAGGAAATGATTAAAAGAAGAATTCATGATGGTGTTGTAGGTGTGCTTATTCTTGGTGCATTGGGGTTAGGTTATTATGTCCATGAATCAGCGTATTGGGTCCTTGTTGGTTTAGGAGGATTATTAATTCAAAGCGCGTTTACGTGTTTCTGTCCGGTTTATTTTATTCTCGATAAAATTTTTAAATAGGACAATGAGTAATAAATAATGAAAGCAATTGGCTATACCAAGAGGGGCTCTGTCGCAGATTCTGACGCTTTAGTCGAATTTGAAACGGCTGAACCTGAGCTGAGACCGAACGATCTTTTGGTGGAGGTGAGAGGCGTTTCTGTAAACCCGGTGGATGTGAAGGTTCGTGCCCGTATGGCTCCTGAAAATGGCGTGAAGATCATAGGCTATGATGCGGCTGGAGTGGTTGCAAAGGTCGGTGGTGCAGTGAGTACGTTTAAGGTAGGAGACGAGGTTTTTTATGCGGGTGATCTTACACGTCCAGGTGCTAATTCGGAGTTACATGCGGTAGATGAACGGATTGTTGGAAAGAAGCCTGAGTCTCTTGGGTTTGCGGAGGCAGCGGGGTTACCCCTGACTTCCATAACTGCATGGGAAATGCTTTTTGACTCTTTTGCTCTTAAAAAAGATGAGGGCAAAGATGAAAGTCTTCTTATAGTTGGTGCTGCCGGAGGTGTGGGATCGATTCTTATACAACTGGCCAAGAAGCTTACGCAATTGCAGGTCATAGCGACTGCCTCGCGTCCTGAGACGATTGACTGGGTCAAGAAGATGGGAGCCGACCATGTGATCAATCATCGAGAGTCTCTGGTGGAGCAGGTTAAGAAGTTGCAACTGAGCCCGCGCTATGTGGCATCTTTAAATGGCACAGAAGGCCATTTTTCAGCTATAGTCGAACTCATCAAGCCTCGAGGTCATATTGCTTTAATTGATGATCCAGAGAATCTTAATATCAATTCGATTAAGCCTAAGGCTCTTAGTTTTAGCTGGGAATTCATGTTTACACGTTCAATGTTTCAGACACATGATATGTGTAAACAGCATGAGCTTTTGAATGCTGTGTCGGAGATGATAGATCAAAAGATTTTGATTTCTACGGTAACGAAGCATCTGGGTCCTCTGACGGTGACTTCTTTACAAGAAGCTCATAGACTTCAGGAAAGCGGGAAAGTACTGGGCAAGAATGTCCTGGATGGGTTTCAGAACTTCTAAATAAAAAAGGCCTCCTGAGGAATTATTGTTTTATGGCGTTGTTGAGCATTTTCTGATAAGTTGCCAGACTCTTTTCGATTTCTTTAGGGCAAATCTTGCAGCAGGTAAGATAAAGATTGTTATCCTGATCAATGAAATGAAAAAGTTCTTCTGGGATCAAGGGTTCTTGCGAGACGACACAATCTTTGAAGGGGTATATTTTTTTCTGTTGAGCGATGACTGCAGCATTCAGCTTTTTTAAAGCCTTGTTGGGATCTTCCTCGAATGCTTTATCACAGCCTTTGCAACAGAATTGGATCTCACGGCCTTTATGTTTGTAGATGTAAGGCTCTCCCATAGATCCGAGTTTTGCACCTGAGATAACACAGGTCTTGAGAGGATATTCCCCGAGTTTTGTGTTTATGTTATCAGCGTTGGTTTCTTGAGCAGCCTGTACACAGGTTGCGATGAGCAGCAGGCAGGCACTAGAGATTTTTATGAGTTTGTTTGGCTTCATGGTTTTGTTCTTTTTTAAGTTTTAGTTCCTGAAGAGTTAGAAAAATAACTGGAGTCACAATAAGGATGTGAAGCAAGCTACTTACCATACCACCAAAGATAGGGACTGCAAGGGGACGCATAATTTCAATGCCAGTTCGGCCCTGACTGAGTACAGGGAGGAGAATAAAACTCAGTGAGGCCAGAATGGTTGCCACAGTCATAAGCTTGGGACGTAAGCGCAGGGCAGATCCTTCAATGACAGCTTCTTTTAAATCAGAAAAATTGAGAACAGCTTTTTCTTTGTGACGCTTTTCACGCCAACGGTTGACAGCTTCTTCAAGGTAGATGACCATCACTACTCCGGTTTCTACAGCCGTGCCGAAAAGGGCAATGTAACCGACCAGCACAGCTACGCTAAAGTCTATACCCATAATCCATTGCAGAAAAACACCGCCACTGAGGGCAAAAGGAACAGCCAGCAAGACATGAGCTGCTTCTGCAAAACTCCGATAAGTCAGATAAAGAAGAATAAAAATAATGAATAAAACTGTCGGAATAACCGTAGCCATTGTTTGACTGGCTTTGATGAGATTCTCGTATTGTCCCCCCCAGGAAATATAGGTGCCCGGTGGTAAGGTCACTTCCTGGTGAATCTTCTCCTGTGCTTCTTTAACAAAAGATCTCAAATCTCGATCACGCACATTGGACTGAACAAAGACACGCATGAGTCCGTTCTCTGAGGTAATCCAGGCTGGACCACTGACAAGCTCGATCTCTGCAACTTTACTCAGAGGAATATGTCTGCCATTTTTTGATGTAACGAGGACATTGCCGATTTCATCAGGATGATGTCGTAACTCTCTCGGGTAGCGAACGCGGATGCCGAAGCGTTCTCTTCCCTGGATGGTTGTGGTGATGGTCTTTCCACCGATGGCTGTTTCAATAACATCGAGCACTTCAGCCACAGGCACACCGTACAGGGCAGCAGCTTGATGGTTGACCTCGATTTCCAGATAGGGGGCATTTTGTGATAGGTCTACAGCAACGCCTGATGCTCCGGGAATGTTCCGCATAATGGCTTCGATTTCCGAGGCTATGGCTTCAAGTTGTTGTAAATCAGAACCGAAGATTTTGGCCGCGACTTGCCCTCGGATGCCGGTCTGCAACATGAGTATGCGTGTTTCTATCGGCTGTAATAATGATGGTGGGAATCCAGGAAAGGACATGAGTGCCTGTTGAATTTCCTGGCGGAGTTTTTCTTCTGTCATGCCCCCTCGCCAGGCTTCTTTAGGTTTTAAAGTAATAATGGTCTCCAGCATGGCAGTGGGTGCAGGGTCCGTGGCGGTGTTGGCTCGACCCAGCTTTCCGACGACGTTTTCTACTTCAGGAAAAAGCTCTTTAATCATTTTGTCCTGTGCAGACATCACGCGTTTGATTTCAGGAACAGATGCAGATGCGACCGTTTGAGGCATGGAAAGAAAGGCACCTTCATTGAGTTCTGGCATAAATCCCCAACCCATTTGCAAAGCCAGATAAATGGCTCCGCCCAAAATTGCCAGCGCAATCGAGATAACTATAGCTCTAAAACGAAGTGCTAGTTTCAAGACGGGCATGTAAAGCCAGAGTGCAAAGCGCATGAGAGGGTTTTGATTTTCGTCTCGTAATTTCCCTCCCAGAAAAAAACTGGCCAGAACTGGGATAAGGGTAATGGCGAGAATGGTTGCACCGATCATGGCAAAAGTCTTAGTGAAGGCCAGTGGGCTGAAAAGTTTAGCGGAGGCTCCGGTTAAAGCAAAAACAGGAACAAAGGCCAGAATGATGATGAGCATGGAGAAGAAAAGCGGGCGAGCTACTGTTTTACAGGCACGCTGAACGACATCGATCATACTAATGTTTTTTTGCTGGAGATCCTCTTGCGCATTAATGGCTTCTCGAGTCACTGCTTCAGTAACAACGATGCCTGCATCGACCAGCACGCCTATGGCTATAGCTATTCCTGCCAGAGACATAATATTTGAGCTAATGCCAAAATATTTCATAAGAATAAAGGAGATGAGAATGGAGAGAGGTAGGGGAATAGCGGTGATTAAGATGCTACGGAAGTGCAGTAGAAAAATGGCGTTGATTAGCGTGACAAGGAGGATTTCTTCCAGAAGCGTTGTTTTTAAGGTGTTTATAGCACGAAGTATGAGTTCACTTTGGTCATAGTAAGGCCTGATTTCTATACCTTCAGGAAGGGCAGGCTGGATTTCTTCGATCTTTTTCTTTACTCGCTTAATAACATCCAACGTGTTTTCTCCATAGCGCATGACGACAATGCCTCCGACTACTTCCTTACCGTTGGCATCAAGCGCTCCTCGTCTGGGAGCAGGTCCCATACGAATGCTGGCAACGTCTTCCAGGATAACAGGTTTATTCTGGTGATAGCCGAGAACGAGATTGGCGAGATCTTTGTTGCTCTTGACGTACCCAAGACCTCTGAGGGTGATTTCGCGTCCATTGATTTCAATATTTCCTCCACCTACATTACGGTTGCTTGATTCAATAATCTTAAGAATTTGGCTCAGTGTGATATTGTGTGCTCTTAGCAGGTTAGGATTTACATTCACCTGATATTGTTCAACAAACCCACCGATAGAGGCGACTTCTGCAACTCCCGGCACGGAATTAATCTGATAGCGTATGAACCAGTCCTGAATGGTGCGAAGCTCTCCCAGGGTTTTACCTGAGCCTTTTTGCCGTGCTTGTGTGTCATCAAGGTAATATTGAAAGACCCAGCCTAAGCCGGTGGCATCCGGCCCAAGAGTTGGGATGACGCCATCGGGCAGTTTAAACGGCAGTGAGTTTAAGCGCTCGAGGATGCGAGTGCGGGCAAAGTAAAGGTCGACGTTATCTTCAAAAATGATGGTTAACATGCCTACGCCAAATAGTGACTTAGCCCGGACACTTTTAACCCCAGGGAGTCCTTGCATGCTACTGGAAAGCGGGTAGGTGATTTGATCTTCAATTTCCTGTGCAGAACGTCCCGGCCAGTCTGCGACGACGATGACCTGATTTTCTGATAGATCAGGCAGTGCATCCATAGGCGTGTTCCATACGGCCCATATGCCCCAAGCGGTTATGAATACGTAAAAAACGAGGACGAGAAAGCGATTGCGAAGACAGAGTTGTATAATGGAATGAATCATTGTCAGTGCTGGTGTGTTTGGCCTTGTCCGGAAATTTCTGCTTCTGCATCCAGGAGGAAGGCTCCGTCTGTAACGACTTTTTCACCTTGTTCTATACCTTCGAGGATTTCGATAAATTCATCGGAACGTCTTCCTGTTTGCACGGTGCGTTGACGGTACACACCTTCCTGTTCTTTAACGTATACGATGGAGCGCTGCCCGGTCTTGAGAACGGAGCTATGAGGAACTGCGATTTTGATGTCTCTAAAGGGAATATTAATGATAGCCGTGCCGGATAGATTGGGTAATAACTTCAGATCTTTATTATCGATCTCAAAACGTATAGGAAGTGTGCGGGTCTTTTTATCCAAGATACGTCCCATGTAAATGAGTTTACCCACAAAGAACGTGTCAGGACGGGCTGAAGTTTCAATACGTGCCTTCAGGCCCACTTTAAGGAAGGGAAGGTCTTTTTCATAAACTTCTCCTGTAAACCAGACGTTGTTGAGTGCTGCAATGCTGAAGAGAGTATCGGTATGATTAAATTCTTTGCCAGGCATGGGTAGAGCTTGCATTAAAGTGCCAGTGCGCGGTGCTTTAAGAGTGAAGGTGCTTTGTACTTTTTGTTCTTTTTCAAGTTGTTCGAGTTGCTTTTTATCAATGCCGATTTGTTGAAGCCTTCTTTGAATAGTAGCAATCTGTGCCTCAAGATTTTTGCGTTCATAGAAGGTGCGTAACCAGCGTTGACGCAGGAGTTCGAGATAATGCTGTTGCTCATGTATGACTTCTTCCGAGTATACGCGTATGAGCGGCTGTTCTTTTGTGACTTCAGTTTGGTTGTAGCTAATGAGAACTTCTTCTACTTTGCCGCTGTAATACCAACTGTAATCAATCTGCTCATCCTGTATGGGTTTTACTTCCCCAAAGATACGAACTTTATGAAGCATACTTTGCGCTTCGGCTGTAACGGTCTTGGCGCTGAGGATGCTGCTTTTACTATCCTGCAAGTGGATGGTGGGAGAGTTATCTTTTTTAGCATGATGGGAATGATGCGAGCTAGTGTGATGTTCTTCCGTAGTTTTACTTTCGTTGCGAACTGCAACTAAATCCATGCCACAGAGTGGACATGGAATATTTTCTTTTTCACGGATCTGCGGATGCATGGGACAGGTGTAGATGGCTGTATTAGTCTCACTGTCTTGAGTTGATTTTTTGGAAGAACAAGAACCAATAAAAATCAGACTCATAATGAGTATGGTTAGTGGAAAGTTTTTCATAATTTTTAATGTGGAGTAGATGTTAAAATTTTATATTGAGTGTAAGTCCTGTGACGGGGGATGTTGTGTGTTGATCGAGTCGATTCCATTGATCACGGCGCATACCAAAGAGGGCAATGTCGAGGCTGTTATTAATCTTATAACGCACTCCTCCCCAGAAACGGTTTTCACGAAGGTCTCCATTTTCAAGATCGAAAAACCATTCATTGGCTATGAATGGTTTAAGTCTTAGTGGAAGATGATCGTTCATCCAGGACAACAAAAGGCGATGTCTGCTGAGTAGAACAGTATCCGCACTTTCTTCGCCAAGCTGAAGCTGCTGACGTGAGGTCAAACGGTAATCAGCAAAATCCCATTTTATGGTATTGGCCAGGATGCATTGATGTCCCATTTCCAGATCAGCCTGATTTGAGTCTGTAGCTGAGTTCTGGTAGCCGATTGTGAAATCATAGCGTGGCGAATATTGCCATGTAATAAGAGGTCGCAACTCATAGCGTCGGTGAAATGAACCTTCTGCATAGAAACGGTTTTCTGTTTCAAGTGATAGGAGCAGAGAGTAGTCAAGCTTCTGGCTTACGGAATTCACGAGCCAGAATTGAGCTGAGCCACTTTCAGCTTTAACCAACATTGAAAAGCAGATGCTGAGCACCCATGTGCAAAGTGATATTTTCATAGAGTTATTCGCGTCCAGAGTTGAACATGTATTCAAGCATGTTCTTGAAGAGAAATGTATAGCCTTTCAGGAAAAGGCTGTCCTAAACGGGGATGAATGTAACAATTGCTATAAGAGATAAGAGCAATAGGAGACATAAATGGGGATATCCCAGTCTGAAAAAATTTGGGCCGTATCCGTAGACAGGCTGTTATGTGAAAGTGGAGTGATGAATCTGGAGAAGGTATTTTCTTCATCAGGTGATTTGGGAGCAGAATGTTTATGGGCAGATTTTAGGTCTATGGGGCGCTGTTCATCTGCAATCGTGAGTTTACAAGAACAAGAATGATGTTCCTGTTTCTCATCAGGCAACGGGGACTTTTTCTGAGAACAACACGAATGGGTAGCTTGGGGAGTGTCTTTCTTGACCAAAGTTTGTGCTGAGCAACAGCAGCTACCAGATAAAACAGCTAAGGCGACAAAGAGACTGAAAATTGTCTTGGGCCAACTTAACTGCATAAAAGTACCCTTATTCATTCATCAAGAATTGTCAATACAGGGAATGCTCTCATTCGATTGAGTGGAGAACGCTTACGTTTCAAATAAGATAGACAAAAAATATGTGAACTAAGCTGTTGCTTGGATATAAGGCAATTTTTCCGCCACAGCCGTGACTTGTGGTTCCGCCTGAAGAAGATTACCTAAAGGATCCCATTGTCCGGAAGTTAAAGCATCTCGCGCTGTATCTCGAATCTGGCAATCAAAGCTTTGCTCTTTGATGGTCAGCTTCAGGTCAATGATGTCTACACTGAGTTCTGCCTGTGGATCTTCTTCAATAATCGTGCGGATAGTAGCGATATCTTCTTTACTAGCTGTTACACAGGGAATGCCCAGAGTGGTGCTGTTGCCAAAGAAAATTTCTGCATAGCCTTCTGCAACTACAGCACGGATGCCATAACGGTATAAAGATTGCGGCGCATGTTCACGTGATGAGCCGCAGCCGAAGTTGTTTCCGGATAGTAGAATGCTGGAGCCTTCAAATTTAGAATCGTTGAGAGGATGATCAGTTTTATTACCATCTTGGTCAAAGCGGACGTCATAGAAAAAGTACTCGCCAAGCCCGTCAAAGGTAACGCATTTCATGAAGCGAGCGGGAATAATGCGGTCTGTATCGATATCATCGCCAGGTGCCGGTATGCAGCGTCCTTTTATTTTAGTGATTTTTTCCATATCTAGAGAGTCTCAATAATTGTTTAAATATAAAAAATAAATGAGTCCTACTAGGCAACGACAGTTTCCTGGCTAAAAACTTTGCGTGCATCGCTGATTTCTCCGGTTACGGCAGCAGCAGCTACCATAAGCGGGCTCATCAAGATGGTGCGTCCGGTAGGGCTTCCTTGACGACCTTTAAAATTACGGTTACTGGAGCTGGCGCAGAGTTCATCTCCGACAAGTTTATCGGGATTCATGGCCAGACACATAGAGCAGCCAGCATCGCGCCAATCAAAACCAGCATCTTTAAAAATCTGATCAATACCTTTTTCATGCAGGATTTTTCCAACAACCTGTGAACCAGGTACGGCGATGGCGCGCACCTCAGGATTCACTTTTTTGCCTTTGAGGAAACGAGCCACTTCAACAAAGTCTGAATACCTGCCATTCGTACAGGAACCCATGAAGGCGACATTGATTTTTTTTCCTTTTATAGCTTCGCCTCCATCAAATTTCATATATTCCAGAGCCTCGGCAATGGACTCCTGTTCGGTTTGTGTGCTGCCTTCGTTAACAGCAGGAATACTTTCATTTATGGAGATAGCTTGCCCGGGATTGATACCCCAGGTGACAGTTGGTTCGATGTCAGCTGTATCGATGTTAATGACATCATCATAAACAGCGTCGCTATCAGAAGCGAAAGATTGCCAGCGAGCTACAGCTTCATCCCATTCAGTTTCTGCAGGCGAGTAAGGGCGATTCCTCAAATATTCAAATGTGGTTACGTCAGGATTGACATATCCAACACGGGCACCACCTTCGATGGACATGTTACAAACGGTCATACGTTCTTCCATGCTGAAGTTATCAAAAACTTCACCAGCATATTCATAGGCATAGCCTGTTCCTCCGTTTACACCAAGAATGCGTATGATATGCAAGATCACATCCTTGGCGTAGACGCCAGGTTTGAGTTTTCCGTCAACATTGATGCGGCGAACTTTGAGTTTGCCAATGGACATCGTTTGCGTGGCCAAGACATCCCGCACCTGGCTTGTTCCGATACCAAAGGCGATGGCCCCGAATGCTCCGTGCGTCGATGTATGCGAATCTCCACAGGCAATGGTCGTTCCAGGTTGAGTGATACCCTGCTCAGGTCCTACAGTGTGAACAATACCTTGTTTGCCGGAGGCGATATCAAAATAAGTCACTCCAAATTCTTGGCAGTTTTTACCCAGTTCTTCGATCATAGCATCTGCCAGTGAATCGGAGAAAGGCCGTTCACGTTGATCTGTTGGCACGATGTGGTCAACTGTGGCAAAGGTGCGGTGCGGGTAGCGAACTTTTAACCCGCGCTCGCGGAGCATAGCGAAAGCTTGGGGGCTAGTGACTTCATGAACAAGATGGGTGCCAATGAGAAGCTGCGTCTGCCCATTCGGCAGATCTTGCACTTTGTGTGCTTCCCATACTTTTTCAAAGAGTGTCTTGCCCATAGTTATTTTTTTTATAATTGAAATAGCGAAAAAACATAGGTCAAGACTACGTTTCGCGCAAGGCCAGAGTACGGCAAATAATGCATAAACATGGAATTCTGTTCTGTTAAGTAAGGCCTCAGATTCTCTTAGTTAAAAAGGCTGCCAAGTACAAGAGAGCCATTATTGACTTCGTCGAGCGTGTAGGTGGTTAAGATATTGCTGTTGTTGAGTATTCTAGACCAATCCTGGCGGAGAATTTGCCAGACGCGGTTGGCCAGCATATTAGGAACAGGAAGTTTTCCTATTTCTACGATGCAATTTCTGAACCCCATTTGTCCATTGGAGGCATAGTAGATAGGCAGGCTGTATTTGACGGTAAACTCTTTGCCGAAACAACGCATTTTTTCATACATGATGATTCTATCCTGCTGAAATTCCACGGCGAAGTTCGTACGGTAGATATTGAAGTTTGTTGTTTTGGGGTCGTTGACGTAGCGCAGATTCTTTTTCAAAAAAAGGTTTAGTTCATCTTGTGAGATATTGATGGAGAGATCTTCTCTTTTGATTCTTTTGTTTTCATTGTCGGATGAGAGATAAACAAGTTTTTCAATGTTGGAAAATGCTACGTTTTCTTCTTTGGGCAATGACTGGTGAATGGCTGGTATAGGGTCTGAGGCGTTCAAAATGAAGTAACCCACGACACCATAAGCTACAAGTACGAGGATGGCTCCGCCACAGCTGACAATTTGTATAAAGTCTATGTGCTTGGACTTTAGGGATGTTGTCACGATAAATAGGATACTTCCAAGTGATAGCAGGAGGATGAAGATAAGAATGAAAACCACAGTTTGTTCAATATTCTTGGCTTCCATCTTGATGTCTGAAACTTGAGCAAGTGCTTTTTGGCGAGCTTCGGCTTCAAGTTGATTCTTAAGTTGACGTTCCTGGATTATTTTCTGAATGCTTTCCTGGTTCATCCATTTATTTTCCAGGATCTCATACCCTTGTAATAATCGATTAAAATGCTGGCGAAAGGGAGAAGCTACGGTGTCAATTTTTGAGACTGTTTTTGAGTTTGTTAAAAAAGCTACTCGGATGAGATTGATCTCGATGAGGATCATGGCCAGTTCATTGCGCGTGTAAGAATAATCGGCTCTGTAAGAAGGGATGTCACTGAGTTTGCTAAGACTAGTAATCGGATTAGAAGAGATATTTGCCATTGAGCTGATCGAAGGGGCTTCTACCTCTTGTTCCATTTCTTTACGTATGGTTTGGATGCGCTCGATGATAGGCTTTATTTCGCTAGCGAGGTCTGGAAATTGGTTGATAAACTTTTCATAACGAGTAATGGCTGCTTGAGCATCAAAGTCGGGACTTTTTACTGCATCAGGATCTATGTCTTCGAGTTTTGCGATGATGAAGCCTTTCTGAAACATCAGGACTTCACCGCTGGTGAGGGTGAGTTTTGTGACAATGCCGCTTTCATCAATCTTAGAGACTTTGTGTAATTTCGGTTTTTCTCCGGTTTTTTGTGTGACAACAAAGCCTGGAGTAGTGGCGGATCTAGTGAAGACATTGGTATTACTGGTTAAAGGCAGAGATGTTGTTTGTTCCTTTTCTAGTTGATCAAGCAGGATTAAATTTTCGAAAGGTATGAGGTAGGCTTTGATTTCCAGGTCCCGATTGGGCATCAGTGGTATCTTGGCTTTTAGTGTATCTATAATGTTTTGCGCTTCACTAACCGTGAAAGAACCTTGAGCAGGTTTACTCAGCAGCACATTGATTTCTTCTAGGGCTTCTTGGTGTGTTTGATAGAAAGTGCGCCACTGATCTTGTTCTGTTTGTAAATCCTTTTTAAGACTTTCATATTTACTGAAAAGCAGGTTGTAATGATTGATCATACGCAGGGATACCGTGGGGTTTAACTCTGCGTATTCTTCAGAAAAAATGGGCACCATGCTATGTAGAGCACCTTTGGAGATAATTTCAGAATCTCCTGTAGCAGTTTTGATAAAGGTTCCGTTGTCTCTTACTTGTGCAGACGTTGCGCGGATACACTGAATTTTGTCTTCTTTTTTAAAGACGATGATTTGATTGATCGTTGCTTCGGCTTGCGTGCAAAGAGTTGAGATAATAAATACAATAAATATTGTTAGAGGTTTTTTAACATTGTCTTGGATCATCATTTATTTCATTCCAGATTCACTATTCACTAAAATTTATACGTTAAACTAAAAGCTTCTTAAACTTTATCATCTTTTTTGATTTTATAGTTTGCTTGTTGATTGGGTCATAAAACTATCTGTTGGAAAAACTGTAGTGAAAATGCTCTGTTGTCAAAATTAAGATAGGGTTTTTTAGGGAATTCTTGTTTGGCCTTTTTGCATTTGCAGATAAATAATATGTTTGATAATTTCATTCTTATAAGACAGGTGATCGCTCTTCTAGCTTGCTACAAGAGAGGAAAGTCCGGACACCCGTGAGCAATCCGCCTTATGAAAATGAGGGCTAATTTGATTATATTGAGTTAGACGGACAGTGTCACAGAAAGTAAACCGCCTCCTGTTAATCGGGAGGTAAGGGTGAAAGGGTGGGGTAAGAGCCCACCGCGTTTTCGGGTAACCGAAGCGGCTGGATAAACCCCGGGTGGTGCAAGACCAAACAGGAGGCTCAAGTGCTCACCGTTCAGATAAATCTGAAGGTCTCCGGGTAGGTCGCATAGATAAATGATCGCCATCGAGGCTTTACAATAGAGTCTCGATTACAGAATTCGGCTTATCGTCTTAGCTAGGAAAGACGTCACCGGAGTGGGTGGCGTCTTTCTCTTTTTTGATAGAGATAAGTAAGGAATTTCGGGCTGAGCTTTAGTTTCGGCCATGCTGATGTTCTAGTGCGGATGCATCTAGAATCAACCCAACCTGCCCATCACCGAGAATGGCAGCACCGGCTAGCGCTCTAGCGCTCTTAAAGTGATCGCCTAAGCTCTTGATAACAACTTCTTGTTTGCCGACCAGTTCATCAACTAAAACACATTTTTGTTGATGGCCGCTTTCAACAACAATGACGATGCTTTCTCCAGGGTCTGTACTTTCTGGAGGTATGTCAAAAAAGTCATATAACCGAATGAGTGGTAACAAGCGTCCGCGAACATTGACCATTTCCCCACGTTCATGAACGGTGGATATAAGTTTGTTTTCAGGACGGAATGATTCACGCACAGAAAGTGTGGGGATTATATACTTATGAGAGGCTACTTTTACGATAAGCCCTTCAATAATAGCTAGCGTAAGCGGCAAGTAGATGGAGAAAGTTGTTCCTTCCCCAGGGGTGGATTCGATCTCAATTTTCCCTCTGAGTTTTTCAATATTGCGTCGCACAACATCCATGCCAACGCCACGTCCAGAGATGTCCGTGATTGTGGCAGCGGTTGAAAAGCCTGGATCAAAAATAAATTTGAAAATTTCTTCATCGGGCAGATCTTCACCCGCCTGAACAAGTCCACGCTCAATAGCTTTATTCAAGATACGTTCACGGTCGAGTCCTTTACCATCATCAACAATTTGAATGACTATATTGCCGCCCTGATGAAAAGAGTTCAGATGGATGGTGCCTTCTGGATCTTTGTTGGCCGCAAGGCGTTCTTCTTTGGTTTCGATGCCATGGTCAATAGAGTTTCTGACCATGTGTAAAAATGGATCAGCCAGCTCTTCCACAATGGTTCGATCCAGTTCTGTTTCTTCTCCACTCATAATGAGTTTGATTTCTTTGCCTTGCTTAACAGCTAAGTCACGAACGAGTCGTGTCATCTTCTGGAAAGTTGCTCGGATAGGAACCATACGAATTGACATCGCAGTCTTTTGTAGATCATTGACAATACGGCTGAGCTGATTGAGGTTTCGTGAAATACGCTGATCCCCCATGTTTTTAATGTTTGTATCTTGAGCAACAAGGGATTGTGCAATGACCAGCTCGCCGACAAGATCAAAGAGGCTATCGAGTTTTTGCGTATCCACTTTAACAACGGAACCGTTAAGCATTTGACGTGTTCCTTTTTGAGGGCGTTTTACTAAGGCTTCTTCCTTTTTGTCATTTGTGGCATCTTTTGCGACAGCAGGTTCTGGTTTCTGCTCTGTTTGGGCGTTTTCAGGGGCTGTAGAGGCTTCTGGCTCGGGAGAGGGTGTTACGGGATCAGCCGCAGTTACGGTTTCCTGAGGTGATTCAGGTGCCTCTGCAGTTTCACTTACGGGTTGTGCTGCCTCTGCTTCGGGCGCTGGTGCTTCAGCTTGTTCTACAACTGGAGATTGCGGTGCAGGCTCTGGCTCTGTCGTTGCTTCAACAGGTTCATTGTTGATGATTTTTTTGACATCGCTGATTAAGCCTAGAACTGGAATGACAACAGTTTCTTGTGCTTTGCTTCCTTCGACTTGTTGCTGAATTTCAGATACAAAGTCTTTTAATGTATCGCCGCCACGAAGGATAACGTCGATTTCCCGTGTGGTTACATCCAGTTTGTCTTGCCGGCATAGATCAAGCAATGATTCCAGTTCGTGAGCAAGCATCTTGATAGGGACAAGATTGAGAAAGCCTGCAGTGCCTTTAAAGGTGTGGAACGCACGAAAGATCGAATTAAGCGTGTCCATGCACTTGGGTTGTTTCTCCAGTTCCAGAACCCCAAGTTCAATGTTCTGCAAATGTTCAGTGGCCTCATTGATAAATTCATTAACCAGCTCCTGGTCTTCATTCGGATCAAATTCCAGAGCTGGTTCTTCCTGTTCTTCGGCTTCTTCTTGTTTTGCAGAGGGAGCTGGTTCCTCAGCAATAGGTTCAGTTGCAGGAGCAGGAGGAGCAGGGGGAGGAGATGCAGGCGCTGGTGTTTCAGCTTGGCTCTCTTGATTTACCGCTTCAGGTGTAGGCTCGGATGTAGACTCGGATTCTGGTTCATCAGTTTCAGTGCCATCTTCACTACGGCGTAGTTTTTTAATCATCTCTTTGAGATGTCCAAGAATGTCATTAAAAAAGCAAATGTCCTCGGAATTGAAAGTTCGTAGGTCATCTAAGATAGTGTCGATTCGAACTAATGCTCCGGAAACACATTCGTATACTTCCTTTAGCGCATCATTCCCAATGGACATGCCTTCCATGGTGAACAGGATATCTCGCAATGGCAGCTGACCCGTATTAGTGCCCGGCTCAGTGAGAACGATTTCCATGGCGAACTGATCCAGCAGCCGCTCCAGTTTATTAGTATCAGCATTACCCATAATATAACAATCCCTTCTCCATTGTGGTGGCTATCTTTCTGAGTGGGAGAAGAAATAACCTTTCAATCAAAAGTATCGTCTTAACAGCATCTTACTTTAGTTGCTTATTCAGGTTGTGGATTACGAGACTGCTTCTAAGAACTTGAAAGTAACTTGTTTCAGCAAGCGAGTTAATGCATGCTGCACTGTTATGGCTTATGAAGAAATGACGCTAAACCTGAAGGAGAGCTGCTATAGTATCCTTTCAGGTAAAGGTTATTTAGAAGAGAAAATTTTGCAGAATGGCTATATGCCGGAAGTTGCAGTGATTACTGACAAAAATGTAGTAACATGCAGTTGGTGGGTGTCTCTGAAAGAAAAATTACAAGCAAACTCAGGCAAATTCATGGTTCTGGAGGTGCCTCCGGGAGAAACTTCTAAATCCATCGAATGTTTTGCATCATTATGCTCTGAGTTGGCCGCTAAAAATTTTTCACGTAAAACCCTTATTTTTGCCATAGGTGGCGGTGTCGTAGGAGATTTGGCAGGTTTTTTGGCGGCCAGTTACCTCCGTGGCGTGGATTTGATTCAAGTGCCTACGACGTTACTCGCTATGGTCGACAGCAGTGTCGGCGGAAAGACCGGCGTGAATCTACCCGAAGGGAAAAATATGGTGGGGGCTTTTTATCAGCCGAGAGAAGTTTGGATCGATGTAGATGTGCTATTTTCCTTGCCGCAACGAGAGATGGCTGCCGGCATGGCTGAAGTGATTAAGTACGGCGTGATTCGGGATCGATCTTTGTTTGATGTTGTCAAAAACGGACGACCGGAAGATTTATTATCTATTATTGTGCGTTGCGTGAAGATCAAGGCTGAGATTGTACAAGCTGATGAACGTGAGACAAGCGGGCAGCGGGCTCTTTTAAACTTCGGACACACGGTGGGACATGCCATAGAACAAAGCGTAGGTTATGGAGAACTTCTTCATGGAGAAGCTGTGGCTATTGGTATGCTTGCCGCAGCATTTATTTCACAAAAACATCTGGGTTTTAGCGATGTTGATTTACAAGAACTACGCCAGGCAATTGCTAATAACCAGCTCCCACTGAGTAAAGATGGATTGAACTATCAAGAACTTCGTCAGGCAATGAGTCGTGATAAAAAGGCCACAGCAGATGGACTGAAGTGGATATTGAGTTCCCGTATAGGTGAATCCGCTGTTTATGACGATGTCTCAGAAGCTCTCATCCAAGAAGCTATAGAAAGTTTGTAAATTCATCCACTGCAGATGATGTCTTTCATTTGAATACCAGTTCCCATGAATCGCACTGAAGCCTACATGATATTAAATAGCCTGCGACTGGTTGGTCCTGTACGTGTGCGTAAAATGCTGGAGGTGGTAGGTAGCCCAGAAGCTATTCTTGCCGAAAAGGGGACCAGGCTGGCAAAAATCGAAGGCATTGGTCAGGCAGTTGCAGATTCTATTATCAACTGGGAAACGCAATGGAATCTTGCCCAAGAATGGATGCAAATTGAGAAACTTGGTTTTGAGATAATTGATTGTGAGGATGACGCTTACCCCAACTTGCTCAAAGAAATCTATGATCCTCCTCTTGTTTTATACACCAAAGGAAACAAAGAAGCGCTAAAAAGGCTCTCAATTGGCGTCGTGGGTTCAAGGCGCACCAGTCGCTACGGTAGCGAGATGGCAAAAAAATTATCGTATCAAATGTCATATGCAGGTTTGTCTGTTGTGAGTGGTTTGGCGCGTGGTATTGATACGTATGCGCATCAAGGTGCTTTAGCGGCAAAAGGTGTGACCATTGCTGTCCAGGGGTGCTCACTGGAAAAAATTTATCCACCGGAAAATCAAGCATTAGCCACTAAAATGATCGAAGAAAATGGGCTGATAATTTCTGAATTCCCCCTGGGAACAACCCCAGACAAACAAACTTTTCCCATGCGAAATAGAATCGTAAGTGGTTTATGTTCAGGGGTTTTGGTGATCGAAGCCGGTAAAGATAGCGGCGCGCTCATTACCGCAAGAAGAGCCACAGAGCAGGGGAGGACCGTTTTTGCTGTTCCTGGACGAATTGACCAGCCGTATGCCGCAGGTTGTCATCGATTGATTAAAGATGGAGCGAAGCTCGTCGAAGGGGTGAATGACATCCTGGAGGAATTCGAATTCATTTTCCCCCAGGACACGGTTAAACCGAAACGTTTTTTACCGGAAGATTTAAATGAATTAGAAAAATTGATACTTGAGAATTTAGGTGACGAAGAGATGCAGCTTGATGTATTGATTCAGAAATGCACATTGCCAGCGGCCAAAGTGTCTACCACTTTGCTGCGCCTGGAAATGAGAAAGCTGGTCCAACAGCTTCCAGGCAAAGTGTTTGTGCGAACAGATTAAATGGAGTGAATTAGATTTATGGCAAAATCACTGGTCATAGCGGAGAAACCGAGTGTTGCAACAGACCTCTCGAGGGTTCTGGGAAAGAAGTATGGTAAGTTCACCAAAGAAAAGGATTTTTTTGAGAATGACGCCTTTGTGATTTCCTCTGCGGTAGGGCATCTTGTGGAAATCTCCGCGCCTGTTGATCAGGAAGTCAAGCGAGGTAAATGGAAAATTGAGAATTTGCCAGTCATTCCCACATACTTTGAACTGAACCCCATCAAAAAGAACGAAACACGTTACAAGCTGATCAAGCGTCTTTTGAAACGCAAGGATGTTGAGTCTGTGATTAATGCTTGTGATGCCGGGCGTGAAGGTGAGTTGATTTTCCGTTACATCATGCAGCTAACCGGGGTTAAAAAAGCGATCAAGCGTTTATGGCTCCAATCCATGACGCCAGATGCGATTATTGAGAATTTTGCCAAACTTCGTAACGATGAAGAACTTTTGCCTTTAGCTGATGCCGCTATATGTCGCTCAGAAGCCGATTGGCTTGTAGGTATTAACGGCACACGTGCATTGACTTCATTTAACTCTCAAGGCGGAGGGTTTCATAAAACAACTGTCGGACGCGTTCAAACTCCCACTTTATCTATATTAGTCCGAAGAGAAGAAAAAATTAAAACCTTTGAATCCAAAGATTATTGGGAAGTTCATGCCCTTTTTGAAGCCGAGGCCGGAGAGTATGCTGGCCGCTGGTTTGATGAAGCATTTAAAAAGCCTGAACAGAAGCCCAATGAAGATGAAAAGTCGGATAAACGCGCAGAACGTTTGTGGGAAAGGGCTAAAGCTGAAGCCATTGTAGAAGCTTGTCAGGGAAAGTCGGGTGAGGTTGAAGAAAAGAGCAAGCCATCGAGCAAGGCTTCGCCATTGTTATTTGATCTTACCTCGTTACAACGTGAAGCGAACTCAAAATTTGGTTTTCCTGCGCGCATGACTTTATCTCTTGCCCAGGCTCTTTACGAGAAGCATAAAGTTCTAACCTATCCCAGAACAGATAGCCGTTACTTACCGGATGACTACATAAGCACAGTCATCTCAACAATGGCCAAACTACAAGGTCAGCCGACTTTTGAACCTTTTGCCAAAAAGATTCTTCAAGAGAAATGGGTCAAGCCGACAAAACGTGTTTTCAATCAGGCAAAAGTCTCGGACCACTTTGCAATTATCCCCACCCTGGAAGCACCTAAAAAGCTCAGTGAAGCAGAGGAGAAGATTTACAACCTGGTGGTGAAACGCTTTCTTGCCATCTTTTTCCCGCCAGCCATCTATGAAATCACCACAAGAATTACTCGCGTTGCAGGGCACCCCTTCAAGTCGGAAGGTAAGGTTTTGAAAGAACCTGGCTGGCTTGCTATCTATGGTAAAGAAGCGGATAACGAGAAGGATGATAAAGATGGACCTTCCCTCGTACAAGTTCACGAAGGAGAAACAGTTCATACCGAAATGCTGGAAATCAAAGACTTGCACACCAAGCCGCCTGCACGCTTCACCGAAGCAACCTTACTTTCCATGATGGAAGGCGCAGGCAAACTTGTCGAAGACGAAGAGCTGCGTGCTGCCATGGCGGAGAAGGGGCTGGGAACACCGGCTACGCGCGCATCCATTATCGAAAACCTTATCGCAGAGCGCTATGTCTTGCGAAACGGTCGTGAGCTGCAGCCAACCCCCAAAGCCTTTAACTTATTTGAAACACTTCAGGTCATGAAGGTGCCCTCTCTATCTTCACCTCAAACGACTGGCGATTGGGAATACAAACTCAAACTCATTGAAAAAGGGGAGATGACCCGGGATTCCTTCATGAAGGAAATTCAGGATACCACGCGCCAAGTAGTGGAGTGTGTTCGAGGCTTCAACCCAGAGGAAGTCGAGACGCGCGAAATTGATCTCTTCGATCCTTTCACAGGACAGCAAATGATCGAGACATTGCGTGACTTCCGAACCAAAGACGCCTCACTGGTCATTCGTAAAGCCATTGCCAGCCGCATCATGGATCTGGAAGAAGTACGCGTATTACTTAAAGAGCGTGTAGTGGGTCCATTGGATGATTTTAAAAGCCGCATGGGGCGACCCTTCAGCGCATATGTTCGTCTCAGTGATGATAAGGAAGTGACGCTGGACTGGGGCAATGGTTCTAATAACGACGACGAAGATATTTCTTTTGATGATCAGGAACCAGTAGGCGTCTGCCCGTTTTCTGGCTTGCGTGTGTTTGAAACGCCCAATGACTATCGGACTGAAAAACCTCAAGACGAAGAGGCATTAAAAGGCAAGCCACGTTTTCGCATCTCCCGAAAGATTTTAGAACAGGACATTTCTAAAGAACAAGTGGTGAAACTGTTGCAGGAGCGTAAAACGGACTTGTTAAATGGATTTGTCAGTAAACGTACGCGGCGTCCGTTTAAAGCTTTTTTAATTTTAGGTGAGGATGGAAAGACATCTTTTGAGTTTCCTCCTCGTGAGCCCAAGAAAAAGACTGCGGCTAAGAAGACGGCCAAGAAAGCAGCTAAAAAAGCATCAAAAAATTCTGCAGTAAAATTAGCAACAGCACCTTCTGAAATTATAAGCTCTGAATAAGCAAAAGCAGCGAAATAGGCAAAGTCAGGCTGAGAAATATGAGAAGTTTCTCGAACCGCAGGAATGGACACAGCGTTTTTTTCAGTATATCGAAAATGAAAAAATGCAGTCCTCTCATACACTGCGGAACTACCGTCAAGCGTTAGGCGAAGTTTCTGTTTTCTTTCAAGGCAAGCAATGGGATCAACTGGAATACAAAGATTTCAGAAATTATCTGTTCTACCTTTCTAAACAGGATCAGCTCAAAGGGGCATCGATGCGTTTGCGCTTTTCCGCACTACGCTCATTTTATAAATATCTCCAGAAATTTGAAATTTATGAGGGCAATCCTGTTCATACCCTTAAGCTGCCCTCCACAGAAAAACGACTCCCTAAGTTTCTTTCCGAAGAACAAGTGACACGATTTCTGGAAGCCCCGCTCGAGTTGATGAAAAGTGAGAAAGACACTCAAGCCAAAGCCTGGCGTTATTTGAGAGATGCTGCCATTCTTGAATTTCTTTACAGTACAGGTTTACGTATCAGCGAATTGGTCAACGCCGAAGAAAAAGACTTGGACCAAAATCCCCCTATGATTCGTGTTCTCGGTAAAGGTAAAAAAGAGCGTCTTGTTCCAGTGGGAGAGTATGCCATGGCAGCTTTACAAAAATACCGCAATACATTACCCGCGCATTTGCATACAGGCCTGCTTTTCATTGGACCCTCGGGTAAAAAGATTACACCCCGTGCCGTGCAGATGATGTTTAAAAAGTATCTCGCCTATGCAGGGCTTGACCCTGAAATCACTCCGCATAAGTTGAGGCATACGTTTGCCACACATATGCTCGATCACGGCGCAGATTTGAGATCTGTACAAGAGATGCTGGGGCATGCCAGTCTAACTGCCACGCAAATTTACACGCAAGTCACGACCGACCGCCTTAAAAAGAGCTATGAAAAGTCTCACCCGCGCGCTACTTAAATGGGGATGTGGTTTGCCAAGTTGGGATATCAAATCGTATATATTATTGGTTTTGTGCTATCAGCGCCCTACTACGGCTTAAGAATGTGGCGACGTGGCAGTTTTCTTAATGATTTTGACCAGCGTCTAGGACTCTTTAATTCAACTGTCAGTGCGCGTCTTAAAAATTTTGAAAATACCTTATGGATTCATGCTGTAAGTGTAGGCGAGATGCTCCAAGCTAAAGTTTTGGTTGAGAAAATTCGCCAAGAAAATCCTAAGCAAGACATTGTCATAACAACCACAACTGTTACAGGACGGAAACTAGGGCGTTCGCTTGTCAATGAACGCACCATACTTCTTTATAATCCGCTAGACTTTATTTTCTGTGTAAAATTTTTCTATAATAAAGTCAATCCACGCATGCTTGTCTTAGTAGAGCAGGAGTTATGGCCGAACTATATCTGGGAAGCTTCTAAGCGCGGAGTGCCGGTGTGGGTGGTTAATGCACGAATGTCGGATCGCTCCGCCAAACGTTTACGTAAAGCTCGCTTTTTCATGCAACATGTGATGGGCAAAGTGAGTTGGGTCGGTGTTCAAAGTGAAGAAGAAATAGACCGGCTTGCTTATGCAGGATTTCACAGACATACCTTGTTTCCCGTAGGAAGCTTGAAATTTGAAGTCGCGGAACTCGCACACAAGGATGAAAAGCTGAATCAAAAAATTCGTCAAACCTTAGGATGGAACAAGAAAGATTTTATTTTGTGCGCCGGGAGTACGCATAAGGGAGAAGAAATTGAGATGCTGCGCATCTTTAAGCGTTTAAAGCAAACGCAATCTGGTAAGCGGCTGAAACTCCTCATCGCCCCTAGGCATGTCGAGCGAAGCAAAGAAGTTCTCAAGCTGTGTACGACTGAAGGTCTTCATATAGTCAAACGCTCGGAAATTTTGCATAATGGTCAGAATGTGGATGTTTCTCAGCGTGTAAAACAGCAAAAGCCAGACATCTTATTATTGGATAAAACAGGTGAACTAGCTTCGCTTTATGCCCTGGCGGATGTTGTATTTGTAGGCAAAAGTTTGTGTGGTAAAGGGGGGCAAAACTTTCTCGAAGCCATTCGTTGGGGGCGAGCTGTGGTTGTTGGACCCAACATGTCTAATTTCAAATACACAACAAAACTTTTTAAAGATGAAAAGGCTCTAGAGCAGGTTAAAGATTGGAACGAGTTGGAACAGACACTTGAAGTTTGGCTTAGACAACCAGCCCTAGCGAAGCAGACAGGTCAAAAAGCTAAAGAAATTTTTTCACGTGAAACATATGCAGCCAAGTTCACCGTAGAAGGCATCATGGCAACACTACATCACATCGAAGTCTGATTTTTGAAGTAGCATTTGAACCTCTGCTTTTTTAGGGGTTGGAATATTTGATCAGTCACCCATCTGGATCTAGCCTTAGCCACCTTTAAAGTCGCCAGCCTTAAAGTAAGCAACAGAAGACTCACTCCACTGAGTAGTACTTTGGGGAAGCTTATTTATTCATTCTTTTTGAATACCTTTATAGATTCCATGTAGTGATAAAGCATAAGAAGAATCCAGATGGTGAGTAAAGGGGCTGCAAGGGAGTAATTAATAAATCTGCAGAAGAGACCGAGTAATGCGGAGATCCACAGCAGTGAGTCTGATAAATGTCTTATTAGTGCGTTTTGGGGTCTGGCGTTGAGCCATAAGGGGATGGCAAGTGTAAGTTCATAAGCCTTAACATGAGGCGAGAATATCAACCAATAGACGACTGCCAGTCCGAAAAGGTGCCATTGTTGCCAGTGGGTGTTCTTGGGAATTCTGTAATAAAATAAAATAGTTCCGCATAAGCCTAAAAGGCTTAGACCGTAAGTAAGGTAACGTGCAGGTGTGTGCAGGTTTTCCGGTAATACTGTGTAGAAAAAACCTTTCCAGGGGATATTGGTCTGCATTTCATCTCCTTGAACACCTCTGATAATTTCAAGAATGCTTTCGACCCAGTAGATATTGGCTTCAACACCGCATACTAAAAGTGATAATAAAAACTGTGCTAGTGCGATTACCCCAGCACTTAAACAAAAGCGCCATTGACCACAGAGGAACATAACAGCTCCTGCATAGACAAGAATTTGTGGTTTATAAAACAAGAGCCCAAAGAATATTCCTGCGATCCAAGGTTTATCTTTTTTTAAGAAATAAAGTGATACGCAAACAAGGAGCAATGAAATAAGAGTGTTTTGATAAATGACAAAGGTGTAGATGGTGGCAGGAAAGGCCAGTATGAATAAGAGAATATGGGCATGGTTATATTTGGAGTGAGAATCTAAAAATTGACGTATTAGATACATAGAGGCAGAGGCTGCCAGTAGGGATAACATGAACCAGCCTGCAGGCCAGTAATTGTAGGGAATAGGGAGTGATTTTTGGGAAAGCCAGGCGACGAGCGGCCCGTAGCGGTAGTTATGACGGTCAAGGTACGCACCTTTTTTATAGTTAGCCTCATGGAATATTTTCGTGATTTCAGTGCTGAAATGGAAGTCACGGTAAATGGATCGGTAACCCTCCTGCCGGCTCTTAGCGTCATCAAGCATCAGGGCGACGGTATAGTGTTGCTTTAAGTCACTACCGGCATCTTTCCCATATTCCCAGCTTTGAATAGTTTGAAAAGCATTCGAGAGGCAAAGATAGAACCACACTACGAGCCAAAATAGTAATATAAAACTAAAGTAGGGAAAGCGTTTGGGTCGTTGGATGTCGAGAAAATGAGGCATGAAGTTGAACGTCCTATGATCAGTAAGTTATTTTTTTGAGTACATTATAGTCTGTGTGTGAGTATTCATGGTGAAAACAGTATTTGGTATTTGATATTTTAGTGAGTCGTTGCTGAAAAATACATCTATTCTTCTTTATCTGTGAGTTAAAGAAGCGGTCAAAGTTGCGTAGGAAAAACTCCTAAGATAATCAAAGGCAGTTTTAACGCGCATGAGCCGTAGGAGGAGGGCAGGATCCTTTGTGGAAGATCCTGAAAGTGGAGACTTTATAGCCAACGTGTCGTATTACCTTTTGGTACATCTGACTCGTCCTTTGTTGCAGCATGCGGGTTTTAATCTCTAAAGTTTTCATAGGTGAGGCCACAGGATAAGTCATC
Organism: Verrucomicrobiota bacterium; assembly: GCA_039193385.1. Classification (GTDB taxonomy): domain Bacteria; phylum Verrucomicrobiota; class Verrucomicrobiia; order Methylacidiphilales; family JBCCWR01; genus JBCCWR01. The sequence continues at coordinate 7,731 of JBCCWR010000012.1, read as the reverse complement.
GCGGCCTTTGAGGTAGGCAATGATTTTTTGCAGGTCGTCGCGTTTTTTCCCGGTGACGCGGATTTTCCCACCTTCCTGTTGTGCTTGAATTTTAAATCCTGTTGCGCGGATGTCTTTGCAGAGTTGTTTGGCGACATCAGATTCGAGTCCTTGTTTCATGGTCAGAATTTGCCGGCCACGACCTACGGAGGAGATTTCTTTTTTACCGATGTCGATGTTTTTAAGGCTTATGTCACGCTTGGCGAACTTGCCCATGAGAATTTCACGGATGGCATCGATTTTAAATTCTTCTGATGCGGCGATGATGACGGTGTTATCTTTATCTTCAATTTCCCAGTCAATTCCTTTGAAATCAAAACGGTTGGCTAATTCTTTACGAGCCAAGTTTGTGGAGTTTTTAACTTCGGTGAGATTAACTTCGGATATAACGTCAAATGAGGGCATGGACTGATGATGTAAAATGCGCTTGAGGTTTAAAAGTTTAAAGTGAGCATTGGGTGAGAGGGTGAGAGAACGTGAAGAAGAAAAAGGGTTAGCTGGCTCCGAAGCTTTGCATCGCAGCTTGTTGAATTTCCTTAAGGGGCAGGTTGTGTTTCAGGGCTAATGCTTGGCAGTCATCGAACTCTGGCGTGATGTGAATTCTTTCTTCTCCGAGGTAGCCAAGTTTCACTTTTACTTCGCCATAGGGTGTGATGACGCTTTGTTGGTTACGCTTGAGTTTGATACGTTCGATATGCTCTATGCGTAAACCAAGAGCTGTGGTTTCTCGAAAGACCATTTCAGCCAATGGTTCATGGGCGTCTTTTTGAGTTAAAATTTGCAGTTGGTAGGCTGGACGTCCCTTTTTCATGAGCAGGGGGATGAAGGCGACGTCAAGCGCGCCATGGTTCATGAGCTGTGTGGCGAGGTGGGCCAGGTTTTCGCTGCTTAGGTCATCCAGATTCGTTGTTAGTTGGGTCACTGTATCCTTATTTAAAGGAGATGAGGAGGGTGCGTTGGTGCTGGTGCTAACTGTGTGACCTAGACTGACGCGCAGGGCATTGGGATGATCTTTGAAGTTACGCTGACCCAGTCCGTAGCCTGTTTTTTCTATGGTAAAAGTTTCCAATGGACCCCAGGCCTTTACAAACTCTGCGAGGATGGCTGCCCCTGTGGGGGTGATGAGTTCGGAGTCGATTTCAATTTGTTTGAATGGGATGGCGGCCTGGTTGAGTATGGCCCAGGTTGCTGGGGCTGGTATTGGGTAATGGCCATGCTGGCAATGGATCGTTCCTGTGCCTTCTACAGGTATAGAGGCAAAGATGGTATCTACCTGTAAGGTTTCTATGATAAATGCGGCACATACAATATCGACTATGGAATCGATTCCTGCCACTTCGTGGAAATGAATGGCATCCGGAGTTGTTCCATGAATCTTAGCCTCAGCTTCTGCAATACGTGTGAAGATGCCGATCGATCTTTGTTTCACAAATTCCGATAGTGTGGATTTCTGGATGAGCTGGCGGATGTCTTTTAAATGACGCGCGTGGTGGTGATGTTGATCCTGGTTTGAGTCATGGGTGGGTGAGGCTTGATAGTCGATGTCAGCTTTAATGCCGGAGATAGAGCAGCGGCTTTGTCTTTCAAGGAGAATACGCGGGTTTTCAGGCAAATGCAGCTGATCAACAGCCGTTTGCAGATCGGTAATGGGAACACCGAGATCAAGGGCTGCACCGAGAAACATGTCGCCACTGATGCCTGAGAAACAGTTCAGATAGAGGGTTTTCATGAAGTTTATACAAAGGATTGTGTTGAAGCTTTATGAGAATAACAGCAAAAAAACTTTGACGCCTAGGGCATCATCTGAGACTTTCTTCCGGAAATTAATTTAGATGTTGTTGAAACTTTAGTTGAGTAAATAAAAACGAATGAATATTCACGAATACCAGGCGAGGGAACTTTTAGAAAAACACGGGGTGAATACCCCTCGAGGAAAAGTAGCTAATACGGCGGAGGAGGCAGAGAAGATTGCTCATTCGCTTAGTTCGAACCAGTTGGTCATCAAGGCGCAGGTGCATGCCGGGGGAAGGGGTAAAGGAAAGTTTACCAGCGGGCTTGAGGGAGGCGTCCATGTCTGTAAGACATCTGATATGGTTGGCGATTTTGCGAAAAAAATGATTGGGGAGACATTGGTTACGCACCAGACGGGACCTGAGGGTAAATTGGTGCGGCGTGTGATGGTAGCTGAGGCTCAGGAAATTGATCGGGAGCTTTACTTTGCTATTCTTGTGGATCGTGTTACGTCGGCTCCTACGATTGTGGCTAGTCAACAGGGTGGCATGGATATTGAAAAGGTGGCTGAAGAAGATCCCGAGGCGATTTTTCACGAGCCGGTAGATCCTGGCTTGGGACTCCAGCCTTACCAAAGTAGAAAGCTGGCGCGTCTTTTGGGATTTCCCGGGGACAATATGCGCAATGCCTGCAAGCTTTTTCATGCGGCGTATAATATGTTCCTGAACTTGGATTGTTCTATGTTGGAGATCAATCCTCTTGTTGTGACTAAGAGTCAGGAGGTCATGGCTTTGGATGCTAAGATTAATTTTGATGACAGTGCGCTATTCCGTCATCCTGAAATCGAAGCTTTGCGTGATAAGGAGGAGGAAGATCCGCGTGAAGTTCGTGCTTCGGAATATCATTTAAACTATATCGGTTTAGATGGAAACATTGGCTGCATGGTCAATGGGGCTGGTTTGGCCATGGCGACGATGGACATTATCCAACACTATGGGGGATCTCCGGCGAATTTCCTGGATGTCGGCGGTGGTGCTGATGAAAAGCAAGTGACAGAGGCATTTAAAATCCTGGTGGATGATCCAAAGGTTCAAGCCATCCTGGTTAATATTTTTGGTGGGATTATGAAATGTGATGTTATAGCGCAGGGCATTATCAATGCGTGGAAGGCTGTTTCTTGTGATGTTCCTTTGGTTGTTCGATTAGAGGGAACGAATGTTGATCTGGGTAAGAAATTGCTCTCGGAAAGCGGGCTGCCGATTATTGCGGCAGACGGTATGGCAGATGCCGCGGAAAAAGTGGTTCATGCGGCGGTTCAAAAATAGATAACGGGATAGAGGATTATGTCAGTTTTAGTAGGTAACGATACGCGACTTGTTGTTCAAGGTATTACAGGTAAAACGGGAGCTTTTCATGCACGTCAGTGTCTGGAATATGGAACCAATATTGTAGCAGGTGTGACTCCTGCAAGAGGAGGCGAGATATTTGATGATAAAATACCTGTCTTCGATACGACTTTGGAGGCTGTAAAAGCTACAGAGGCAAATACGACGATGATTTTTGTTCCGGCCCCTTTTGCGGCGGATGCTATTATGGAAGCTGTAGACGCGGGTATCAAACTCGTCATTTGTATTACGGAGCATATTCCTGTTTTAGACATGATGAAGGTTCATGCTTACATGCAAGGAAAAGACTGCACTCTTATTGGACCCAACTGTCCTGGTATTATTACGCCTGGTGAATGTAAAATTGGGATTATGCCAGGTTATATTCACAAGCCGGGTAAGGTTGGGTTGGTTTCGCGCAGTGGTACGCTGACTTATGAAGCGGTCTGGCAGCTTACAAACCGTGGTCACGGGCAAAGCACATGTATTGGTATTGGAGGAGATCCGATCCATGGTATGACGCAACGCCAGGCTGTGGAGCTTTTCAATAATGATCCTGCTACGGAAGCTATCGTGATGATTGGGGAAATCGGGGGCTCTGAAGAAGAGGAAGCAGCAGCTTACATTAAAGACCATGTTCAAAAACCTGTTGCAGCATTCATTGCCGGGCAGACAGCACCTCCGGGACGTCGCATGGGCCATGCAGGTGCTATCGTTGCTGGTGGTAAAGGCAGTGCTAAAGATAAAATTGCTGCGCTTGAGGATGCAGGAATAGCGGTAGCTAAGACGCTTGCTGAGATTGCAGATACGCTTATTTCCCGTATGTAGCGTATTTATTGAGCTTTTCTCTAGCCATATCAGATCACCTACTCTAGGTTCCACCCAGTTTTCTGGCTTTTTTTAGTCGGTTAGTTGGGTGCTGCTTATCTATAGCTAGGGTTGTTAGTCGCAGAGGGCATTGCCGTTATATCTTTATCTTAGAAGGGCGATTGCATGAATAACGGAAAAAGAGACGCAGATTTTCACGATTCAACCTATGATACTGGCGATCTGGAAAGAAAGGAAATTTTCTTAGGCAAAATTGCAGATTGTGATGTGCGCTATGAGCGTGGAAGTGGAAGTAATCTGAGATCCTACGCACTCGCTTCACCGAAAGTGCCTCAGCCAGCTCTCTACCAGCCTGATGAAGCTGAGAAGCTTATGAAGATGGGGGTAGAAGAGCGCATGAAAGTTAGAATCAGCGAACACTACAACGCTATGGTTACAGGGGGTTATGGTATGCCTCCCAGTAAACCATTAGCCAATCTGGTCACGGCGCGAGGTGAAGAAGTCAGCGATCTTGATGGTGAGATTGACCCCAGTAATCAGCTTTCTTACAGCCCGGTTGCCGGCCTTTTGCATAAGTATGAAATGGCTTTGCTCTATGTGGCAAAGACTTGCAGTGCCCATTGCCGTTATTGTTACCGCTCGGATTTATTCACGGGTATTTCAGGCAAACAGTTGGCGAAGTCTCAAGAAGTGCGTGATTACATCATGAGACATAATGAAGCTGTCTTGGAAAATGAAGGATGTCACCCGGAGTCAGGTCATCCTGAGTTACGCGAAGTTTTATTATCTGGCGGTGATCCTATGGTGTTGAGCAACAAGAAGCTGGCAACGTGGCTGGTTGATCTAGCAGAAGCAGGTATCAGACGTATTCGTATTGGAACAAAAGAACTTGCCTTTTTCCCTGAACGTTTTGATGACGCTTTCTTTTCTATGATTGATTATTTTCATCAATACTATCCGGATGTACGTTTGACTTTTTCTGTACACTTTACCCACCCGGATGAATTTCTTTTAAGGGATAGTGAGGGATCTTACATAGATAACGAGGCATCTGGGTATGTCTGGTTGTCCATGGTTGATAATGCTGTCGTGCGTTTGAACAAACGCCGTCATTTCATTACTTTGGAAAATCAGACGCCTATTATTCGAGATGTTAACGATGATGCTGAGATTTTACGCACCCTTCAACGTGAACTATATGCGCATGGAATTGGCAATCATTATTTCTTCCAGTGCCGATTGATAAGAGGCTTCAAAGCATTTGCCATACCTGTGGAAGAAACCTTTCAGATTTTTGCGGAGTCTAAGAAGGGGCTTTCTGGCATTGAGGCACACTCTCGCCTGGTCATGTCGACTGAGCAAGGGAAGGTGGAGATTATTGGAGTTAGTGGTGAGAAGGGGCAGACGGATGAGGGGATGATCGTCTTTCGTCTTTTACGTTCGCCTGCTACTGCAGAAAGTCTGGGTCATATCATTATGGCCCGTAGAAATTCTAAGGCTTTCTGGGTCGATGACTACAAGGATCGTGTCATTGAGCAAACAGAAGGTTTCATGATCGAGTCACATTAAACCTGCATGATACAACTGTGTTGTCTCTAAGGTCTCTTCTCCTCAAGCTTTGACACATCTGACTAGCCCTCTATTGCTTAATGCCGGTTAAAAGCAACTTTTCATCGCTATTAAGGAATGGCTTGAATAATCTCTTCGGTTTAGATGATTGCACCGATTTCCAGATGGGAGAATAATCTTCAGGGCCGCATGCGTGAGATGTTTGGCTCTTCAGGCTTATTATCTCAGGCAAAGAGTTTTGAGTATCGAGAGCCGCAGCAACAAATGTCGGTACGGGTGGCTCAAGCGCTGGAGGAGCAATCGCATTTGATCGTGGAAGCTGGCACTGGTGTGGGCAAGAGTATGGCTTATCTTATGCCAGCCATTCACTTTGCTCATGAAAATACCAAGAAGGCTTTGATCTCTACTCATACGATCAATCTTCAGGAGCAGCTTTACTCTAAAGATATTCCTATGGCACAAAAATTGGTGCCGTTTGAATTTGAAGCTGCTTTGTTAAAAGGAAGGCAGAATTATTTATGCCCTCGCCGCTTGAGTAAAGCGCGTGCTGGTGCTCAAGAACTTTTTGTTAGCAGTGAGATGGCGGAGCTCAACCGCATTTATGAATGGTTTCAAGCAACCAAAGATGGGAGTTTAAGCGACTTTGATGTACAACCTGATCCTAAAGTATGGGCGCAGGTGTGCAGTGAACCTCATGTATGTACGAGTCGCACTTGCGGTGATGACCGGCGGTGTTTTTACCAGCAAGCACGCAAACGTATTCTTAGCGCACAAGTCGTGGTGATGAACCATCATCTCTTCTTTACTTGTCTTGGGGGGATTGATGATGAGACTTCAGCGCGGGAAGGTTATCTTTTTCCGAACGACTTTGTTGTTTTTGATGAAGCGCATACTTTGGAAGCAACAGCAGCACGTCATATTGGACTAAGTGTAACTTCCGGGCAGTTTCGCTATCTTTTGCAGAGGCTGTACCATCCTCGTACGAGAAAAGGTTTGCTTCCTTTACTTCGCATGGGAGATGAGGAAAAGATGGTGGTGGACTTACTTGAAGAAGTGGATCTTTTTTTTGCCCAGGTGGACAAAGTCTGTGAGTTTAAAGATGGGCATGAGTTTCGTGTGCGTGATGTCGACATGGTGGAAGACACTTTGAGTCTGCCTGTTATGAAACTTAGACAGAAGTTGGTTGATATTGCAGCGGATGTTGAGGACAAGGATGTGCAGGCTGAGATGAGAGACTGTGCCAAGCGTCTGGTGGATTTAAAAACATCTCTGGCAGATTTTCTGGCTCAGAAGGATGAAACGTATGTGTACTGGGTGGAGCGAACTGGGCGTGGTTATGCGAACTATCAGCTACAGGCAGCGCCTGTTGATTTGGCGGATATTTTGCGTCAGCATTTGTTTAAGCCAGAGCATGTGAGTATTTTGACGAGTGCTACTTTAGAAGTAGGCAAAGAATTAAAATATTTTAAAAAAAGAGTAGGTGGAGAAGAGGCGGATATTTTTCAGGTAGATTCACCTTTCAACTTTCCAGAGCAAATGGAAGTTTGTATTCCACAAAAAATGCCTGAGCCGAAGCAGCTGGCACTTTATGAAAAAGCCTTGTGTGGGTGGGTTGCTCATTTTATCCGTAAAACCAAGGGAAGTGCTTTTGTTTTATTTACCAGTTATCGCACCATGCAACAGGTGGCGAATACACTTCGTCAATGGCTAGAAAGAGAGGCGTTAACTCTATTGGTGCAGGGTGAGAATAAGTCGCGTGCCAAGATGCTAGAGGAGTTCAAGAAAGACAAACACTCTGTTTTATTTGGCACGGAAAGTTTTTGGCAGGGTGTGGATGTGCCGGGCGAAGCCTTGCGTAATGTTATCATCACCCGCTTGCCCTTTGCGGTGCCAGATCATCCTCTTATTGAAGCTAAAATCGAGAAAATCGAACAAAATGCGGGTAATGCTTTTATGGAATATTCTTTGCCCGAGGCGATTTTGAAATTTCGTCAAGGCGTAGGCAGGCTTATTCGCTCGCAAAAGGATGAGGGAATTATCTGTATTCTAGATAACAGAGTTCTCAGCAAACAATATGGTAAATATTTTTTGGCAAAAATTCCATTATGTCCTGTGCATATTATCGAGGGTGAACCTGCTGAACTAAGCGAAATATAGTCAGCTAACACCTAAAAAAGTT
>JBCCWR010000011.1:0-32161 GCA_039193385.1 Verrucomicrobiota bacterium | reverse complement strand
GAAAAATCTTTATTATCTTTTTTTTATTTATTGCGGATCATGCTTGCAGTTATCGGCATGAGTCCGTTTAATCATCGCTTCATTTTGTTAATCTAAATCGTATAAAAAGGAGTTATGGCTAAAAAGACTATAAAAAAGAAAGTGGCTAAAAAAGCAGCCAAGAAGACCTCGGCTAAAAAGCCCGTCAAAGTTGTTAAGAAAAAGAATGTAGCTAAGAAAGCTGCCAAGAAGGTGCTCGCTAAAAAATCTCCCAAGAAAGTAGCACGCAAAGCTACCACTACTTCCTTGGCAAAGGCTAAAAAAGGTAAATACGTTTATTCGTTTGGTGGCAATAAGGCAGATGGCCACAGTAAAATGAAAGAATTACTGGGCGGCAAAGGGGCTAATCTTGCCGAAATGACTCGCATCGGGCTACCCGTGCCAGGCGGTTTTACCATCACCACTGAGGTTTGTACATACTACTATGAAAATAAACTGAGATATCCCAAGGAGCTAACCAAGCAGATAAGTGACGCCATTACTAAAATGGAAAAAGTCATGGGCAAAAAATTTGGAGACGTCAAAGATCCTTTACTTGTAGCGGTTCGTTCCGGTGCTCGTGATTCCATGCCAGGTATGATGGATACCATTTTGAACTTGGGCCTTAACGATAAAACCGTAGCGGGTCTGGCTCAGAAAAGCGGCAATGAGCGTTTTGCCTGGGATTGCTACCGTCGTTTTATTCAGATGTATGGTGATGTTGTCATGGGTGTGCAAAAGCGCGAAGGCGAAGAGCATGAGCCATTTGAGAGTGTTATCGAAGGTTTGAAAGATGAAATTCTTGGTAACCCTGACGCGGAAGATACAGATCTTGATGCAGACGCATTGAAGGAATTGGTCAGCCGGTTTAAGAATCTTGTTCTTGAACGCACTGGTAAGACTTTCCCGGGTAAGCCAATGGATCAGCTCATGGGAGCCGTCGGTGCTGTATTTGGCTCATGGAATAACGAGCGTGCTATTATCTACCGTCAAAAATATAACATTCCTGCAGAGTGGGGAACGGCGGTTAATGTACAGGCAATGGTCTTCGGTAATATGGGAGATACATCCGGTTCGGGTGTAGCCTTTACGCGTGACCCTGCTACAGGTGAAAAAGTGCTTTACGGCGAATTCCTCGTCAACGCACAAGGTGAGGATGTCGTAGCCGGTGTGCGCACACCGCTTCCCGTGGTTGACATGGCGGAAAAACTTCCATCTTCACACAAAGGTCTACTTAAAGTTCAGAAAATTCTGGAAAACCACTTTAGGGACATGCAGGACTTTGAGTTTACAGTCCAGGAAGGCACGCTCTACATGTTGCAGACGCGTAATGGTAAGCGTACAGGTCTTGCTGCGGTTCGTATCGCCTGTGAGATGGTTAAAGAGCGGTTGATCAAAGCTGAAGATGCAGTTAAGCGCATAGATGCAGATTCACTCTCGCAACTTCTTACCCCTGTGTTTGATCGTGATAGTATGTCAAGCGCACGGGCCATTGCTAAAGGTTTACCCGCTGGGCCTGGTGCCGCGACGGGTAAAATTTATTTCAATGCTAATGAAGCTGCTGAAGCTGTGGAACAAGGTAAAGAAAAAGTTCTACTCGTTCGCGTTGAAACATCGCCCGAAGATATACGCGGCATGTTAGCTGCAGAAGGTATCCTCACCGCGCGTGGTGGCGTGAGCTCTCATGCTGCGCTTGTCGCGCGGCAGATGGGTAAAGTTTGTGTTTGTGGAGCAGGAGCACTGCACATTGACTATGATGCGCAGACACTGACTGTTGATGGTAAAATTTATAATAAGGGAGACTTCCTTTCTATCGATGGAACATCGGGTGATGTTTATGCGGATAAGCTGGAAACGGCACCCTCTGAAATCATCCAGGTATTAATCAACAAGACGTTGGATCCTAAGGATAGCGCAACCTTTAAGATGTATGATCAGCTCATGAAGTGGGCTGATAAATTCCGCAAACTCGACATTCGCACGAATGCAGACCAGCCTGGACAGGTTGAGAATGCCGTCGCCTTTGGTGCTAAAGGTATTGGCCTTTGCCGCACTGAGCACATGTTCTTTGAAGGAGATCGTATTGATGCAGTTCGTGAGATGATTCTTGCTACGGAAGAGTCTGCTCGTCGCGCTGCACTGGATAAGTTGCTGCCATTCCAACGTGAAGACTTCAAAGGTATCTTCCGTGCATTAAAAGGACTTCCTGCAACTGTTCGTCTGCTAGACCCTCCTCTGCATGAATTCCTGCCTCATGATGAGGCTGCTAAAGCTGATCTGGCATCGAAGCTAGGCGTCAGCGAAGACGTGGTGGCAAAGCGTGTGCATGATTTGCACGAGATGAACCCAATGTTAGGTCACCGCGGGTGCCGTCTGGGTATTGTTTATCCTGAAATTACGGAAATGCAGGCTCGTGCTATTTTTGAAGCAGCTATTGAAGTTTCCAAAGAGGGTATCAAAGTTCAGCCAGAGTTGATGGTTCCTCTTGTAGGCTTTTCTAAGGAAATCGACTTACAAAAACTGGTGATTGATCAAGTGGCCAAAGAAGTTTTCTCTGCAGCAGGTAAGAAGATTAAATACCTCGTGGGAACAATGATTGAGATTCCACGCGCTTGTATGGCTGCGGATCGAATCGCTCAGTCTGCTGAATTCTTTAGCTTCGGAACCAATGACCTGACACAGACCGGTTTGGGTATGAGTCGTGATGACTCCGGCTCTTTCCTACCTTACTATCAGAATGAAGAAATCGTAGCACAAAATCCTTTCGCTGTGATTGATCAGGATGGTGTAGGTGAGTTGATGAAGATAGCCATTGAGCGAGCGCATACCACAAATCCAGGCATCAAGCTGGGTATTTGTGGTGAGCATGGTGGTGAACCTAGTTCCGTTAAGTTCTGTCACGCACTTGGCCTGTCATATGTAAGTTGTTCGCCTTTCCGTGTTCCTATAGCGCGTTTGGCTGCAGCACAGGCAGCATTGGCATAACATAAAAACCTAAAAATATTTAGCTCATCGTAGCAAAATAAAAGGCGGGAGTTACAGCTCCCGCCTTTTTAATTTAAAATTCATACTAGTTTTCAGCATAGAAATAAGCTATCTTGTAATAATAAGAATGAGTACTCTTGACGTTGTTTTGAATCTATAATCGACTAAACCAAGATCATGCGTTTTTAACAATTCTCCCTTCTACACTTCTAGTTTATGGCAATTCAATCTGCAGGAAATGGCAAAGTTACTAACCTAAAAGTAAAGGCATGGGTCGAAGAAATAGCCGCGCGTACAACACCAGATAACATTTACTGGTGCGATGGTTCCCAGGAGGAATATGACACGCTCATGCAAGAGATGGTTGATAGTGGCATGGCCATTAAACTCAATGAGCAGAAACGTCCTAACAGTTTTCTTTTTCGTTCTGATCCTGATGACGTAGCTCGTGTCGAAAATCGTACTTTCATTTGTTCTGGAAACAAAGATGATGCGGGTCCTACCAATAACTGGCACCCGCCTGCTGCCATGAAAGCGAAGATGAAAGAGCTCTACGCTGGTTGCATGAAAGGGCGAACCATGTATGTCATTCCTTTCAGCATGGGACCGCTCGGTTCTCCTATTTCCCACATAGGCGTTGAGATCTCAGACTCATCTTATGTGGTCACCAACATGCGTATCATGACGCGTATGGGGCAGAAAGTATGGGACTTGTTAAATGCAGATGACGAAAAGTTCTTTGTTCCCTGTCTTCACTCCGTGGGAGCTCCGCTTAAAGAGGGTGAAAAAAGTGCTGCCTGGCCTTGTAACAAAGATAACAAATATATCACTCACTTTCCTGAAACACGTGAGATTTGGTCCTTTGGTTCTGGTTATGGCGGTAACGCCTTACTTGGTAAGAAATGTTTTGCACTTCGTATTGCCTCCTGTATGGCACGTGATGAAGACTGGCTGGCAGAGCATATGCTCATTCTAGGTGTTGAATCGCCTCAAGGAAAAAAGACCTATGTCGCAGCAGCATTTCCTAGCGCATGCGGTAAGACAAATTTCGCCATGCTTATTCCTCCTAAAGTCTATCAGGACCAGGGTTGGAAAGTCTGGACCGTAGGCGATGACATCGCATGGATTAAGCCAGGTGAAGATGGCAGGCTCTATGCCATTAACCCTGAGTATGGTTACTTTGGGGTAGCGCCTGGAACATCATATAAGACGAATCCGAATGCCATGGAGTCGTGTGTAAAGAATACCATTTTTACCAACTGTGCCCTAACAGAAGATGGGGATGTCTGGTGGGAGGGTATGACGGATGAAAAACCTACAAAGCTTACAGATTGGAAGGGAAATGAATGGACGCCCTCCAGCGAAAGTCCTTCCGCTCACCCCAATGCACGTTTCACGGCACCTGCTCAACAGTGTCCAACCATTGACCCTGCCTGGGAGGACCCTCATGGTGTACCCATCAGCGCATTTATTTTTGGAGGCCGGCGTATGAACGATGTGCCCATTGTTTTTCAAGCGTTTAACTGGACACACGGAGTCTATCTTGGAGCAACTATGGGTTCAGAAATGACTGCAGCAGCAGCAGGAACACTTGGCAAGCTACGTAATGACCCCTTTGCCATGCTTCCGTTTTGTGGTTACAACATGGGCGACTACTGGCGCCATTGGGTCAAAATGGGCAAGAGAGTTAAAGAAAAGCCCGCTTTTTTCAACGTGAATTGGTTTCGTAAGGATAAAGAAGGCAATTTCTTGTGGCCTGGATTTAAGGAAAATATGCGTATTCTCAAATGGATTATTGACCGTGTGAATGGAGAAGCGACAGGTAAAGAAACATCTCTAGGTATTGTTCCCACTTATGAAGATATCGAATGGCAGGGTCTCGATTTTAGCCAAGAGCAGTGGGAAGAGGCTATGGCTATTGATATCGAATCATGGAAACACATTCTCAGTGGCCATAGTGAATATTTCACCAAAATCGACTGGGCTCTACCTAAAGAAGTTATCTTCGAGCGCGAGCTATTTCTCTCACGTCTGTAGTTTGTAGAAAAGCTCATCAACATTTACCGTTATCTTAGAGTTCGATGCCGAACTCTGAGCTAAAAATCTTTCACTGAACCTGACTCTTGAATTTAAACACGGTGCATGAACTGAATTTTTCTCACAGTTCATTTTGCAGAAATGGCATCAAACATTCATCATAACTTCATAGCAGATGTATAGGTTCAAGTTTAAAGTAAAGGTGAAGGCTTGAGCATGTCTGTATTTGAAGTTTGGCGAGACAATAAAATGATAGGGGAGTTTAGTATCATAGAACTTCGTCCCATGGTTAATGAATATAAACTACGAACATCTGATATTTTCAAATATAAAGATCTGGCAGAATTTTCCTTTAAGGATATGCGCATTATTCTGCGCAATCTTACCGATGATGAAACTGTCATAGAAGCGGCTGATCAGCTTTTGCTTATAAACCGACAAGTGATATGTAAAGGCAAGAGCTACCCGTTTAACACGATTGAGAAAGTGGAAGTTATCATTCCTCAAAAACCGAAAGAGAAAAATATTTCTAAATTGGAAAACATTTTCTATTGGACCTTGGCAGTACTATTTATTTGGACCGTAGTTGTCCCCATTGCAGTTTGGCAAGTCACACGAAAAAATTACAAAGAAGAAGGCTTGGGTGCCGTTTATGGTATCAAGTTGCAAGGGTCTTTAGGAGAGGTGATGATAAAAGATGGTATAGGTATTCTATCATATGATGATCCCGCCATTGTTGAGATAAAACGGCTTTATGGAGTGATCGAAAAAGCTAGGGATGAGGCTAAAATTTGAGTTAGAACTGTGTCGTTTCTGCACTAGAGTTAACTGGTATAGTTTACTGCGACTAGACAGACATCATCTTCAAAGTCGGATGCATGCGTAAATGCCTGAAGATCTTTGAGAAGAGAATCAAAAACCTTATCCGTTCCTAAGGCGCAATTTTTCTTCAGAGAATTAAGCAGGCCCTGAATACCAAATTCTTTTTCATGATCATTGGTGGCCTCAAAAACGCCGTCCGTGAAAGTTAGAATCGAATGACCCGGTATAAAGGGGAATGTCGCCGTATGGTATTTGATATCTTCGAGGATACCCATGACAGGACCTTTTTCTTCTTTAGGCAGCTCCATAACACAGACTTCACGGTTGTTAGGGTCAATAAGAACAGGGTCAGGGTGGCCCGCGTGGGCGATGTGAACAAGTTGTTCTTCAGGATTCACAACCATATACAATGCAGAAACCAAAGTAGGGTTTGGATGATTAGCGAAGATATTGCGAAGCTCGCGATTTAGCTGAGTCATAAAGACGCCGGGCTTTTTCGCGTAAGTTTTAAACTTTTCAACTAGACCGCGAACAATGCCGGTAACTAGAGCGGCACGCAATCCGTGCCCCATAACATCACATAGGAAAACACCAGCCATATTATCCTTGAGTGGAATGAAAGAGAAGAAATCTCCACCGACGGAAGTTGCTGGTTTATAATAAGGCAGGAGTTTGATTAAGGCATTATCTTTTGTTTTTAACTCTAACGGACCATCCGGAATAAAAGCCTGCTGGATCTCACGGGCCATCATCAGATCTTCTTCAAGTTGTGAATTTTTATCCTGAAGTTGCTGCGTAAGGTGCTTGAGTCTTTTCTGTTCTTTTTCAAGGGCAACTTCCATGTTCATTAATTTAGTGATGTCATGAGAAATACCGAAGGTACCCGTAATGTTTCCATTATCATCAAGCAAAGGAATCTTATTGGTAAGACACCAGGATGTTTCTTTATTATGGTAGGTTTCTTTTTCGATTTTGTTAATGAGTGGTTTGCCGGTTCGCAGGATTTCCTGTTCATCATCAAAAGCCTGCTGCGCATGTTCGCTGGAAAAATAATCAAAATCAGTTTTACCAATAGCTTCTTCAGTTGATTTATAACCGTGAAAAATGGATAAGGCTTTGTTGACTCGAATAAAGCGGCTCTTGTTATCTTTGAAAAAGATGCGGTCAGGGATGTTCTCCATCAGATTATGGAGAAGTTTACGTTCAAGCTCCAGCGCTCGTTCATTGGTCAGTTTTTCAATGACGTAAAAAACAGCTCTAATCATGGCGCGTGGGGTCACCAGTTTAGTGATGACATATTCCTGTGCTCCTTCCTCCATAGCTTTCAAAGCCTGAGTTTCAACTTCTGAGTCAATGAGTAAGAGAATGGGGGTATCTGGAAAGGACGTGTGTAGTTTCCCGAAGGTATCATTGGGCGAGCTGTCGGATAAATCCAGGTTAGCCAATACAATATCCCAGGTTTCTGTCTTAAGGTAGAAAAGCGATTCCTTTAAGGTTGTCGCATGTTTGACTTCAAACGCTGCCCTGCGGGATTTCTTGAGAATCGAAAAAATTCTCTCAGATTCCTCGTTTTCGGTATGAACGAATAGAGCTTTAACATGAGGCTTAGATTGAGCCATTCAGGAAAGCAAAACAAAGTTTTGCTCATTTGTCTAGCTAGGATCTATAAAGTTGATGCAAATACAATGCATCGCAATATCAGAACATGTGAAAATGCCAGAGATGATTAGCTCATTTTTACACAGAGCTTGTAAACGATGATGATTTATTTGATGTTGCCCTTAATAGGCTTACGTAGGGGGGCACTTATTTAAGCGTGTCCTATATCTTATTAGCTCTAAATGTAAAGTATGAGAAACAGTTGCCAATTGCTTTCAGTGGGTTCGGATACCTTCGTAGCTTTTGATAACATCTTGAAGCTTCATTTTTATCTGAATCTGACCTTCACTTAGGTCTTCATTAGTTAGAGCTTGTGTTTCATCAGGGTCTTTGGGCACATTAAAAAAGTCTCCGTTACGGTAGAGTTTATAATCATGTGTCCTTGCGAAGACTCTAACATCCTTGTTATTCTCTTTTCTCTAACGGTTTCTTATTGGCTTGCTGCTTGAAGGCTTTTAGGCATCAGCTTATTGGGTACAGGCTGGCGGTAGGACTCTGCTGCGCTATTCATAAAATCGATGTAAGCCTTTTTAAGATCTTTAACAATTTCCGGGTGATCGGCTGACCGGTCTTGGAGTTCTGCAATATCCTCATCCAGATTATACAGAGAGATGGAACCTTTTTTTGAAAAAACCAGTTTCCACTGGTCTCGCCGAACAGCACCTGTAGTGATCGAATCCTTCTCCTGGGCCCAGAACAAATAGTCATGAATCGAATCAACTTCACCACGAATCAAAGGGAGCAGGCTTTTCCCGTCCGGAGTATAATCATAAAAAGCCTGGGCTTCTGCATTTAATAGTGGATCCGGCTTGAGCGGTTTCTCTCCTGTTATTTCTAAGAGGGTTGGAAGAATATCGAAGGCCATTACTGGTGCATGTATTAATTGCTGTTTTGCAACCGTTTCGCCGATATCGTTTACAGCAGTTCCATATTGTTTTTTAAGCATCGCAGGCCAACTTATGAAGAATGGAACACGAAGGCCTCCTTCAAAGTTGCTATGTTTTCCCATACTCAGGGGTGCATTAGAAGCGCCTCCTACGGTAGCCCCTCCGTTATCAGAAAGAAACAGGATTATGGTGTTGTCATAGACACTGTCTGAATAATCACCATCCCCATTGGGATCTTTCAACTTTTCCACAATCTGACCGATACCTTTATCAATCCATTGATTCATCGCTACGGTTCTGCAGCGACGACGGATGACTTCTTCATACTTCTTGGTCACTTCAACTCCATAAAAGAAGCGAAAGGCATCTGGATCATCTTTATATGTTTCGTAATAGTAGAGTGGGTCCGGAAACCATTTCGGATCAGGAGTCTTCGGGTCCAGCCAATCTGCAAAAACTTTATCTGTCACCGGAGTAACCGGCGCGCCTGCTTCATCGACTACATGATAGCGGCGATCATTGACCCCTAATGGATCCAGGATACCCGTGACGGGATCCATGTGGTGAGGCGTTTGTAAAGGGGAATGCGGAGCATTATACGGAACATAGGCTAGAAAAGGTTGAGGGCTTGCTGCCTGCTGCTTAATAAAATCGCACACCGCATCAGTGATCCGTACCGTGAGGTAGTTTTCTGGAACACGCTCTTTGTGTATGCGATATGGTGCACCACTGCTCTCCCAGGCTTCATCGGGGATCTGTGCATCATTAGCGGTGCCAGAGGCACCAGGATTCAGTCGCTTATCCAAACCAACTGTTCGACGCAGGGGGTGTTTGGGATCATTACTGTCATAAATGCCATTTGGATCCCAGAAATCATGGGCACCACGCCCCATGAAATAGAAGTAGTGATCAAACCCTCGGTTTAAGCAGTGCCAGGGACTTCCTCCTTTCCATGTAGGATCAAAAGGTTGATCTGTGTTGACTGGAGCCAGCTCGTCATTGATGGGAGCCTTCAGGTCAGGTTCTTCATACCCGTTTCCGATCGAAACATAATCAAAATCCATACTGCTAACGCCCCCGGATTTCGACTTGATCGATCCATCTTTTCTTACACGCACAACTCTATCCAATCCCAGATGCCATTTGCCAAAAGCACCACACACATAATGGCGAGAAGGATCTGCTGACTGCTTCAAAAACTCGGGCATCATCGGATTAATTTTTGGAAAATCCACGCCGGATTTCGAATGCTCAGGGCTTTCATAGAGCGGCATACCGGTTCCTCCAGTTCCCGCACTATAAATACCAACACGTTGCTGATAACGTCCCAGCATGAGCCCGGCGCGGGTTGGAGAGCAGACATTGGCATTCACATAGCCATTGGTAAAGACTGCTGCTTGGCGAGCCAGACGGTCAATATTGGGTGTATGCACCTCTGCGAGTGGTTTAGAACTCCAGGGCTTGTCTACATAGTCTGAGGTGCGCATCGACATGGCATAATCCATGGTGTAGCTGACATCGGCATAGCCCAGGTCGTCTGCTACGATGAGCACCACATTCGGAAGATCATTAGCTCGTGCGCATATAGAGAATTGAAAGCTGAGGGTAGCAAAAAACGAAAACATCAACATCTTCGAGTAAGTTTGCTTCTTAATTTTTATAATTTTCATGCAATATATTGTCTGTTTTATTTTAGTTTCTTTAATTTTTATGACAACTTGCTTGTTAACATAGAAATGGAATAGTTCCGACTTTTTTTAGTTATTAGTATATTTGCCACTTATGGCTATAAACCTTTGGCTCAGTTTTGTCTATGCCATCATTCTATTTATTGCTGCTTGGCTTTAAAAATTAACCAGAATTTAAGGCATATTATGAAGTTTGCGACACACATACTAGCTTATGATACGCTCTGTCTAACATCTTTTTATATTTCTGAGGATAGCCATTACTACAGCCCATTTGATTAAAAAGTCCATCGCGATTAGGGCCGAGACTTTTATACGGATGATTGGCTATGGGACTTCTACCATGCTCAGCACCAGTTACTTTTTGTGCATTTTGATCGATGCTGACAGACAGCAGGATATTCTCCACTCTTTATTCTAATAGATGAGCAACGGGAGCATCTTTGGCATGAATTCCAATCACGGTGTATCAACCTTCTTAGACGCTCATCGAAAAGGAGTGTTCGGATTCAGTCTGATAAAAGCTTACCAGGCAGCGAAGAACGTGATGCGTGAAAAGACCCTGGCTAAGGCATAAAGCGTTACTTTCGGGAAGCAAATTTGTTCTCGAAATGGGGCCGAAAGCAAACAAAAATTGCGGGATAGAGTAGTTTGCCCCACTCGATTATAGAGACCGCACGCGTATATTGCGGAAATGGACGATACATCCAGGATCATGCCCTTGTAGCGCAAACGTCCCTTTGCCCAGACGAACATGGGGACGTTTTTCTGAAACTTCTGGTGTGTCGGGTTCTGTATATTCATTAACAATCTTTCCATTCAAACGGATCGTCACGGTTTTACCGACTACTTTGATCGAATATTTGAACCACTGATTGTCTGCTACAGGAGACACAGCTAAATTTTGTTTACCCCAGATACTCCCAGTTTTACTGGGGCCTTTGTGACTGGTATTCACTTGCGCTTCCAACCCCCATTCCGGCCAGCCGTCCTCCTGATATTTAGTGTGGAAGAAAATACCTGAATTCGCGTTTGGACTTGTTTTGATCTCACCGTACCACTCGAAATCAACAAACTCTCCTGGGATTTTATCTGTTCCCATCCAGAACAAATGAGCCCTTCCTCCTCTTACCTCAAGGACCCCATCTTCTGTAATATTAAAAACTCCGGGAGCTTCCTCATTAGATTTCCAGCCCTCAAGTGTGGAACCGTCAAACAAGATATTCCAGTCGCCTTCAGCATGTAAGGAAGAGGTGATTAAACAAAATAGAAGTATCAATTTTTTCATAATATGTTGGGCGTATTAAAGTCTTTTTATTTCATCAATTTTATTCTGCCGCACGTATGCTGTCTGATGCAACGAATGCATCCAGTTGCGATCTCATGACCTCATAGTTTCTGCCCTTTCCTACTATGACTCAAACAAATTATGCACTTCTAAAGAATCTTCAGTAAGGTCGTACAAACTTCTTTGAGCATTTGAATAAAATAATCTTACGTTGATCTTTCATACATAGCAAAAGACATCGAATTGAGCTGTCTAATGAGCGTTCTGCATATGTTTTGGCTCAACTACTTTTTTCTCTGCCGTGAATAGATGCTCTTGTCAAACTCTGATAGGGTTATCTGAGCTGTATCCTTTGTCACTTTAATTTTTAGAAGGTGACTTGCTAGAATAGAATTTAAAATGGGCGATCGACGGGACTTGAACCCGCGACAACCTGAACCACAATCAGGGGCTCTACCAACTGAGCTACGACCGCCATCTGGATTGGACTGAAAAATTTACTATCAGCCCCATTAAGTAGCAATGACTTTCTGAGAAAAAACCCGGAAATGCGGGTTTAAATATTAAATCTCGGACCCAGGTAGAGTTCTCGGGCGACGGGATCATTAATCAGGAAGTCGCTGGTGCCTTCGCTTTCCACACGTCCTTCACAGATGAGGTAAGCACGGTCGACCACGGAGAGTGTTTCACGGACGTTGTGGTCTGTGATGAGTATGGCCAGCCCACGCTCTCTTAGAGATAATATGATTTGTTGAATGTCATAGACGGCCATGGGGTCCACACCACTGAAGGGTTCATCCAGCAAAAGCAAGGTCGGGTCGGTGACCAGGCAGCGGGCGATGGTGAGTCGACGTTTTTCACCGCCGGATAAAGTGTAAGCTTTGTTTTTGCGTACATGCTCGATGCCCAGCTCCATGAGAAGTTCTTCAAGACGCTCAATGCGTTCTTTTTGTGAAATCTGGAGCGTTTCCAGTATGGCCATGATGTTCTCTTCAACGGTCAGGTAGCGGAAGATAGATTCCTCCTGGGGCAGATAACCAATGCCACGTCGCGCGCGTCGGTACATGGGCATATCAGCAATGTCGCGTCCGTTAAAAAAGATGCGTCCTGTGCTGGGTCGAATGAGTCCGACTATCATATAGAAGGTGGTGGTTTTACCGGCTCCGTTGGGTCCGAGCAGTCCCACAATCTCGCCTTCTTCAATGTTCATGCTAACGCCATTGACGACGTTGCGATCTCCGTAGGTTTTAACCAGTCCGTCTGTGTTTAATAGTTCTGCCATGCTACCCTGGTTGTTCTACATATTAAGGTATGTTTTATTCCAGGAAGAACTGAACTTTGCTTCGTCCTTCGACTTCCATCTTATCACTATCTGGAAAGAGGGTAATGGTGTTACCGGAGACTTGATTTTCGCCCTGCATGACCACAGGGTTGCCGCTGAGGATAATCTTTTTATCAGTGACGAAATACTCCGCTTCGCGGCTTTCGGAGGACTTATCAACCTGGTCAATCTTGACATTGCCTTTCGCCAGCATGCGGCTGATTTTGTTTCCATCAGTGAAAAAAACAATAATCTCTTCCGCCTTTAACTCGAACCTGGGATGAACCACCACCACTTTGCCGGAGAAGACACCCTGCTTTTCCGCAAGGTCGAGTTTGAAGTTGTCACTAGTGATGGTGGTCTCTGTCTCTTCTTCATCCTGTGCGATGACCGGAGTGAGCAGAGTGAGAGTTACACTGAGCAGTAAGAGAGCGAGTCGTTTCATTTTCATTTCGTAGTAGGTTCCTTGTCCTGAGGTTCTTGTGTTAGAGTTACTTTAACTTTTCCCTGGAGGTGGCCGCGGTTTTCCGTGAGGTTCCAATCCATATTTTCAGCTTCAACATTCAGCCCGGCACGTTTGATGTTCACACCATGACTGGTAGTCAGACGGTTTTCGATACGCCAGAAGTCACTTTGCTTGGAAGTTACTTCCATGATGGTTTCATCATTATCATAAAGTTCAATTTTTAAGCCACGCACCTTGATGCGGTTCATCGTCATGACGGTGGCTTCACGACCGATGACCTTTAGTTTCAGTACGCCATTTTCATCGTGTTGCGGCATTTCAAAACCACGGATAATGGAGCCTATTTCAAACTCTGTCTGAGCAAAGACATAGCTCATGGAGAGCAAAGCGAGGATACAGATAGAAAACCATGTAAGTTGACTTCTGGTATGATGGTGTGTTTGGGGTCGGTTCATGTTATGCAGCTGCCTCGTGAATAGCCTTTATTTTTCGCAGAACCTTGGGAAGTTCTGCAAGCGGAATCATATTCGCTCCATCAGAAGGGGATTCAGCCGGGTTAGGGTGTGTTTCAATAAATAGTCCATCAACACCGGTGGCTACAGCAGCGCGAGCCAAAGCGGGAGCCAGATAACCATCTCCGCCCGTGGCCTGGCCAAGTCCTCCGGGGCGCTGCACAGAGTGCGTGGCATCGAAAATAACAGAGTGGCCTTGCTCTCGCATCCAAACCAGTCCACGCATATCGACCACAAGGTTGTTGTAGCCAAAAGTGCTTCCACGTTCAGTGATCCAATATTTCTTGCAGCCTGCTTTACGCAATTTTTTCGCAATGGGATTGATGTCATTGGGTGAGAGAAACTGGCCTTTTTTAACATTCACGGCGCAGCCTGAACGACCGGCAGCCAGGATGAGGTCGGTTTGGCGGCAAAGGAACGCGGGTATTTGTAAAATATCTAACACGTTAGCGGCGGGCGCGATTTCTTCAACTGAATGGACGTCGCTGAGCACGGGAATTTCAACCTTCTCTTTAATCTCGCTGAGGATGGCTAGCCCCTCTTGAAGTCCTGGTCCTCGGTAGGAAGAGACAGACGTGCGGTTTGCTTTGTCATACGAGGCTTTAAAAATGAGGTCAAAGCCCAAGTCATCTGCTATTTTTTTGAGCCGTTTGGCGATGCGTAGCGCGGATGTTTTATCTTCCAGTACACAGGGTCCGGAAATAAGAGTGAGGGAGCGATTTTTTCGCGGCATCATAATTAGAGATCTTGGTAAATTTTCGAGGTTTGAGCTTACTTTTTCTCGTTCTTTTCAGCGAGTGATAACTTTAGGCTCTCTTCTACAAAGCCTTTAAAAAGAGGATGCGCCTGCATGGGCTTGGATAAAAACTCAGGGTGATATTGACATGCCACATAAAAAGGGTGGTCAATTATTTCCACGACTTCGACTAAATCTTTTTCCGCATAAGTGCCTGCAATGCGCATGCCGGATTCCTCAATCGTTTTCCGATATTGGCTATTAAACTCATAACGGTGACGGTGACGCTCCATGATCATGCTCTGTTTGTAATACTGATGTGCCTTACTTTTTTTTGCCAGCGTGCAGGGATATTCTCCCAAGCGCATGGATGCACCCTTAACTTTCACATCTTTTTGCTCTTGTAGGAGGGAGATGACAGGATCTGGAGTTGCCTCCTGAAATTCGGTGCTATGTGCACCGGTCATACCGCAGACATGGCGGGCAAATTCAATAACAGCGATCTGCATGCCGAGGCAAAGCCCTAAATAGGGAATTTTATTTTCCCGGGCGAACTGTGCCGCTTGAATTTTACCTTCGATTCCGCGACCTCCAAAGCCGCCGGGAATAAGGATGCCATCGACTCCATTGAGAAACTTGCCTGCGCCTTCAGCTTCAATGTCCTCAGCTTCAACACGAATGACATAAATACCACAGTCGTTGGCCGCTCCAGCATGCGTGAGAGCTTCATAGATACTTTTGTAGGCATCTTGATGCTCAATATATTTTCCGACGACGGCGATGTTGATGTGATATTTAGGCGCGATGATGCGGTTGACCATGGATTCCCACTTGCGCATGTTAGCCTCCGGTAAATCAAGGTGAAGATAGCGGCACACAAGGTCGTCGAGCTTTTCTCTTTGTAGCATGAGAGGTACCTCGTAAATGGAATAAGCCACATCAATTTCCTCAATAACTGCTTCTGGAGAAACATTACAGAATAGGGAAAGTTTTTGACGAATATCTTGGTCAATGGGGTGCTCGGTTCGGCAAACTAAGATTTTGGGCGTGATACCAATCTCGCGCAACTTAGCCACACTTTGTTGAGTCGGCTTGGATTTTAATTCTCCAGCGGCTTTAATAAAAGGAAGTAAAGTAACATGGAGAAAGAGAGCATTTTCCTGCCCGACTTCCAGTGCGAACTGACGAATCGCTTCCAGAAAAGGCAATCCTTCGATGTCGCCTGTAGTTCCACCGATTTCGGTGATGACAACATCGCAGTCATGTATTTGGGAAACTTTTTTAATGCGTGCTTTGATTTCGTTGGTGATATGTGGAATGACTTGCACCGTTTTGCCCAGATAGTCGCCACGTCTTTCTTTGCGTAGCACCTCTTCATACACTTGACCCGCGGTGAGATTATTGTTTTTACTCAACTGTGAACTTGTAAAACGCTCATAGTGACCGAGATCGAGATCCGTTTCAGCACCATCACTGAGCACATAAACTTCACCGTGTTGGAAGGGGCTCATGGTTCCGGGGTCGACATTCAGGTAAGGGTCAAATTTTTGTATGACAACTTTAAGGCCGCGGTGTTCCAGGAGGGTTCCCAGAGCTGCTGCCGTAAGTCCCTTACCCAGAGAACTGACGACTCCGCCTGTAATAAAAATATACTTCATTTCGTAATCATGCTTTCCAATAGCTCAAGATCCTCCGGCGTATCAACGCCGATGGTCTTCAAACTAGTTGGCACCACCTGAATCGCAATACCATTCTGCAAGGCCCGTAATTGTTCCAGTTTTTCCATACGTTCGAGTGTCGTTTGGGGCCATTGAACAATACGGCGAAGGATCTCTGTGCGGTAGCCATAAATACCTATATGGTGATAGTAAGATTCAGCGGCGGCCTCATTTTTATCTCTATGGAAAGGGATGGGAGCCCGTGAAAAGTAAAGTGCTTTCCCTTGATGGTCAGTTACTACTTTGACGATATGAGGATTGGAGGCTTCTTCATTCTCGTCCATGCGGCGGGCCAGGGTCGCCATAGAGGCGTTACTTTCCAGCATGGTTTGCAATAATGCATCAAGAACAGTCCCCTTGATCTGTGGTTCATCACCCTGCACGTTGACAATGATTTCAGGTCTGATGTTTTGTTGTTCAAGTTGTTCTAACGCTGCCGCAATACGGTCCGTGCCAGAGGGGAGATCTGGATCTGTCATGAGCACTTCCGCATTGAAATTTTCTGCAAGCTGCACGATTTCTTGATGATCTGTAGCGATGTAAACTCTTTGAATCTTCTCGGACTGTTGCACGCCTTCCCAGACCCATTGGAGTAAAGGTTTTCCCCCTAAGGTCGCGAGCATCTTTCGCGGAAAGCGAGTTGATGCATAACGTGCAGGGATGATGGCGATGTTCATGATTTCGCTGTAAGCTTTCCAGTTTGCTGTTGAATCCACTGGGCTGCCCCAAGCAAGGTGGATGCCGTAAAGTTTGCCACACGGGAGGCTTTCGTCATTTGATCAGACACAGTTCCATTGGTAACCAGGATGGATCGGCAACCTGCATTGTGGCCGCACTCGATGTCTGATAAACGGTCGCCGATGAAAAATGAATAGGCCAGATGCAAATTCCATTTTTTAGCAGCTTGCAGAAGAAGTTCTGGAGATGGCTTGCGCAGCTGAAGTTCTTCGGCAGATGAGCCATCCTTCGCATCTGGAGATGCATGGCAATTATAAATCTCCGTAAAAAAGTTGTTGTCCAGCTGGCGGTTCATTTCCTCATTCACCTGATTAACTTGATCAACCGTTATAAGGCCACGCCCGACTCCACTTTGATTGGATACGATGAAGAGTTTGAATTCCATTTTTTCAAGGAGTTGAAGCGCTTCTTTGACATCAGTTAACAGTTCTACCTGCGAAGGGTCTCCATTGTAAGGGACATTCTTGATGATCGTATCATCACGATCTAGAAAAAC
The DNA here is from genome assembly GCA_039193385.1 of Verrucomicrobiota bacterium. Classification (GTDB taxonomy): domain Bacteria; phylum Verrucomicrobiota; class Verrucomicrobiia; order Methylacidiphilales; family JBCCWR01; genus JBCCWR01. The sequence goes on along the minus strand of JBCCWR010000011.1, from coordinate 14,790 downwards.
GGCTGGGTTCATTGTCGAGTTAGATTTTGTTTTTAGCGGCGTTTTTTTTGATTACTTACTTCTTCATCAAGGATGTGTTCAATGAGTTCTTCTGGCATAAGTGTTGCCGTGCCAAGCTTCGCTACAACAACGCCAGCAGCGTGATTGGAAATCTCCGCCGCCTCCTCAAGTTTTAATCCGGCAGCGATAGAGGCCGTGAGGAAGGCGATGGCTGTGTCTCCAGCACCTGAGACGTCGAAAACTTCACGTGCGCGCGTGGGCGTATGGTAGGTCTTACCACTCTTGTGGAAAAGCATCATGCCCTGCTCTCCGAGTGTAATGAGAAGATGATCCATCTGCCAGAGATCGAGCAACATGGATCCCACTTTCACAAGCGACTCCTCATCCTCTGCTAGAGGATGACCTGCGGCTGAATAAGCTTCGATACGGTTAGGTTTTATGAGCGTTGCGCCTCTCCAGGAAAGTGGATTGTTCGGGTTGGGATCAACTGTGATAATCTTGCTATGTTGATTTGCTAGTTTGATCAATGCATCCGCGATGGATTGGGTGAAGAGTCCCTTGCCATAATCTTCCAGAATAATGGCGTCAAACGAATCGATCTTATCTTCGATCGCATTTAAAAATTTTTCTTCTTTCTCAGGGCTCAGTTGTAATTTTTCCTCACGGTCGACACGAACCACTTGCTGCTGTCGTGCGACGATGCGAGTTTTCTTAATAGTGGCGTAGTCCCTTTCAATCTGCAGTAGGTCGGATTGGATATTGCTTTTATGAAGAATATCCAATAATTCGTTACCTCCAGTATCCTGGCCGATAACCCCGGCGATGGAAGTGGTAACGCTGAAGTCGGCCAAGCTTCGAGCCACGTTAGAGGCGCCGCCCGGGTAGGATGACTCGCTGGTGACGTGTACTACGGGTACGGGTGCTTCAGGGGAAATACGGGAGACCTTGCCCCAGATGAATTGATCAAGCATAACGTCGCCTATCACAAGGATGCGCGTTGACTGAATTTTGCGAATAATATTCTGTAGACGTATTTTCGAGAAAAGTCTCATAAAGGGCACAAAATAGAGAAAGTCAGAAAAATGTCATTCACGTAATGTGATTAATGCAAAAATCAGCTACCTTATTTTTTTTATAAATGGAGACCTTAAATGAAAACTATGATTTGACGCTGCAGGCGTTATATCGTCTGAGAAATTCCGCTATTAAACTGGGTCTGGAAAATATGCATCAAGTCTGTGCAGCCTGGGGAAATCCTCAGCGGCAATTGAAAGTCGTTCACATTGCCGGAACCAATGGTAAAGGCACAGTGGCGGCTGTGCTGGCTTCCTTACTCAAAGCCGCTGGCCTTAAAGTGGGAATGTATACATCACCTCATCTGATTACGTTTCGTGAGCGTATTCAAGTGAATGGTACATTAATCTCTAAAGAGGATGTAGCGCGTTTGGGAAAAAGATTACTGGATGACCCCACTCTGCAGAAGTGGGAGCCGACTTTCTTTGAAGCAACCACGTTGATGGCTTGGGAATTTTTTTATGAGCAGAAAGTCGATGTGGCCGTGGTGGAAGTGGGCTTAGGCGGGCGACTCGACTCGACCAATGTTCTACCCGCAGAAAATGTCCTCGCCAGTGTCATTACCAGCATTGGGCTCGACCATACAGAGTTTCTGGGAGATACCTTGGAAGAGATTGCCTCAGAGAAAGCCGGGATTATGAAAGAGGGCACACCTGTATTTGTATCCTCCATGCAAGAAGAAGTGATGCAAGTGCTATGCAACCGTGCTCAGGCTCTCAAAATACCTCTGCATGTGATTCATCATAACCATGAGAATGAAGAGAATGTCATTCAATGGAAAGAGCAGCACTTTTCCCTAAAACTGTATGGCAAGCATTTAGCAGAAAATGCTCAATTAGCTCTGGCCGTCTTTGATCATTTGGCACAGCTCGGATTAGTAAAAATAGTGCAGGCAGGTTCTCAATCTATTGCTCAAGGTCTCGAAGAAGTAAACTGGCCAGGGCGTTGTCAGATTATAAATCGAGAGCCCTTGATGATGATTGATGGAGCGCATAATGAGGCCAGTCTGTGCGCTGTGCTGCAAACATGGCGAAGCATGACAGGAAAGGATCCATCAGAAATCATTTTTGCCTGTCAGGGAGAGCGAAAAAAAAGGAGCTTAATCTCCTTGCTGGATAGAGAGGGTTTGACCTTGCACCTGGTTCCTCTGGAATCACCCCGGGCACTCATGCCTCAGCATTTAAAAGAACATTTTAAAAAGGCCCATGTTCGACTTTGGCCCAATATTTCAACCTGCTGGGAGAATATACGTCAGCGCAAAGTTGAAGTTCTGGCTACTGGGTCGCTGTACCTCGCAGGTGAAATTCTGGCCTTGGTACAGGGATATTCCTCACAAGAAATAGCTTTTAACTGGTGGTACAAATAAAAAGAACCTTGCTTGAAACAGATAAGCTTCAGGACACATCAATCAAATACCAAAAATATTTTTAACGGTGGTGGTGATATCAATATAGAGCATCCATAGGTGAATCCATATTCTCTTGAAAATGTTATTCGAGGTTAGGTATTCATAGCGTTTGATGCTGGCGTCATATTCACTTGGAGAATCGAAATCATCCGTAAAATCATCGATATGAATAAAGATGATAGAATCAAACTCTATTTTATTTAAAGGAAGCCCAACTAAAGATCTATAAATTTGCCATAACTTACCTTTACCCCCTGATTGAGCATCTTGAATGGCTACGTTAATACTTTCGATCAATGCCAAATGGCTATCTTTCTCAAAAGATACAGCGAACAACTCTTTCCAAGGCGTGGATGTATACTTACTTTTTTTGTTTCTTCCAATAAAACGAATGTTTGCATTTAAATGAACAATTGTGCCCATAGCGGCTTTTGTATAAAAAACATCTCCAAGCAACACGATTGTTCTTTCATCCCATAATGATTGTGTTGAAAGAAGCGTTTCAGCTGTCCACTTGCTTTTTAAAGGTTTATAAAATTCGCACGAATCTATCTTCAATCGCTCATCGTGTGCAACAATGCTAATATTATAGAGTTCATGAGAATGGAGGAGTCTAACGGTGCGCTGCAGAAGAGTTTCACCTCCAATGGGTATTAATTGTTAGAGTATTCCCAAATGATTTTGCCATCTTGCAGCTTCTCCTGCACACAAAATAATGACCCTGGTGCTTTTCATGTTTCAAGAAAGTAAGGAAGCAAGAGACCTTATCTAGGCGTCTTCATCCTATGAAGTTGTACTTACAACAAATAACTACAAATTACTCTCTTAGGCAAATAATTTTTTAGATAAGAATTAAGTTCAGGTTTATGATTAACTCTTGTAAGCATCTCTAAATAAGACCAACAGATACATCTCAAAAAGATATCAGTAAAATAATGAGTTGTGTAAAAAATAACCTTATAAATATAAGCTCTATGAAGACCAAGAGTTAGAACGAAAATGAGATCCTTACAAAACTCTTATAGAGTTTTGAGTTAATTTATTATGAAAAGTTGTTACATCAATGCTGACCTAATAGCCAGCGGTCTATCTCCTCTAGCTCCAGAAAAAGTAAAAATACAGGCAGGCAGACTTATGCTGAAAAGAATTGAGGAATCTGTTTCTAAGTCCGAGTCTTTTGCATTTGAATCAACATTAAGTGGGACAACATACATAAAACGAATCAAAGACTGGAAGAAACAAGGCTATGAAGTCATTATGTTTTATTTAAAGCTACCTTCTGTAGAAATGGCTGTTGATAGAGTAAAAAATAGAGTTTCTGAGGGAGGTCATAATATACCCGAAGCAGATATTCGAAGACGTTTTGATAGAAGTTGGAAGAATTTTAATGAGATATATGGAGAGATCGTCGATACTTGGCTCGTGTTTGACACGAGCGAGGAAATTCCTAAATTAATAGAAAAATCTGATTAGTTATGAGCAACAGTGATTATTATGCCAAACTAGGTTATGCAGCCTTATGTAGGGCGGCGCTCCAAGTCGCTGAAAAAGCAAAAAAAGAAAATCGCAAACTACCTATATGGAAAAATGGCCAGGTGGTTTATGGCTTTCCTAGTATCACACCAGAACAGGTTGCTCAGGCTAACGCCGATAAACCTGCTCTTAGATCCTAGTTATATTTTCAAATTTTAGCACTTATGAGCTTAACGAACATGATGTCGTAGCCATGATTGCAGCAAGCTCTTCGCAATGCTAACGAATTAAATGTGTCTGATTTTGCCCAAGGCTTGCAGAAAAATGATTTTTGCAGGTAGTTAAAAATAATTATCTTAGGGAAATAATTTTTTAGATTGAAAGCAATTCGGGAGTCTTAATCTTTATGATCCCATACTTTCTTCTTTTTAAGTTCCCATTCTTCTTTGATAGTTGCGACATCACGAGAGAGTTGGGCTTCAAGCTCTGCTTTTTCGGCAAAGTTATTTTGTATTTGAGCTTCTGCAATGAGGCTGCGCAGAAAAGTTTCCCGTTCAGCGATTTTGGATTCATAGACAGAATTTAACTCTTTGATTTCTTCTTTTTGTTTTTCTGTAAGTTTAGGTGCAGGGTTTTTTTCTGCCAAACGCTCCATGGCGAGTTCGTAAGCTGATTTCATGTTGCTAATATTATGATTTCCTCAGCGGAATGCAACTGAGAGAAGCATGGTGATGTTTTAATTTCTAAAGTTGGAACTCCATGTTTTGACCTGATAGGATGTCGTGTATAAAGGTTTTCTTTTCAATAGGATCGAGATCAATCTTTTTCTCTGCACATTTTTGTTCAAGAACCTGGGCAACTTGGGCGTAAGCTTGTCCACGGTCTATTTGAGCCAAAGCTACAAGATCGAGATGTGTGGCTATGTCAAAGAGAAAGAGGCGGCGTAGGCTGGTATCAATGGGCGTTGTTTTGGGTGTGGGTTTATTTACGCTTTCTTCGCTGGTGGTTAGATTCTTCAAACCTTGGAGCATTTCCTCAATAAGCCTGGCATGTGTTTCCTCATCTAGGCTTAGATCTTTATGCTGAAGCCTGTTATTTACCAAGTGTGTGATGTGAGATTTGAGCCGATCGGCACTCCCGGATTGAAGGATTTCATCTTCCAGAATGGGGGCAATATACTGGACCATGTCACTTTTGAGTTGAAGAAAAGAAATGACGGGTGCTTCAGGACTTTGGCCTTGCTCAGATTCTCTTGTAGTTGTTGTAGCGGTAGAGGACGTAGCAGATGGAGGTGCAGTGACTTGTATTTTGCTCTTTTCCAGCATATGGGAAATGATGTCATCTATAATGATTTCCTTGATGTCGTCAGAAAGAGGGATTTTCCTGTCATGAATTCGGTCCGTTACAAGCTTGGTTATTTGTTCTTTGAGTTCATCTTCTTGACCTGGTTGAAAGAGAGAAAAGGTAATACGTTGTGCCAGAAATATAGTGAGATCTTTACGTATCTGGGCAATTTCTTCTTCTGGTAAGGTAGGAGGTATTGAAGTTGTGTTATCAATATCAGACATGATCAAGCCCATTAGGCACTGATATATAATTTAAATAGAATTGAGCTTAAGTAAATAAGTTTAGTGCAAGCAAGAGTATCAAGGCCAGTTTGACTGGTGTTGAGTATCTTTTTTCCTTCGTGAGTTAGTGTTTGAGTCTGCAAGCTCAATTTGAAATAATTTTAACTTTATGAGTATGAGTTCTGAGGAAGAAACCAAAGGAGCCTCTTTTAACTACCAAAGGCGTGTGCATTTTCATGAAACCGATATGGCGGGCATTATGCATTTCTCAAACTTCTTTCGTTTGATGGAGGAGACAGAGCATGCTTTTTTCCGATCCCTTGGTTTTAGCATTCATCATGAATTTGATGGCGTCGAAGTGGGGTGGCCACGGGTCAAAGCGACTTGCGATTATCTTAAACCCTTAAAGTATGAGGATGAGTTAGAGATTGTGTTGAAGGTTGTAGAGATACGTGAGAAGTCATTGCATTATGTTTTTGATTTTAATAAATGCATGGAAGGTCAATGGATGCTGGCAGCTCGAGGTGAATTAACGGCGGTCTGTGTGCGTTTTATAGAAGACGATACCGGAAAGCATCATAGAAAATTTACTTCCGCACCTATCCCTGCAGCCATCAAGACACGCTTGCAGCAGGCGTCATCTATTTAGAATTAGAATGTAGAATGACTCATGAGTATGACAGACCACCAACTGCAAGAGTTAAATCAACTTCTTCGTTTATTACGCGCATCCAATCCTTTCTATCAGCAGCGTCTCGCCGAGGCTGGCGTAAAAGATGACCTATTGAGTTTAGACGCTTTTTATAACAAGGTTCCATTGACGACGAAGGCGGAAATCCTAGCAGATAGAAAGGCGCATTTACCTTACGGCTCTAACTTGACTATGCCTCTTGCAGCCTATAACCGCTATTGTCAAACGAGTGCGACAAGTGGTGGTGAGCCTATTATCTGGCTGGATACGGAAGAAGGCTGGTCCTGGATGTTGGATAACTGGCAGATGGTTTATGATGCTAGTGGAGTGACGGGTGATGACAGGATTTTCTTTGCTTTTTCTTTTGGACCTTTTCTTGGGTTTTGGACAGCGTTTGAGGCGGCACATAAACTAGGCTGCTTATGTATTCCGGGTGGGGCCATGAGTACACGTATGCGTCTCGATGTGATGTTGAGAAACAAGGCTACGGTTTTATGTTGTACGCCAACCTATGCTTTAAGGCTCACAGAAGTAGCACGTGAGGAGGGGATTTTATTAAATAATCTAAGTGTGCAAAAAATCATTGTGGCCGGAGAGCCGGGAGGAAGTTCCGAGGCTTTCAGAGCCAAGTTACAACATCGCTGGCCTGAAGTTGAAGTCATGGATCACTATGGCATGACTGAGGTTGGACCTGTGGGTGTGCACTATGATGATGAAGAACAAGCCTGTTTAAGATTGTTAGATGATAGATATATTGTGGAAGTTATTGATAAAGAGTCAGGTCAACATGTGGCCAATGGCCAGGAGGGTGAACTCGTTTTAACACCTTTGGGCCGCACTGCGTCTCCTGTGTTACGTTATAAAACAGGAGATTATGTGAAGTTGTTGAGAAAGGATAATATGACACTTTTGCCTGGCGGGGTGCTGGGTCGTGTTGATGATATGGTGATTGTTCGAGGCGTTAATCTTTACCCCCAAGCAGTGGATGATGTCGTTCACTCTATCGAAGGGATCGCGGAATATCGTGTTCTAGTGACTAAGAGTAATGAGATGGTTGAGTTGGAGATTGAGATCGAGGTGATGCATGGTTTTGATGCGAAAGCGTTAGCTATTTTATTGCAGGAGGCGATGGAGCAGGCTTTTTCATTGCGCATCCCAGTCAAACTACATGAGGGTGAGTCCTGGCCAAGATTTGAAATGAAAGCAAAGCGATGGCTTTTCAATATGGATTAAACAGGAAATGACATGATAGAGCTAAATAATATTTCAAAGGATTATCAGGACGCTGACAGACCTGGTGGTATTTTGACGGTGTTGCAGGAAATCAGTTTGCAAATAGATGCAGGAGATTCTGTCGCTATTGTGGGAGAGTCCGGTAGTGGCAAGAGCACCCTGCTCAATCTTATAGGAGCACTAGATAAACCTTCTGGTGGAGAATTGATATGGCAGGGAAAAAGTCTTGCAGAGAAAAGCGAGAAGGAACTGGGACAGTTTCGAAATAAGGAAGTGGGCTTTATTTTTCAAATGCACCATTTATTGCCTCATTGCTCTGCCCTGGAAAATATTCTTGTTCCTACATTATTAAATAAATCTTCACTTGATGTAAAAACAAGAGCTGAGGAATTATTAATTAAATTTGGATTGAAAGACCGTATGAATCATCTGCCAGGGAAACTTTCCGGTGGGGAACGTCAGCGAGTAGCTGTGGCTAGAGCTTTGATCAATCAACCCTCTCTGATACTTGCCGATGAACCGACTGGCGCACTTGATCAAGGTAATGCGGAAAAACTTATTGATTTGCTTGTGGATCTCAATGAGAGAGAAAAACAGACTCTAGTTATGGTGACGCATGCGGATGTTTATGCGCGACGGATGAAACGTTGCCTTCGCTTGGTTCATGGTAGACTGCAGGATAAGTGAATGAGCTGGTCGCGTTTTCTTTTCCATAGTTTACGTTACCACTGGCGTATGCATAGCTGTGTGGTCCTGGCTGTTATGCTGGCTTCGCTGATTTTAGTGGGAGCTCTTGGTGTGGGGGATTCTGTCAGGCTGACTCTGCAAACTTTTGCCAAGCAAAGATCGGGTTCTGCGGACTATTTGTTATTTCGAGCCAATCGTTTTTTTAGCGATCGTATGCCAGAAGCTCTGGAGATAGAAGGTATAACAAGCACAAACTTGTTTTTAAGTGGAAGTGTCAGTCTTCCTGATGGTTCTGCGAGAGCGAATGTTTGTCAGGTTCTAGGTGTGGATTCTGCATTCTTTACGTTTTTTGATGAGGAGTCTGAAGAGAGCGAATTTGCTGCTATTAACCAATCTTTAGCCCGGCGTTTAAAAATCAAGGTAGGTGATGAAATAATTTTACGTATGGAGCGTCCTTCATTCATCTCTCGAGATGCTCCTTTATCTGGTGGACGCGATGTTGTGGAATCTCTGCGTATTCAAGTAAAAGAGATTTTTAGTAATAAGCAAGGTGGACGTTTCTCGATACATGCGAGCCATCTTTCTCCCTACACCCTTTATTTGCCAATAGATAGCTTGCAAAAGAAACTTGAGTTAGAGCAGAAGGCAAATCTTTTGCTCATTACGAGTCAAGATCAAGCTGAAGAATTAAATAATAAACTGAGCAGTAAGATCACAATAGAAGATCTCGGAATAAAGCTGACAAAATTAACTGAAGGTAACCAGTGGCAGCTTTCCTCCGAACAGGTGTTTCTTGATGAGAATGCTGCAAATCATTTGCTGGCCAATGATTCATCACGCTACGGAGTACTTACTTATCTGGTTAATGAAATACAAAAAGATGCAGATTCAGCGACTCCTTATTCTATGGTGACGGCAGTCGATTTGGCAGATTATCCTCTTAGTGAGAATGAGGCCACTATCAGCCAATGGCTGGCAGATGATCTCGATGTGATTCTCGGAGATGAGCTTTCCTTGCGCTATTATGTTGAAGGCAAGGATGGAAAGATCACTGAGGATGAGAGAAGGTTTAAGGTAAAATATATTTTACCTCTAGAGAGTGATTTACTCAGGCCAGATTGGACGCCTGATTTTCCAGGAATTGCTGAGGAGGATAATTGCCGTGAATGGGATCCGGGTGTACCTATCGATCTGGAAAAAATACGAGATAAAGATGAGGACTATTGGGATGCTTTCAAAGGAACACCTAAGGCGTTTATCTCCTTAGCTGCAGGGCAGGAAATGTGGGGTAGTCGTTATGGTTCACTCACTGCAGTACGATTTGCTTTGAAGAATTCTTCACAGAGTGCTGAAACTATGATAGCTCAAGAAATTATTTCCGTTGAGCATGGTTTTAAGATAGAAGCTTTTGCTAAACAGGCAAAAAAGGCTGCTAAGTCTCCTTTTGATTTTTCTGAATTATTTATTAGTTTTAGTTTTTTTATTATTATTGCTGCGTTGGTTAATACGGGGCTTTTCTTCGCTTTTTCTTTACAGCAACGCCAAAGTGAAGCTGGGTTGCTCAAAGCATTGGGATGGGGTCGTGGTAGTATACTAAAGTTTTATTTAAGTGAGGGTTTTATTTTAAGCGTAATCGGGTCTCTTATAGGGGCTGCATTAGGTTGTGTTTATACGTGGCTTATGTTGTCAGGTCTTGAGACAATGTGGAGAGACGCTGTAGGCGAAGTAGAGTTTATTTTCACCGTCAGCCCTCTTTCGCTGCTAGTTGGTATTATCTCCAGTATCATGACAGGTGTCTCGTGCATGATGTTTGTAGCCAGAAACCATCTTACAGAAAACGCAAGAGATTTGATGAGTGGAGTTGCAGGACGCTTCGTTGTTCATCAGACAAACGCCGGAGCATTTCAACGTGGTTGGCGTAGTTTTTGGTACACTGTCTCTATTATAGCAATTGCGGATGGGCTTGGGCTGGCTCTTCTAGGGCGTGGTATGAGCGGCATGGCAGCATCTGGAGCTTTTTTTGGTGCCGGAGCACTTTTTCTGACCGGCGGCTTAGTTTTATTTCGTGAACAGCTTTTGGCCACTAGCCGTTCTCATACACTATCTTTATTTAAAGATTTGATTGATAAAAATTTAAGTCGTCGTATGGGCCGTAGTCTTTCTTTGGCAGGTATTTTGGCTTGTGGGGTCTTTCTTGTGGTTGCTGTAAGTGTTTTCCGCAAGGATGCTAACACACAAAGTCATCAACGCAGTGCGGCAACTGGAGGTTTTGCTTTGGTGGCAGACACTACGGTGCCTTTGCAAAATGATGTGATCCCAACCTTAAGCGATGTGAAGCCCTTTCCAGTTGTGCCCTTACGTGTGTTGGATGGAGATGAGGCTAGTTGTTTAAATCTGAATACCGCACAACAGCCGAGATTACTTGGAGTTCAAACACAAGCTTTACTGGATCGAGAGGCTTTCTCTTTCGTGCAAGTTGTAGAAGGTGAAAAGAAGGACGGTTGGAAATTATTAGATAAAAAGTTATCTGAACGCATTGTACCCGCTGTGGCAGACATGAATTCACTCATGTGGTCTTTGGGTATGAAGGTGGGCGATGATTTAGAGTATTTGGATGATAAAGGGGAATTGTTTAAAATTCGCCTAGTCGGTGCGGTAGCTGGCACTATGTTACAAGGGAGTCTAATTATTTCTGAAGATCATTTCCGTCATTATTTTCCGAATCAAGCAGGGTATAGAAAATTTTTTATCGATGCTACGGAGGATGCTTCCACTCAGCTGGCAAAGAGTCTTTCGCGTTCCTTTTCAGATTATGGTATGGAAGTCCAGCAAGCTGCTGATGTAGTCAATCGTCTCAATGCGGTAGAGAACACCTATATCGCTATGTTTCAGGCATTAGGTGGCCTGGGATTGATTCTCGGATGTTTTGGCGTCGCCGTCACCATGTTGCGTAATGTCGTTGAACGGCGCAGTGAATTGGCTTTGTTAAGGTCTTTGGGTTTTGATCAACAACATGTGCAGGAACTTATCTTTAAAGAATGCTTTAAATTAGTGATGTGGGGTTGCGGCTTGGGGCTTGGAGCTTCTCTGCTGGCTGCAGGACCGGCTTTGCTGGAGCAGTTTTCATGGATGCAGTTGGCTCAGATTATGGGCTTTCCTTTGCTATTATTTATTTTGGGGTATTTTTTAAGTTTATTTGCAGCACGCTTTGCTCTGTCCCAAGCAGGTATTGAACGCTTGCGTTATGAGTAATCTAGATCGATGTGTTTTGCCAACCCTTAGGATTACTCGATTGCTTAACCAAGAGTGATGGATGGCCCCAAATAAATACGTTCTAGCAGTATGATAAATTAATCTTGTACGTATTTGTTATTTTTTGGAATATAGTATGAGATGGAATTTTATAAAAAGGATTTTTTAAGACTAACTACGCTGGGCGTGGCTTCGGTTTTACTCGATCCTTTATCTTTATATTATCCTGAGCTTTATGCGGCCACCGTAAGTCATTATGTGGTGAAGAAAGGAGATTCGCTTACTTCCATAGCCAAACGTTTTGGTTGTTCTATTTCCTCATTACGTAGTGTGAATTCGATTAGTGGTGATCTTATTTTTGTAGGGCAGAAGTTAGTTATTCCGTCTCGTTATTCTGTATCAAGCTCTAAAAGCTCTAAACCAAAGAACGTCAACCATACAGTAAAGAAGGGTGAATATCTCAGCAAAATTGCTACGCAATATGGGTCTACCGTTTCTGCTATTCGTGATGCCAACAAATTGGAAAAAGATACGATCTATGTGGGGCAGAATCTGAAAGTTCCCGTAGGTGTGGAGGTAAAGTCAGAAAAAAAAGAACTTGTTTTTGTATCCAAAGCTAAGGGAACGGTTCATGTTAAGAATCTGAACAAGAAACGCTGGAAATATGTTGTGGGCCATCATAGTGGAACGCCTGTAGGGAATGGGCAAATTTTTGATTGGTACCACCGTAAACGTGGTATGGAAAATGGTTTAGCTTATCACTTTGTGATTGGAAATGGTTCGGAATCTGGCGATGGAGAGATCGAGGTTTCCGAGCGGTGGAAGCGGCAAATACATGGAGGGCATGTGAAATCGAATTGGTATAATGAACATGCTATAGGTATTTGCATGGTGGGTGATTTTGAGAAAAAGAAACCCACCCGCAAGCAAGTGGCATCTTTTATCGAGTTAATACATTATTTACGCACGGATTTAGTGCATAAGAAGTTAAGGCTGCTTTTGCACCGTGAAATCAGAAATGAAAAAACGATTTGTCCCGGCAAATTTTTTCCTGCGAAGGCGATGCATAAGTTATTTGGTTAATGTTTTTTGATGCGAGAGGGATTCTTGACCGTCCAAGGGGGATTGATTATGTTTCAGAGGATGATTTTTAAACGAATTGCTATATTAATTCTGCTGCTAGTCATTTGTTCATCGCTTCAAGCGGCGTTGGTCTGGCGCCCAGGTGAAGGCTGGGTGAAGGAGGATAGTGGAGAAGCTTTAGCGGCTAGTGATGCCAAGGCTCAGCTTGAGTTAGCTCGTAAATATGAGGCAGATGAAAACTGGCAGGCTGCGCTGGGTTCTTACAAAATTCTGGTGCGTCGTTGGCCTTTATCGTCATCGGCGGGTGAAGCACAGTTTAAAGTAGGTTATATGGCTGAGAAGTCTGCTTTGTTCTGGGATGCTTATAAAGCTTACAATCTGGTTATTAAAAAATATCCTGGCAGTCAGTTCTTTGACTTGGCCATTGAACGTAAGTTTAGCATTGGTAAGCTTTATCTGGCCGGGGAACCGCAACGGATCTGGAAAGTTCCTTTGCTGCCTTCTATGGATAAGACAGTAGAGATTTTTCAAAGCGTGATTGATGATGCACCCTACGGCGCTTTTGCGGCTGCCTCATATTTTCACATTGGCTTGGCTCGACAAAAACAAAAGAATTACAGTGACTCCATAGCTGCATATAACATGCTTCTTGATCGTTACCCTGGAAGTGAATATGCCGATGATGCGCAATATCAAATTGGTTATGCCTGGTATAAAGCTTCATCCGAGCCGGAATATGATCAAAGCGCAGCGCGTAAATCCATTGAAGCTTTTGAAGATTTTAAGCTGAAATATCCTGGAAGCGAGAAGCTTATGCAGGCGCAAGATTATATGAATGAGCTAAATGGGCGACAAGTGGATGGCGCGTTGAATATCGCTAAATTCTACGAGACGCAGAAGAATTACAAAGCGGCTTATATTTATTACAATGAGGTCATCCAAAAAAGTCCGGAATCCGTTTCAGCACAGGTGGCCAAGGAGCGTATTACGGTCCTTCGTCCACTGGTTGCGGAAGATCTTAACCTTCCTGAACTGGAAGGGGAAAATAATGGTAAGGCCAAAGCTGAACGTCGTGCTCTGCAAGAGGGCTAGTCTAGTTGCCTAAACAATACCTAGTTTGAATGATAAATTTCTTTGAAAATACCTCCACCAATCAGCGTTGTGTCTTCATAAAGCGCACAAATCTGACCTGGAGCTAAAGCCCTCTGGGGTTTGTCGAATACTATTTCCGCCTGACTTTTATCAAGAGGCTGATAACGAATGTCGCAACGTGGAGCTCGGTAGCGAGGCCGGGCTTGGAGCTTACAAGTGGATTTGATGTCTTTATTAGTAAATGAAAGGTGGCTCAAAATAGCTCGACTGGCATAAAGAAGCGGGGTATCCGGTTCTTCGAGGGCGATGACGAGTTCATTACTCTGCAGGCGTTTTTCAACGACGACATAGGCTTTATTGGGTGTGTTAGATGGGATGCGGATACCTTTACGTTGCCCAAGGGTATAATAATGTAGTCCGTTATGTTGGCCGAGAACCTGGCCCTGCAGGTTGACAATGTCTCCGTGTGACTCTGGTAGGTAGGCCTTCAAAAAGTCTGACATTTTTACTTCTCCAATGAAGCAGATACCTTGACTGTCTTTTTTATGATGATTGGGGAGATTGAAGCGTTGTGCTTCTTGACGAACTTGAGATTTTAATAAGTGGCCCACGGGGAAAGCAGCATGAGCGCATTGTTTTTGCTGCAGCAATGCCAGGAAGTAGGATTGGTCTTTATTGGTATCAGCTCCTTCCAGGATATCTGAAGTCCCATCCTTGTTTAGACGGATATTGCTGTAATGGCCTGTAGCTACGGCATCAAACCCATTTTCCAATGCATAATCCATAAAAACGCCAAATTTCATTTCCCGGTTACACATGACATCTGGGTTGGGAGTTACACCTTGAGCATAGCCGTCAAGCAGATATTTAACGATGCGTTCTTGGTATTCTTTAATCAGATTGACGACATCGAAATCAATATCTAGTTGCTTAGCCACCGCTCTGGCATCTTCTATATCCTCTTCCCACGGGCAATTACCGATAATGTTGGGCTCATTAATCCAGTTTTTCATGTAAGCCCCGGCAATTTGGTAGCCTTTTTCTTTAAGAAGGGCTGCAGCTACACTGCTATCTACGCCTCCTGACATTGCTACAAGAATCTTTTTCATCATTTTTGTAATCCTGTGTTTTCAATAAAGAATACATTCTTTATGGCCGATGTAACTTTTAGTTAAACAAGCCTAATAAGATAGAGAACAATGAGCGAAAGTCGAAACAAACGCTAGCGT
>JBCCWR010000010.1:0-32164 GCA_039193385.1 Verrucomicrobiota bacterium | reverse complement strand
GGCAAAGTAAAATGGCAGCGAAATTATGATATCGCTTTAAAATTAGCCAAGGAGCAGAACAAACCTTTATTATTATTATTTCAGGAAGTTCCAGGTTGCGCAGGCTGTCGACAGTTCGGACAAAAAACACTGAGTCATCCTGTGATTGTAAAAGCCATGGAGAATGAATTTATTCCCCTAGCCATCTATAACAACGCTTATGGGTATGATCGAAAAATCTTAGAGCGCTATAAAGAACCAGCATGGAACTTTCAGGTCATCCGCTACTTAGATCATCAAGGCAATGATCTTATACCTCGACGGGATCGTATCTGGACTGTGCCGGAAACTGCTAAACGTATGAACGAAGCTCTTAAGGCTTTCGGTAAACCCGCCCCTGGCTATTTGCAATCTGTTCTTTAGATTTCTCTACAAGTTAGATGCAGCTTAAATTTAGCGGTTTGCCGAGGTTTAAGGTCAATAGGCCACCCCACTAGTAGAGAGTTGCCCTGGTGAAGTTTTTTGGCTTCAACAAGATGCAGTTCATTTAAAGTAATGGGGTACATCCATTGGTACCCATAATCACTTCCTTTTAGTTCAATTTCAAGACCTGCAGTTTCAGAATGAACGATTAATGACTTTCCTTTGCCATTATAAGCCAAATCAGTAAAAGCACACTGTCGTTCTTCAAGTTGAATAAAATCTTCGACATGATCACTCGAAAAGGGCAGGTAGAGATTAACTTCCACAGCAAATACCGCCTCCAAGGGCAACTCGTCCGTATTTAAAATTTCATACTCAACCATCAAATGATCTGCGTCACCATCCCAGCGGTACGTTTTATAAACAGTTAATTTCTGACGTGTCTGATTTCTATAGAGCCCACCCTGACGCTGCAAAGAGAGGAAACAGGATTTATGGAGAGACTGAGCATCTATGACCTCATAAGGTTGATTGATAAAATCACCCAGTTCTAAAACCAAACCATTGGCCAACTGCTCCGTTTCAGTGCGTTTATTAAAGAAATGATCTTGAAAACAGTAGCGTTCATACCAGTCTGCGGCGAGCGTCTCATCATAATCATCAGGCTGTTTAGGTGGATGAATAGAATCGTCCGTCAAGCCACTTATGGTTTCATTCCTACGTGTTAAATGCTGCGCTAAGTTAATATGATTTTTAAGAAAGCTTAATTCAAAGCACGCGCCTCCATAGTCAGGGTTAACGGCAAAAGTTCCAGCAGGATGCATCATCAGAACTTCATCACGCCCATTGGCATCAAAGTCATAACTCTTTACTTCCCAGCCACTCCGATATTGTGCCAGCAGCTTTTCCGCCATCAAATAGCGTTCCCAAATCCCTTTGCGAAGATGAACTTCATGCAATCCACCCGAAGTACCAAACCAATAAGCTGTATTACATTGTGCCTGCCACAAGAGATCCTGACATTCTTCACGCTCTTCATCTTCAAGATCTGTGCTTTGCAAAAGTTTCTTGAGCCATAGTCCTTTTTTATGCATGAGGTTTGATTCATGATAACGAACCTTGAATCCTTCATAGGAACCTGCTCTAAAAAACGGTAGGAACTGTGGCGCGTCATGACGAATAATCAAATTCCGACGTGCTCGCTTGTAATCATTACGACTGCTTTCCGGCAAAGACCAGGCTCCCATTTCCCAGCGACATCCTGCAGGAATATAGATACGTCGATTTACCGTATGTTCTGCAAAATAATCTGAAAAACGAATTAGACTCAACCATTCGCCAGCTTCCTCAAATGCCTTAAAGAGATTGTTGATATATCCAGATTTATGAACAACCTCGTAAGTGCCGGACCAGGCTCCCCAACGCTCTGCTATATCGGCAGCTGAAAAAACTTGTTCCTGGCGGCGGTTCGCGACACGCCTCAGATAATGAAATAATTCTTCAATTTCATGAAAAGGCATACGCTTAAGGATATTTGTATCATTAGGAAAAAGATAAAAAGGCTCGCCTTGATATTCAGTGACAAAAGCACCATTTAATTCGTTTTCCTTTGCTCCAGCATGAACAAAGCGACCTGCTCGCATAAGAGAATAGTGCAACCCAGCTTTACGAAAATTCCGAATTAAAGAAGCCTCCCAGACCCCTTCGGTAATCCAGACACCATAGGCAACATAATCTAAATGATCTTTCAACCATTGACCCATTAAATCTAAATGACCATCACGATCATCATCAGCAAGATCAGCCAAAAAAGGAGCATAGAAACCGTTGGATAAAACCTCCACACGTTCCGCATGAATCAGCTTTTTTAATAAAGCCAAATATTCAGGGTGCTTCTCTGCCAGAAAAAGCAAAACCGGACCGGAATAAGAAAGATTTAATTTTAAAAGCGGATGACGATCGAGGGCCTGAAGAAGAGGCCAATAACATTTCTTATAGCAATCCTCCAAAGCCTCTGGAAAATTTCCCACAGGTTGATGATGATGCAAAGCAAGGGCTAGCTTCAGGTGGCTCATAGCAACAACTTAACAATTCACCTGAAATATTTATTCTTCAAGAGCAATCACTTAATTTTATATAAGTTCCATCCACTTTTTTAAAACACAGCCCCTGACTTATGTCCCATATCACTCGACCACCTACAATCGTTTTGATAGGGCGCCCTTTTAGCTGATGTTCATGAAATGGCGTATTTTTACCTAATGATAAAAATTTATTTTTATCAACTGTCCATTTAAGCTCCGGATCGATAACTGTTACATCCGCATCTGCCCCCGTTTTCAATGTCCCTTTATTTAACTTCAGTAGGTTTGACGGTGCTGTGGACATGCGGTTAATCATATCCTCCAGAGAAATAACCTTTTTATGAACAAGGTGGTGAATATATAGGCCTACTTCAGTCTCTAAACCGACTATACCGAAAGGTGCATCATCAAACTCCACTTCTTTTTCAAAATCACAATGAGGGGCATGATCACTGGCTAAATATTCAATGGTACCATCTGCTACACCTTCCAGTAAGGCATCAATATCAGCCTGTGTCCGCAAAGGCGGGTTCATCTTAAAATTACTATCATAACGTTGAAGGGTTTCATCCGTGAGTACAATATGGTGTGGACAAATTTCCCCGGAAATTCGAATACCACGTGACTTTGCTTCACGTAAAATTCTAACAGAACCAGCAGCTGACAAATGCTGACAGTGCACATGCGTACCCGTCAATTCAGCCAGCATGGCATTACGCGCTACGATAATTTCTTCTGCAATGTTCGGCCATCCTCTTAATCCTAACACTGTAGACCAATATCCCTCATTGACCACGCCATTGCGTGAAAGCGTTGCATCCTGACAATGATCCATAACCGGCAAATCAAACATAGTCGCGTAATCCAATGCATGCCGCATAAGATCGTTACTCTGAATGCACTTACCATCATCTGTAATAGCAACAACACCTGCTTTAAATAAAGAACCTATAGGTGCCAGCAGCTCACCATTCATACCCTTAGAGATACAACCGGTCGGATACACATTGACCACAGCTTTTTGATCGGCTCGTTGCTTAATCCACGCAATCGTATTAGGCGCGTCTGCCACAGGAGAAGTATTGGGCATACAAACAACACTGGTGAACCCTCCAGCCGCTGCTGCCCATGACCCTGTTTCAATGGTTTCCTTGGCAGACTGACCCGGTTCACGCAAATGAACGTGAATATCAATCAAACCAGGACATACGATCTTACCCGAAACATCAATAACTTGAGGATCATCCGGGATTGCATCTGTGATTTTACCATCTGAAATAATCAGATCTTTCACTTCATTCAATCCTTGAGAAGGATCAATAATTCTACCTCCTCTAAGAACTATCCCGCTCATCTTTGCTCCTTATCTTTAAATTTCGGAGGCTCTCCACCACTCAGTAAGAACATAATAGCCATCCTGACGGCCAACCCATTTGTCACCTGCTCAAGAATCACAGAATTTTGACAGTCAGCTAAATCACTTGCTATCTCGACCCCCCGGTTAATAGGCCCCGGATGCATGATGAGCAAGTCCGGCTTACATTGCTGGAAGCGTTCTTTGGTTAACCCGAAGAGTGAGGTGTATTCTCCAAGGGAGGGAAACAGTGTGGCCTGCTGCCGCTCATGTTGAATACGGAGTAAATTGATGCAATCCACATCGGGTAAAATCTCATCCAAAGAATGGATAACATCAACACCCATTTGACGAAAATAATGTGGCAACAAAGTGGTTGGCCCAATCAGTGTAACTTTCGCTCCCAGTTTCAAAAGAGACCAAATATTTGACCGTGCGACACGACTGTAGTGAATGTCTCCTAGAATCACAAAGTGCTTACCCTCCAATGAACCCAGCTTTTCACGAGCCGTAAAGGTATCCAATAACGCTTGAGTAGGGTGCTCATGTGCGCCGTCCCCTGCATTGATAATAGAAGCTTTTAGGCGCTCAGCTAAAAAAAGTGCCGCACCTGGCGCTCGATGCCTCAGGATAATGAAGTCTGCGTTGAGGGCCTGTAAATTAAGCGCAGTGTCCTTAAGTGTTTCTCCCTTGCGTAAACTGCTGGCATCCTTATCAATACTAATGACATCTGCACTAAGACGCTGGGCAGCCAACTCAAACGAACAACGTGTGCGTGTACTAGGCTCTACGAAAAGATTAACCACAGTCTTGCCTCGTAGCGAAGGCACTTTTTTAATAGGACGTAGAATGATGTCTTTAAACTGTGCTGCTGTATCCAACAGCATAATGATCTCTTCTTTAGAAAGTTCGCGAATAGTCAAAAGATCCTTTCGCGACCATTTCATTCCCCCCCCCTGATTAACATGACGACATCTTTTTCATCTATCTCTTTCACACGCACCTGAACTTTATCGACAAGAGAAGTAGGAATATTTTTCCCAACATAATCCGCACGGATGGGGAGCTCGCGATGACCACGATCCACCAGAATTGCCAGCCGAATGGCCCGAGTACGTCCCAGATCAATCATCGCATTCAAGGCTGCTCGCACCGTACGCCCGGTTTTTAAAACATCGTCAACAAGAACCACAATGCGATCATTGATATCAAAAAGTACCTCTGTGCCCTTTGGCAAAGCAACTGACTCGCCAATGTCATCCCGATGAAAAGTAATATCCAACTGACCGGCGGGGGGTAGATCACGGTTGGGATCAAAAGTCAGAACCATCTCCCGCAATCGCTTGGCTAGTGGCACCCCTCTGGTATGCAAACCGATAAAGCCTAGGGGAGTATCTGCAGGAGTCTGTTCGATGATTTCATGAGCCATCCGCTGCAAACAGCGGCGTAAACCTTCTTCGTCGAGTAATATTGTATCGCTCACATTTCTCCTTTATAGCCTCACTGGGCTATATTAAAGGTTGCATTCAAAAAGCTATTTTATGAAAGCACATGCAGTCAGCCTAAGCCTAACCATCATGTCTTTTATCACGCCACTCTGCGCGATGCTTCACAATCCAGTCCAGGAGAGCTCTTTCAAAGCCAATGTCCTGTCCTGCTTTCTCACTTTCGAGCCATTTATGACGGAGTATTTCTTCCCTTTCAGCAAGGAACTCTTTGTAGAGTGCCGAGTTTTTGAAGAAACTCTCCGAATCGCTTGATCCGCTTTCCATAACTAATACTTATGAAGACATACGACAGTTATTGGTGTCTGTCAACCTTCATTCCTAAAGCAGGTATAAGCATTTATCTATGCTAATACTAAGGATAAAGCAGTAGCTGCCGCTTTGAAGGCCTGCGTAGCTGAACTATGAGGATCCCTCCAGACAATGGGATGACCTTCATCCGCTGCGGCACGAGTTGCCATATCAATTGGCACTTCAGCTAAAAGATCCACATTCATTCTCTCAGCTTCTTTTCGCCCTCCCCCTTCTCCAAAAATATAATATTTTTGGGCATCACTGGGACTCTCGAAATAACTCATATTCTCGATCAAGCCTAAGACTTTTACATTTACCTTGGCAAACATCTGAATAGCTTTTCGTGCATCAATCAAAGCTACTTCTTGAGGGGTTGTCACCACAACAGATCCAGTCAACGCCACTGTCTGCACAATAGTCAGCTGTATATCACCTGTCCCCGGAGGAAGATCTAATACCAGAACATCAAGCTCTCCCCACTCTACATGACGTAAAAACTGCTGTATGTAACGAGTAACCATAGGTCCTCGTAAAATCACAGGCGAATCATCATCCACCAGAAAGCCCATACTCATAAGCTTCAAACCGTTTTTATCAATGGGGTTAATACGATCTTCGCCAGCCATTGTAGGTCGTTCATCTACATCAAACATCAAACCCATACTCGGACCGTAAAGATCGCAGTCACAAAGGCCTGTTTTCAATCCCTGCTCATGTAATGCTACAGCAAGATTGGCCGATACCGTCGACTTGCCAACGCCACCCTTACCACTAGCTATGGCAATGATATGTTTAACACCGGGAATAGATTGTTGCGGCGGTTGTTGATCGCCCCCTGCCTGTGCCGCAGAATGAGCCGGAGCTGTAACTGACATATTGACGGACACATCGTTAACGCCATCCATTGATGAAAGCTGATGCCGAATATCCTTCTCAATTTTTTCCACCACGGCTGAGTCCGATGTAGTGATTTTAACCTCTACGCGAACTTCTCCATCTTCCACAAAAAGTTCTTTAACTAAACCGAAAGATACAATGTCCCTGCTGAAACCGGGATACTTTACGTTTTTCAACTCTTCTATTAACAACAATTTATCCACAGCACTCCTTTATCCAAAAATAGCTTTGAAATTTAACCCGCATGATGCCACAGCAACACAGACCATCTACGCAAGATTTTGGGATCTTGAAAATGGAGACTTTACACATCGAACTCGCTCTTTATGGCATCATGCGAATTTAAGAGGAGAAAACTACCTAAGATCAGAAAATCGTCCACACCAGAGTTCAACCCACATGATGCCACACCGACACGACTATCTATGCAAGATCTGACTCGTCCTCTATGGCATCATGCGGGTTCAAACTAAAGCAAACGAAAATGGTCAGGTCTAACCATTATGGCATCACGCCGTTGACGAATCCCATTCATCCTTAACGCCTGTCCTGCTGTAAGCTCGCTGATTGTTTGCTCCCACATACCGCGCGCACGAATAACCCCCTTAATGACATGAACTTCTGTCAGACCTGACTTTTGCACATCAACGCCAAAATCTGCCCCACCATTGAAAACCTCAGCATCAGGCGTTTCCACCACGAACCCCCATAGCGTGCGTGGAGCCATAAATACTGCTTTCCCATAATGTAGCTTAACATGTTTATCATCAACCAAAGCAAAACGCGTCGGTCCCTCTACCGTCAATAAAGCACCATTATCAAACTGAAGTGTAAGCAAACCCTGATGAAAATTTATAACCGTTTTACCTAAGCGTTCTTGCTCTCTTATGGAGTCAATACTGTTACCAGCGGGAGTGGAACTGATACTCAAAACCTGGGCAAACGTTCTATTTTTATTTACATAGAAACGATAAGAAAAAAATCCAGCTAGCAGAGTAAAAGCAGACGCTATGACGATCAGCAAAATCGTCATAGCCTTATTTTTTGACTGAGTCATCTTCTCACTTATAAGATTTATCAAGGAACTTGCCGGAAATATCTCACAATATGAGGAAGACTTGCGAATATCAATTTCTCATTCGCACAACTTCATCATTCCATACCACTTTTTTGGAACTTAACTGTGCATATGCGACTCGCTTTTCTATGTTTCGAGCACGTTGTTCCGAGCGGTGCATGAGAAACCCCACGGCCCAAAGCACATATAAAATGACATAACCTACAATGCCGAGTGTGGTAGGCAGTAAGATCATCGGAGTAAATTCACCCGAGAAAAACCATCCTGCCAAAGTAGCTGATATGCCACCTATGAGCACGAACCACCTCAGTCCGCGCAAATACTTTCCTGTATTGTTTATGCTATCCATAGCTTAACCCTCCTAGGCGAATAACATATCAGAGACTTGATCAAGATGCAAATTTCTTCTGGCGATGCTGAAAAAGATCACTAGATTGTTACCCCTTATGCAACTGACGAATACATCCTCGCTTCAAAACGTGCGCGTCACTGAGAGCAAGCGCCTGATCTCTCCCAAAGCATTGAAGGAGCGTCTGTGCCTGAGTGATGCCGCCACAGCAACTATTGCCGATGGACGTGAAATGGTTCAGAACATCCTTGATGGTAAGGATGAACGCGTCCTCGTGGTTGTCGGCCCCTGTTCTATCCATGATATCGAAGGGGCAATTGAGTATGCAAGGCGATTGAATGCCATACGCCAGGAACTTGACGACCGCTTTTGTATTTTAATGCGCGTTTATTTTGAAAAGCCCCGCACAACTATTGGCTGGAAAGGACTTATCAATGACCCACAACTTGACGGATCTAATGATATTGAAACCGGCCTAACAAAGGGCCGTAAATTATTACTGCAAATTGCCGAGATGGGCTTGCCAGCTGCTACAGAATTTCTTGACCCTATTGTTCCTCAATATACGGCTGATCTGGTAAGCTGGGCTGCCATAGGCGCACGTACTACTGAGTCTCAGACACATCGTCAGATGGCTAGCGGACTATCCATGCCTGTCGGTTATAAAAACGGAACAGATGGTAGTCTTCAAGTTGCTATTGATGCCATGAGCGCAGCTACGCATCAGCACTCGTTTATCGGAATCGATGAAGACGGTGTAACCAGCATTTTCAGAACGAGTGGCAATAAATATGGTCACATTATCCTCCGCGGCGGAGCCAAACGCACTAACTTCGATCCCGAAAGTATCGCAGAAACTATTGAACGTCTGACCACGGCAAAACTCTGTTCTGCCGTGATGGTTGATTGCAGTCACGCAAATTCACGCAAGCAGCCTGCCCGTCAGGAAAATGTATGGAACAGTGTCCTTCTACAACGCGCTGAAGGAAATCAGCATATCTGTGGTCTTATGCTAGAAAGTTATCTGCAAGAAGGCAACCAACCCATTGGCGATGGCAAAAACCTCCAGCATGGTGTCTCCATCACAGATCCTTGTATTTCATGGGAGAAGACAGAAGAACTTTTACGCTCAGGATATGAAATGATTGAATAATTTTCTCGAGATTATGTGAAAAATATTTCACATAGT
Organism: Verrucomicrobiota bacterium; assembly: GCA_039193385.1. Taxonomy (GTDB): domain Bacteria; phylum Verrucomicrobiota; class Verrucomicrobiia; order Methylacidiphilales; family JBCCWR01; genus JBCCWR01. The sequence continues at coordinate 23,012 of JBCCWR010000010.1, read as the reverse complement.
TTTCTGGCAAAGCCTACAACAAGCTCCTGCAAGCCACATAAGACATAAATCTTTTCCTAATACTATTATGTCAAGACAAGCAAGCCTTCGCGTTTCGGATGCGAAATCAAAGTAACTTCCATATCGTAAACTTCTTCAATGACTTCTTTCTTAAGCGTCTGATCGACTGAGCCATAGGCCACTTGCTTACCACCCTTTATAAATAAGATCTGATCTGCATATTTACAGGCTTGATTGATATCATGAAGTATAGCCAGGACTGCTATGTCTTGACCTGTAAGCTTTTTCACTAAATGCAACACATGCTCCTGATGAACCACATCCAGACTTGAAGTCGGCTCATCAAGCAAGAGATACCGCTTATGGTCAGCAGGCTTATCCCATATCTGAGCAACAACACGTGCCAACTGGACACGTTGTTGTTCTCCTCCCGAGAGAGTTAGATATTTTCTATTAGCAAACTGTTCCATACCAACAAGTGCAAGTGCCTCGTTAGCGATTTTCATATCCTCAGAACTCTCAAACCACTGGTAATGCGGAATCCTTCCAAATAATACGATTTCCATAACGGAAAAAGGAAAAGCCATATCCGAATTTTGCGGAAGATGTCCCCGTATTTTCCCTAACACAACAGGATCCCAATCTGCCAACTTCTTACCGCCTAACTGAACTGTCCCCGCCGACGGCTCAATCTCTCCAGTGAGTGTTTTAATAAATGTTGATTTACCTGCGCCATTAGGGCCCAGGACGACAAAAAATTCCCCGACATGAACTTCAACATTTACACCTTGAAGAAGTTCCTTACCGCCACGCCTGACTTTTACCCCATCCGCAACAATCATTTTAAAATACTATCTGTCTTTTTGATTTTATTAGAAGAAAGAGAAAGAAAGGAGCACCTATGAGTGATGTTATAATTCCAATAGGCATCTCCGCCGGGGAGACCACTGTTCTGGCAACTGTATCGGATGCCACCAACAGAAATGGCCCCATTATGACGGAACCTAATAAAACAAATCTATTATCAGCTCCCACACAAATTCTAACCAAATGAGGAACCACAAGTCCTACAAAGCCAATCATTCCGCATATTGAAACTGATGTGCCGACTGAGATTGCTATGAGTATAATACATAAATTCTTGACCCATTGAACATGAATGCCAAGGCATTTGGCCTCTTTCTCACCCAGCAACATTCCATTTAAATCTTTTGCAGTAAAAAGCAGAACAATGACTGGAAGTAAAATAAGGGGTATGGCAAAGCTGAGCTCTTTCCACGTAGCATAGCCAAGACTACCCAGAGTCCAAAAAGTAATAGATCTTAACTCATTATCGTCCGCCAAAAATATAAGATAACCCGTGGCTGACCCTATACATGCATTAATAGCTATACCTGCCAGTAAAAGAACTGCCATAACTGTATTCCCACGATGCTGTGAGAGTATAAAGACAATCAAAGTTGTGCCTAGCGCTCCAGTGATAGCAAAAACGGGCAATCCTAATGTTCCGATCGTATTAAATAATTTGGGCATCCACTCAGTTAGCGCACCCGCTAATGTAATGTAGAAACAAGCACCAAACATGGCGCCACTTGATATACCCAGCAAACCCGGATCTGCCAACGGGTTACGCAACATGCTCTGCATACATGCACCTGAGACAGCAAGCGATGCCCCTACAAGAACTGCCGCTAGAATTCTTGGCAAGCGTATTGACTCCACCACCGCAATCGAAACAGGGTCAATAATCCCCTCGGATGCTTGCTCCAAACCAATGAACTTCAAAATAGATTGTTTGATAATACCAAACATTTCATCCAGAGGAATCGAAGCCGGCCCTATCATTATCGCCTGCAAAGAAATGAGCATCGTTACCAACGCAAAAATTAAAAGCAGAAGAAAACGATGACGAACATGTTTAAAATATTTGGTCTCTGCAGTCTTAGTCACGCTCGGTAGGCAATTGTCTGTTTCATTTTATACTAACATTCAAACAGTTAAGATTTATTTGCATGAATAAGCTTAATTAAATCATGCAATCCTTCGGCAGCATCTGGCCCGTAGCCAAAAATCTTTTTGATATCAATGGCATAAACCTTTTCAGATTTTACCGCAGATGTTTGTCTTAGTCCTGGAGCCTGAGTCAAAGACTCAATGGTTAATGCATCCGTCAAACGAAAACTTGGAAATAACACAATATCAGGATTTACCTTGATTACGCCTTCAGAGGTTAATGAACGATAACTTTCAAACTCACTCAGGGCATTCACGCCACCAGCCAGCTCAATCATTGAAGCAGCACCTGTATTCATTCCCGCCGAACGAAAAGAGCCACCTTGAAAGCTCATAATAAACAACACACGAGGTTTTGTTTCAAGATGAAGATCTTTTAGTGTTTTTTTCGCATAGGCAACACTTTGATCAAAGCTAGACAATAAAGTCTGGCCTGCATCTTGTTGATGCATCGCTTCAGCAATAATCGAAATCTTCTTTCTAACTCCATCCATACTATATTCTTCTGGGATAAGCAAAAAGGGTATCTTGCTTTGCTGTAATTGAGTTAAAGCAGCCGGCGGCCCGGTATGAGCACTTGCCATAATCAGCGTAGGCTTCATAGATAAGACTCCTTCTGCAGATATGGCTCTGTAATAACCTACATTGGGCAAAGAAGATGTTTCTCTATTGTAGCTAGACTGATCAATTGCCACAACATCAGCACCAGCTCCTAAAGCAAAGACCGTTTCCGTCACCGAACTTCCTAAAGTAATAATTCGCTCTTTCCTTTCATCAACTGGCAAAGCTTTGCAATGTAAAATGATAAAAATAAGTAAAATTCGCAAGCACTTCATAAGATAATCAGATTGTATTCACGATATTACGCCACTGCTCATTTTCAAGTTGCCCAGGCTTTCTTTTGCCAAACATGAGCAAGATGTTTTCATCATTCTTATCGTAAAGCTCTAGCGAGGTGACTATCCCATCCTTAGTTGGCTTTTTAACGACAAATGCATTAGCTATACCATTTTCGCGAACATGAAGATTAAAATCAGAATCCAAAACATTATACCATTCATTAAATTCGCAAACCTTATCCACAGCTCCTGTATGAATCTGAATATTACCCGGGTTCCCTACAAAAATCATAATCTCTACCTTAAGCTCAGATGCTCCTGTTAAGACCTTTCTCAGAGAATCACCTTCTACCTTTTTTACAAATTCATCATCTGCAAGACGCAGCGCTTGAACTCTTCCCACCTTATATTTTTTAGTCAGACCAAAGAAGCCATGCGTATCTTTTAACTCCCGCCATCCCTTACGTAAGCCTTCAACATCAATTTCAGAATCCGCTAGCTCTTGTTCACCTACTGGCAAAGGCTTTACCAACTGTTCAGCAGACTGATCATCGCTCTTATATTCTTCAACGATGGTTTCAAATGCCGCCCAGTTGGAATCCTCTTTCAAAAAGATCTTAAATACAGCGGAGCCATCTTGATTAAAAAACTGCATACTGCGTTTGGTTCCCTGATCCGTGCTTTCGCTTTTAGCAAAAGCAGAATGCCAGTGATTCATAAAAATTCTCAAATCAACATCCGTGCCAACCACTTGCCCCATTACTTCACCAAAGAATTCTACTTGCTCAAAACGTCCCGTCTTTTCATGCACCGCATATTCATTCCGAGTTAATACCATAACTCGACCCAACTCAGGCATGCGCTTGATTAATTTCTTCCAGTCACCTGTTAGGCGCGTTACGCTATTACCACAATCTGTAGCGAGCAATTCCACCTCACTCACTCCAAGTTGCTCCGCTGCATCACGTATTCTTAATTTACTATTTTCTCTTTTTAATTTTTCCCAACGCTCCTTAAGGTAAACCACGTTTTCCTGAATCTCTTCTGACATAAAATCTCCCCTTAGTTTAATAGTGTCATTACAGTTAACTCTTAATAATCACATATTTTTCTTAAAATGCATTGACTTGAGAAAACATTTCAGCAACCGATTCATATAAACTTTGCAGAAATCTTATGTCAATTATTTATTGAGAATCAGTCTCATAAAATAATGGATCACAATTATTTTATGACCTTTGTGCTGTTCATGGAGAGTGTTAAGCGACCGACGAAAATGATTAAACCCGCATGATGCATTAATACAGAATATCTCGCGTTACTCTGAAATTGCGCATAAATGTTATCACAAATCATTCTCTAGAATCCGCACAGAGAGGCGTCCATAGCGATCGGCGATGATTAACAGATTAAGAATCTTTCGTGTTTTAAAATCTAATGACAGGTTTTGTTCTACAACAGCCCGATCTACTTTTGAAATTTGCAGCACTACATCATGCTTGCTTTTTTCATCTAAGACAAACTCATGAACATATTTATGCTCAAGACGAGTAGATTGACCATCAGATAAGATGAGATTAAAAGACGCTTCACTATAAAATGAAAAGACTCTCAGGTAATTTACCTCAATCTCATCATCGTCAACCCTATCCTCAAACAACTGTGTCATCTGCCTACCCTTTTCCATAAATAATAAAAGAGTATAAAGTTTTTGTTCTTCCAGCTTAAGTGCTATCGGTGAATTAGCATCAGATGATTCGACTACCTCGTAAGATTGGGCAGGCAATTCCATATAACCTGTTATTCGTGTTCTATTATCCCGAGGAATATAAAAAACTGTCTCAGAAGGACTATTGATCTTTATACTATAAAAATCATTTTTAGAAGATAGCTTCCAAACTCTCAAAAAAGCTTTTAGCTTCCCTTTTTCAGAACCCATAATAGGGTGAGATAAAATAAGCAGAAGAAGTAGGGATTTACTCAAGATCCTAATCATTATTCTGTTTTTAGAAGAACTAAATTGTAATCAACTATTTTTTCCAGCAATCCCTGTTTTTCAAAAACAGGCTCCAGCTTGACCAACTTCTTCTGAGCATCTGTAGCCAATATTATTTCAGAACCGTCTTCACGTCTTTCAAGAGCTTGTCCAACACAATAAATACTAAAAACATTTCCTCGTGTACATATTAGTTCTGCAATTCTCTCGAATAATTCTTCTTTACCTCTCTCAAGAACCTCACTCAAATCAACACCACATAATTTTTGACCTCGTGAGAACACAGGCATTTCAGATAATTCTCCTCGCTCCCAGAAAACCCGGTTATTCGTTGGGGTGCTTCCCTGTTCTTTTTCAATTTTAGCCTTAAGAATATTAATTCGCCCTCCATCCAGATAATTTTTCATTTGCAGCAACATTTCATCAACAGCTTCGCGCTTTAAAGTTTGAGCAGCCATTTGAGGATCACTATCAGGTATATTGCGAAAGACATAGTCGTCAAATAGGGCCCGAAAAGCTATACCCCCGTCTCGACGAATCCCATTAATATTTATCAGGCCAGGCAACTCCACTTCACCAACTCGAGTAAAAATATCAAGTAATCGCCAAGCTCTCCAATCAGTGCTTTTGGAATGGTCATGACCATCCCAAACGCCTGATGGATTGACATCTTCATCATAAAATTCGCTTTGTCCAATTTTCAAAGTACGTCCTCCTCCACGAGAATAGCGAATTCCTTTTTCTGAGTTGATTCGAATAAAACGCGCTGGATCGTAAACACCTCCCAGTTGACCTACTGATTTTAGCTTATCATCACTCATTCTGGCAGGCGCGTATGCCACACCTGTGCTTAACATAAAATAATCAACCCATTGATCAGACTTAAGCCATTTATTACTTAATACGCCCAAAGTAGAATTTGCTGGCACCTTACTATTGCTTAAACCAGTGCTAAAAAAGCGGGTTTGGTCATCATAAAAATCTTTAGAATATCTTTGCAGGTAAAGTTGTTCGTGATTCGCTCGAGGATCACCTGGCTGTGAAGGTATTCCTGCCTTCAGCGAGCTTCCACGAAAAAAATACTGCTCAGGTTCTTCCATGTATTCTTCTTTTGAAGCATGCAGAGAAAGTGTTAATACCGTCATGACAGAACTCACACTTTCTAATATGCCATAATCATTACCTATCAATACTTCCGTTTCATAATCAGAAGCAGATGTTGAGCGAGGCATCGCTTTAAGCCTGAAATAACTGCTGCTATTTTTACTCCGCGTCACACCTTGGAAGAGACGACTCGAATGACCATCAATATCAAGATAACGGTCAGGATCTTGAGGTCTGTAGATTTTTTCTGAATCGACTGCCAATACTCTGCTGGAAGGATTTCCATCGGTTGTCAAAACCGTAACATCACCAGCCTTAAATATGAGATCTTTGTTATTTCCATCTCTAAAATCGACCAGAGGAATTTCAAAATCCCGTCCTTCGTCGATAAAAGTTCCCCCTGCTGTATCCCAGGCCGTCTGGTTATAAACTTTGATAAAAGCATTAGGCCCTAGATCAGAAACAGTAATATCTTTATTTGTTACATTCCAAAACTCAAAATAGTAATCTAAGGTAAATTCATACTCAGCTTCGGAGCCATATTTAGGAGGATCCATTTTTAGCAATTGATACCTCACAGCCATTTCATGGAGATAAGGAACAGCTTCTTTACCATAAGCCATGACCGCATTTGCCGCTCCATCTATAAACGATTCCATACCCAAGGCAAAAACCGGTTTAGAACCAAGCTGAACTTCCTTTTGCAGAGAATTTGCCACCACTGTAGGCAGGGAGTCTTTATCAATGTAATCTCGAATATTGGCTGCAATTTTTTCTATATAGATTGCTTCATTTTCATCTATTACAAATTCACTATCGTTGAGTTCGTTCTGATTTAACTGTCCTGGTGCACGATAAAATCTTTGGCCAAAGTTCGGCAGTTGTTTTTTAATGGTTTCTACTATTTGATCCAACTGAGAACGTACAATCTCAGGATCTACCACATCTTGAACCACATCATTAAGATCTAATTTTTTCCAGCCCGCCCTAGATACATTCAATGTCCCTGAACAAGGTGTTATAAGATAACGCAAATCTTTCGTCCAACGTCTATCATCACCTGCAAATCGCTCTAACATACCTAAATCAAGAAACTCATTGAGATCGGCATAGGCATCACGAGACTCAACAATCTGATTCGTAAGTTCTGCAAGCTCTTGATAAGTAGAACCAGCTTCCATGAATAAAGTGCGCAGGGAAATAGCTTCAGTGTCTATAGCGGAACTATCATCATCTCTCTTTTTTCCACCAGCGTGGAATAAATTAATCTTGAAACTTTCATCTTCTATAAAATAGGCATAACGTCCTACAATCTGTGGTTCATCGACATCAATATACACCCACGGAACCCATACTTCTTCTAAAGACTGATCTGGCAGCGAACCAATCCATGGGTAAGCATCACCACTAAAACGAGGATTATTCAAATTAAGCCATTGGGATATATCAAATAGAGGCAGACACCCTTCTCTCTCTTTTAGGGATCTGATTGCACCACCAGAGACAAGCGGCTGGACATTAACAGGCTTTCGATAGCTAGCCACTTTAAGATCATCATCTTCAGCTAAATCGCGCATATAGGCAACGGCCATTCCAGATTCTTTTCCCTGACCTAGAATACTTGTCTCCCATGCGATAGCTGAATCAGGATAGGATTTAAAAAGATGAAGGAGCTTCTCTGTCGAATCTTCATAAGCGGCTTTTGTCAGCGCTTGTGCCTGGATCTTATTCAAGAACGCTCTAGCTGACATACGCTCAATGCGCATTGATGCCATAAACGCTAAAACAAGTCCTGAGAGAATCAGCACAATCATCAAAACAGAAATCAAGGCAAACCCGTGCTTCTGTAAGGTGCCTATTCCCATCACTCAACTGCCACACGCATATGGAATACCTGTTTGTCTTCAGCTGGCAATTTTTCATCTATTTCATACCAGTCTTTTTTAGCATAAAGCTTTTCAGCTGAAGTGCGATTCAGAGCAGAAAGCGATAGCATAAAGTAAGATGGTTTTTGATTTAATTGCCTATTATCAAGGAAAGTTCCATCTGATGCATAGGGTCTAATAAACAAATCAATAACATTGCTGGCCACGACTTCATCGCCGCCATTTAACCCTCTGGCAACAGCAAATAAATTTTCGCCATAATTTAAATAGCTTTCTAAACCATAACCTTCTTCCGCAGTCCAAGTTTCATCGCTATTTTTAAAGTAACGATACAAACGACACGCTGTTGAATCTTTAGAAAATCTATCAAAAGCTAAATAGTAACCGACGGCACAAAGACTTCCTCTATTTTTTGTCTGCTCCTGAGCTTTGGCCAACTGATGTGATAGAAAGAAAAAAACATCTCCATGATGTTGATTAACAAGGTCCACATTACTGGCAATTTGTTTTCTATTATTCCGATACATAGGCACCTTTTCGCTCACATGTAATGATTTCAAATCGTGCGATAAGGCATAGATGGCTGCGCGTGCCTCACGAAACGCATCCGCTTTCTTTTCACTTATCTGCCAAGCTCGGGATGACTGCTCAAAAATTCTTAACAAGGTCACCACAAGAAATACTAGCAGCGTTAGCGAAATTAAAATTTCAACAAGTGTAAAAGCTTTAATAGATTGACTGCGAAAATATGAAGGTAACATGATTAGCGATAGGCTTCCGGGCTATAAAAAGCGATGTTGGGCAGTTTCTTTAAGGTCACAAAACAGTATTTTTTACGCCTTGCAGAAGCAGCAGCTCCAGGAGTTTCAATACATAGAAGAACTTCCCCGATACCTGGATTATCTTCCTTCGTTTTCATAGAAATTTTAGCCAGGTAAACAGCATCAGGATCTCCTTTTAAATAATCACAATCTGTTATTCCCAGCACAAAGCCCTCTGCATCCACGGATAGAACTACGCCACTAGCATCCTCAGTTGGCATAAAAACATGGCTGATTAACTCCCCATTTTTTTTGAACACAGGGATTTTTATTTTCTCATCTGTAGAGATAAATAGATCTGCAAGAATGCTCTCTGCCACCATGGCAATACGAGTTTCCACATGGCTATCTCGCGCTGTTTGCAAAGCTAATGGGAATAGCCCGAGAATTGCAGCAATTACAAAAGTTCCTATAGCTATAGCAGCAATGATTTCAATTAAAGAGAAAGCGTGGTCTTTTTTCATGTTTAACGGGTTGGTTGTATTCATTCACTTAAATAACCGGACTTATACCAATCTGCGCGCCCCGTATAACGACTTAGTTTTACCTGACCTAGAGAACTTTGCGCATGAGGCTCTTTTGTCTGTTCTTGAGATAGAGATAAGTTGAGCAACTTAGGACTCGCAGGCTGCTCGATCATCCCTGTTTCATTAAACATAACCCCATGTAAAGCCCCTTTAACATGTGGCAATGCTCTAATAAAATCCGTATCCAGGCGTGCGTGCATGAGCGAGTTTGGCTCATTAGTAAAACTGACATTATCCGGCAATATTTCCCAACCGCTTAAAGCAACCCAATTCCCATCGTTTTTTTCTGAAGGCATCTTTTCACGAAATAAAGTCAGTGCTTTGTTCTTCAAAGTGTTGGAGGGATAATCATCTCCTGCAATGCCGACATAGACAGGAACTCGACAGCGCAATGCTTCTATTCTGGCTTTTTCAAATAATCCTATGACCTGCGAAACCGCCTTGCGTCGATTTAAGCCATCTGTGTAACTCGACAGCATAGACACACTAAAGCCAGTCACAATAGCTATAATTGCGAGAACGAGAACCATCTCATGCAAACTAAAACCGGACTTTTTATCGGAAGATGTAGTCATTAGAATATCTCTACTATTCATTTAGGCACATTCAAGACTGAACATAAAATGACAGTCAAGTCATTTAAAAACATTTAACGTTTTAAGTTTGATTTTTTTACGCCTTTACAAATAGAGATAGCCCCTTGAGGCCAATTCAATCTCGACCCTTACAAGTTCTGCTTATAAAAACCGTTGATGAAAAAACCCAGTATCTTCACACGTGGCGACCTTGATGGCTTTATTGGCTTATTTATTGACAATCTTTTGCAGCTCATGCTCATCGCTATTCTTTGCCCATTCTTGTGTGGACTTCCCAGCGAACTTATCATTTCCACTATCTTACCTGGCGCCGCATTATCCATACTTGTCGGAAATCTCTTTTACACCTGGCAGGCCTGGCATTTAGCTAAAAACTCCGGTCGAAATAACGTCACAGCTCTACCCTATGGCATCAATACTGTAAGTCTTATTGCATTCATCAGCTTCGTCATGGCACCCGTTTACCAACAAACGAATGATGCAGAACTCACTTGGATGGTTGGCTTATTCGCCTGCTTCATAAGCGGTGTGCTGGAAACGATCGGAGCATTTATGGGTGATTTAATACGCCGGATTACGCCTCGAGCTGCTTTGCTATCCGCTCTGGCAGGCATCGCTATCACATTCATTGCTATGGGATTTGTGTTTCAAATTTTTGCTTCACCGATCGTCTCCCTATTACCCGCCATTCTCATACTGGTTTTCTATGCGGCCAAACTTCGGTTGCCCTTTAACATTCCTGGCGGACTTATTGCCATACTCATCGGAACAGGTCTGGCATGGATACTCAAATCCCTTGGCCAATTTGAATTTACTGAACCACCTGCTGCAGATGTGCAACTCTCACTCCATATACCGCAGCTAGTCGTTAACAAACTCATTCCATTTCTATTAGAGGACGAAGGTTGGAAATTTCTCTCCGTTATCATTCCTATGGCACTCTTTAGCGTAATAGGCTCATTACAAAATCTGGAGAGCGCAGAAGCTGCTGGAGACTCTTATAAAACAACCCCCTCACTTCTCACCAACGGTATTGGAAGTATAGTCGCATCGTTTTTTGGCAGCCCATTTCCTACCACTATCTACATCGGGCATCCCGGATGGAAAACGATGGGGGCACGTATCGGTTATTCTGCATTAAACGGTATTATCATTAGCATTCTTTGCCTATGTGGAGCCGTTACTCTCATTTTAAAATGGGTCCCTATCGAAGCGACTCTGGGCATTCTCTTGTGGATAGGCATTATTATCATGGCTCAATCCTTTCAGGAAACGCCTCGAAATCATGCCCTCGCTGTCGTTCTAGGACTGATACCCGCACTAGCCGCCTGGGCATTATTTCTCATTGAAAGCACTTTGAGGGTTACAGGAACTTCCTTATTAGATGTTATTGATAGATTCCAGGATATCCGTATGGCTGGAGTCATCGCCCTCAACCAAGGCTTCCTCCTCAGTAGTATGATTCTGGCTTCTTATCTGGTCTGTATTATTGAACAAAATTTCCGCCAAGCCTCTTTCTGGGCTCTCATGGGAGGTATCTTTTCCGCCTTGGGCATCATACATGCTTATACAATCACTGAAGCAGGTATCCAAATGAAACTCGGCTATTGGGAAGCTCCCGGATTTTCCATTACGTATTTCAGCATAGCTATCTTAACGCCACTTATTGGTTTTTTATGCACAAGACATACAGATAGATGAAGTATGAAATGGGAGTTTTTCCTGCCAAGCTAATCTTGTATTTCTACAATGAAGAATTAAACTAGAATGCATGAGTTGCAGAAAAGCCATTTTATCTCCTCTGCATTTTCGATCTAATCGATTCATCATTCTATTTATCTGTTCATGCTCACTTCTATTTCTCAGTGTTCATACGGCATCTTCAAAAATGAAAGCCATTGCACGAGATTCGGAATCTATTTATCTGGAAGATATTCCCGGACTTGATCCGATTTTTCTCAAAATCACTAAACTAACCGGACTTTATGGGGAAAGGCTTCTGCAATTCTTAACTCGAAACGTTATCCAAGGAAGTGAAGTTGAACTCATTGCTTATCATAAAGATGCCTACCTAATTCGCACCACATCACCCAGTTACGAAGGTTGGGTTTCGACTAATGATATAACACCTCTTGGTGAAGATATCATTGAGAGAATAAATGCTGAAATGAAGCAACAACAAAAATTCGCAGCTGCCATCAAACAGAAAAATGTCATCCCCGGCATGAATTTTGACCAGGTTAAGAAAGTTCTCGGCCGCCCAACCAGTGAGTCGTTTCGAGTCGATGCTACAGGCCGTATGGATACATGGTCATACGTTGAATATAAAAATGAGTATGAATCCCGTCGTTTATTCGATTCTTATACAGGACGTTATTACTACCAGACCTACACCATAAAGGTTCCCGTAGGCACTCTGGATGTAGAGTTTCTTGATGGAACCGTAGTCGCCTTAGAGCGTTATAAAGATGATCAAAAACGCAGAAATATTCGGCTTAAAACAGCGCCTATCTATTCTACAAATTAACTATTTATATAAGTACGTGATCTGTGAGGATCTCATCCAACCAACATTACCAACTCCAGTCGCACCATTCATAATACGAACCTGCAGCCATCCGATTGGCGTTACTTTCTCAACAATCATTAAAGATCCAGGCACTGCACCTGTTTTCTCCTGCTCATCCACAAGATCCGTTGGCAAAGAGTAAAGTTGCGCATCTTTTACACTTACAACAGCAACATGCGGATCTGCAACAGCTCCATAGTGCCAAAGAGCTACGCCCGCTAAAAGAATGCCCAAAAATCCTATACTCATCCCTGTATAACAAATTGACCTCATTATTCTTTCATAATGTTGGCTCAGTTTTAAATACTTATAAGTGACCCAACAAATCAAACCCAGAAAGATAGCTGTTATAAAACAAAAAATGACAAATAAAACCTGCCATTCAAAAACAGATGCCATACCCATCACATTGCCTACTCCATCACGTGCGGCCAAATTTTTTATTACCGCATCAATCGGAACCCCTTTATCAGATGTTAACATAATATTCCATCTCACTTGCTCAGCACGTGGATTGAGAGCCAAGGCTGAAATCCACTGTGCCATAGCCTGAATTTTTTTATTCTGCTGATACAGAGCTAGGGCCAGATTATTACGCAATGCCCAGTCAGCAGGCGTCTCCGCCACCAAAATTTTAAACTCCTCCTCTGCTTTCTCAAAATCACCCTGCTCATACGCGTCCCACGCCAGGCTAGCATAACTCGGTGGCATCTCCGCCTCAGCGTTAGATGCACTGACTAAAATGAGTGAAAACCAAAGCGGAAAAAGATATTTCGGTAAAATCATTTTCCACCAGGCAGTCCAGGGGATAGATACGCGCTTCAGGGCAGCGTCAGCACGCTCGGCCCAGTCTTTACTTAATTTTATTTGATTTGCGTAAACTGCTGACTCAGCTTCTTTCCATAAACCCAGCCAGACCGTATCTTCATGCGCGTAGCCTTTAGCTTTTAATCCATCCGATAAAGCCATCGATGATGGCGCACAGTTATGATGAGCCCATAGCGTCATCACATGCGTCTGCCATAGCAATAGAGCGGAACGAATTTCGCTTTCATTAAGCGCCAACCTTACCTGCTTAACCGCATGTTTGAGCTGCTTCATGGCAATGTGCCGCGGCGTCGATTCATCCTTTGTATAAACACGCTTGGCGGCAAACAAAAACCATATCAATAACCAAGCAGCAAAGGGAAGACCCGCCCAAACAAACAACCAGTTTTTACTCACAGGTGGCATTCTCAAGGACTCTTGCATCATTAAGCCACGCGGTAAAAGTCCATCTGAGTCTTGCTCAATAACTTTTAGTTCAAGATCTTTGATGGTTTTGACCGCCTCAGTAGTGAGCAAGCTGTCCCTTTCAGATGCTGTGTTTGGCGTACTTTGATTTGTTAATGAGAGAGGCGTCACAGAAGTATCAGCTTTGTCTACAGAAACATTTACGGAATCAACAGACAACGTCATGTATCTTTCTGCCACATGGTCAAAATATACAAATGACGTGCCGGAAACTTTGAGCTCTCCTTCCTTCTCAGGGACAACAATAAAATCCCGCGTCCACTCAGCTTGAAACATATTATCCGGGGATTGCTCCATTTGAGCATCAGGTTGGATCACCCTGACATCTTGAGGAAAAGTCAGATCAGGTTTTTCAAAATCCATGGGCCAGTTCCCTTTTCCTTTAAGTTTTATTGAACAGGTAACCGGCTCCCCCGCTTTTACATTTCTAGGAGTAACGTCATACTCCAAAGTAAAACTACCCACGGCTCCGGAGAAGTCTGTTGAAGCTGGTGGCAATGGTTTCACATCAACGGATAGAGGGTCACTCGCTATTGAGATCCGTTCTGTATCAAAGAATGGGGAAAAGAAACCACGACGTGCATTTGTTCTTACTTCAACATCTTGAATGACTCCAGGTATTTCATGCAACCCAGCTTCGCTGATCATAGACTGTCTTTCATAGCCCAGCAAAATATCTTGCCCATTACGAAAGGGCGTTCTTTGAGGCTTTTCAGGCCAATCATTCGAGAGAATTTTCTCATCTTCCCAATCGAGCCCAAAAACATGTTGCACTAAGTTGCGCGGCAATAATATTTCATAGCGGAGGGTAAAAACCTGACCTTGATAGATCGATTCAGGTATAATTCTTATTTTACTATTGATACGTCCATCATTCGAACTGCTTGTAGATGACGCACTTTGTCCAATTGCCAAAACAGGTATAGTAAAAGCATCAATTTTTACATCTCCTTTGTTTGTAGGAATAGTCATCGCAGGAATCTGGTATTGACCTTCCTGGGTCGCCAAAACGGAATAACTTAAAGTTAACTTCTCCGTCTTTTTAAAATTAACAATATTATACTGACGGCTCTGAGAGGGGGTATCACCAAACTTTAACCCTTTGATTTGCTGCAATACAGGGATGCTCTTGGGTGAGCAATTTTCAAAAATCAACTGAATAACAGCACCACGATTCTTTTGCAATGACCCTCCAGGCAATTCCCAGCGCGCCGATTGAGACCACAGACTCGATGTCATCAGAAAAAAGAATAAAATTAAAGAACGATGAATGCTTACTCTCATTACCTCTACCAATTTCTATCGTCCTCTTTAGACTTCTCTTTTTGAGCACCTGTGTTCATACGTTGAAAAATAACAGCAGGTTTATCTTTGTTTTCAATCATCTGCATCAACTGCTCTGCTTTTGTTAAAGGAATCTTAGCCTGCTTTGCATCTTTTTCGCTGGAGGACGAATCCTCTTTCTGTTGGTTTTGCTGTTGCTGAGGCTGATCTTGAGATTGCTTATTATCCTGTTTTTTGTCTTTGTTTGCCTGGCTGGTATTTTGCTGTTGTGGATCGTTTTGTTGCTGATCTTTCTTATCTTGCGAGGAAGCGTTCTGCTCATTCTGCTGTGAATCACTTTGCGATGAATTTTGGTTTTGCTGTTGTTGCTCTTGTGAATTTTGATCCTGGTTTTGTTGATCCTGGTTTTTCTGGTTCTGTTGTGAGTCGTTACTTTGCTGATCTTTGTCGTTTGCTTGATTTTCCTTATTATCCTGCTGCTGATTCTGATCCTGTTGCTCTTGTTCTTGTTCTTTGTTTTCGAGAAGCTTGGTCAATTCTTCACGCAGTCTATCCCAATCAGCAACCCCAGGATCAAGGGCTTGTCCAACATCCACTGCTTTTAAAGCATCTTCGACTACGCCTCTTTGCACGGTCGGTTGTTTATTCCCAAACTCAAGTGTCATCTCTGCCATTTGTGCCCAACCTTTGGCAGAAACATCATCGCTATCCACTAAATTTCTTTTAACAACTTTTTTAAGATCTTCTTTAAACTTTTCCTGTTCCTGTGCCATTTGTTGTAACTGCGCAGGGTCCAGCTTCATTCCCGGCATATTCGGCTGAAGCTGGGAGTTCGGCATTTGTGCCAGACCAAAGGCCGGTAAAAACAACAACCAAAACAAACAAGCATACTTTTCTTTTAAGTTTCTTCTTAATTTCTCTGAGTCACGCGGATACCTCGGAACTTCTAAAAATAAGCTCAATACAAGAAGCAACAGTGCTGGAATTAAAAAATATTGAAACCGTTCGATCTTCAGTGCGTTTCTCTTTTCTTCGATCTCCATTTTCTTTCCCTGTTCTATCATTTTTTTAACAACGTCATATATATCAACCCATCGATCCGCACGTTCATAAACGCCACCCGTTTCATCGGCCATTTTTTTCAAATCTTTTTCCTCAAGCCGTGACAACACCGCTCCTCCCGAAGCATTTTTGACGACACCTCCACCGGGTAATTCTATCAAGCTACCTTGCTTTGTTCCCATGCCTAGTCCGATGACCTTAACATTGTTATCCTTAAGGGTCGGCAAAACATCAACCCAGTCTTCGTTCAAAGTCTCACCATCACTTAGCACCACAAGAAATCGGTCTGCTGGCGCCTCAAGATTAAAACCTTTCAAGCTAGCTTGTAGCATCTGTCCATAGTCCGTTCCTCCCTGAGGGAGAAAATCGGGTTCAAGTGTCGGTACAATATCCCGTAGAATCTCATAATCACTACTTAAAGGGCTTTGCACATAGGCTGTGCCAGCAAATAAAACAAGGCCCACTCTCTCACCACGTAATACACCCAAAAGCTCCTGAATCATTAACTTGGCCCGAGCCAGTCGAGATGGAGAAATATCTTTGGCCAGCATACTCCTTGATAAATCAAGCGCCAACATCACATCACGAACAGACTTATAGGCGATCTCCTCCTTGGAGCCCCATTGCGGACGTGATAAGGCCATGAAGAGCAAAACAAGGCCCACAAAAAGAAGTATCCATTGCTTACGCAACTGCCTGATACGAGACCATAGATTAGGTTTGGTCTTAACTTCTGAACCCAGCGTAACCTGCTGGATGTTGTGCCACGCAGATTCTCTTTGAAGAACACGCCGTTTCCTCCAAATAAAAAATAAGAAATAAAAAACAACGAACGGAATACCCCAAAGCACCCATGGAGTGGCAAATTCAATAGTCACTTGGAGCCCCCTGCCATAGCGGCCTGGATACTTCCACTACCCTTACTACGGATCAATAGCAGGCTTAGCGACAACAACACAGCACCGGGCCATACCAGCCACTCAAAGTATTCATCTGCCTTTAAACGGACATCCGCTTCAAATTTAATTTTCTGCTTCTTGTCTATAGAGGCAAAAGCACGCTCAATCGCATTGGCACCTTCGGCTCTGTAAAATTCACCATCTGTCATCTCGGCCACGTCTCTCAGTGTTTTTTCATCAAGACGGGAAACACGTGTAATGGTACCAACTCGTAATCCATCTTGTATTAAAGGAAAGGGAACTTCACCTTCACGCCCAGCGCCAATTGTGTAAATAGGTATACCATACTTACGGGCTACTTCAGCGGCCTTACGGGGTTTAAGTGTTCCAGCGGTTTGGTAGCCATCCGTTAGTAAAACCACAAAGGCCCCTAACCTCTGATCTTTTCCCTCAGCCACTCCTTGATTACGCCCTTTGAGTTCGAGACGTTGCAGTGCGAGTCCCAGAGCGTCTCCAATAGCTGTTCCATCTTCGACAAGTTCCACATCAAGACGATCCGTCTGTTTTATAAGCCAGTCTCGGTCAAAGGTAAGTGGTGCAACAGTATAAGCATTTTTACCAAATACGACTAATCCTATACGATCACTGCGACGCTCCCGGATAAAAGCCTTCACGACTGGTTTGACCATTTGCAGACGATTAAAATTCACTCCATTTCTCTTATAATCTTCAGCCAACATACTCGATGAAAGATCAATCGCCATCATGATGTCATAGCCCTCACGCTGCACTTCAATCTTCTGATGAATTTTCTGAGGCCGCGCCAGGCCAAATATCAGTAACACAACTGCGGTGTAAAAGAGCAGAACAGGTAACCCTGATTGACTTAGGAAAGAGTGCCGCTTCCATTGTGAGGCACTGGGAACGACCAAAACCTCAGCACCACCGCGCGAGCGCAGCCACCATAATAAGGGTAAAATGACAAGCAACCAAAGCCAGTGCGGGTCTTTAAGTATCCATTCTTCCATAGGACTTTTGCCAACTACACCTTGCTTAATTTCATTCTTCTCTGAAAAAAATGCAGCAAAGCATCCAGCACAGATTCATCATTTAAAATATCTAAACGTGCGAGCGGATCCGGAAAAAGTTCTTCAAAGCGACGTTGACGCATCCATTGCCACCTCTGATGCTCCATGCGGTTTTCCTCATCTTCTGTATCCAAATGCACCAGATCACTCGTCACTGGATCAAAAGCAGTGATTGTTCCGACATGCGGAAGACTGCGCTCCCACGTATCATCCACCCGGAAACCTACCATTTGAAAACGACGTTGCAGAACGACCCAGCCTTCAGGTTTAGCTCCCGGTAAAAAGTCTCCCAGCCATAAAACCAGAGAATGTTTGGGTAAAGTGTGTGATAACATACGCCATGGAATCTCCAATTTTGGAGAAGGATGAAAAAGCTTCGGTTTAGTGCCTGCCATTAATCCCGCCGTGGCGTGCATAATAGCTCTACGCCCCCTCACGGGCTCACGAAGAGAATAACCTTCCGGTGTGGCATGCACGATGCCGACACGATCCCGGTTCGCGGCTCCGAGTAATGCCAAAAGTCCACCCAGTTCGAGTAGCGCGTCCCGCTTGGTTCTTTCTCCCGAACCAAACTGAAGAGATGGGCTATCTTCAAAAACCAGCACTAGCGTCATTTCACGTTCTTCAATATATTTTTTGCGGTAAGGTTCACCAAGACGGGCCGTTACATTCCAGTCGATATCGCGCACATCATCACCCCACTCATAACGGACTACCTGATCAAATTCACGGCCCCGACCTCGGAACGCCGAGCGATAATCGCCCCCCAGAACGGAGTCTGCTGCATCTTTAACGCGCCATTCCAATTTGCGCAGTAAGGCTAAAGCATCGTGTTTCGATTCATTTCCAGAAGCTGGTCCATTCATAAAATTCAAATTATTGCAGATGTTACTGGTTCAGAGTTGATTCACTTCAACCTACATAGCCTGATCGAGCTATGCATCAAATCAATGACAATTTTAATAGTCAAATGTAAATCTATCGTCTGTGAGTATGCTCATAGAAGGAAAATCCGGCATCTTCTACCCTTTTTTACCCCTTATCTAACTGCAGTGCCATTAGTTTTACTGATTTTGGGGACGATTTATCCGTCCACGTGCGTTTGATCTGCCACTCAATACCTAAACTTCAACACAACCCGAAAACAACATAGAGAAGGCAAAATAGAATGCAAAACTACATGAGAACTCTTGAAACTGCCCGTGGTTATATCGGACTCGGTATGATTGAAGAAGCAAAGGAGGAAATTAGTAGCCTTAATGCTTACGACCGAGAAAACTTGAGCGTCATTAAGATTCAAATCGAAATTCATCTTCAGAAAAGCGAACTGTCCCATGCTGATATGTTATTATCTGCAACTTCTTCTGAGTGCCGAAGAGATGCAGAATGGCAATTTCTGCGCGCTCGTTACTTTGCACGCTCCCTGAATTACAAGGAAGCAAACCGGCATTTAATGAAAGCCATCATGCTACATGATCATCCCACGCCACAATTACTGGAACACCCAGATTTACAACAAATCTGGGAATGGACTGCCAACTAACAGTCCATCCATGAAATAAAAATTTCCCCTGAGAGTGCTTATGAACAGGCCCTGGAGCCTATCGGCCTTTTTCTACATACACACCGTACTCGGAAAGATACGTCGTCCCCTCAAGCGCACCTTCCAATGTTTCTGTCTCAACAATTTCGTAATATTCATTTAGAAGGCGATAAATCCACCCTTCATTCATTTTAACATTTGTAAAAGCTCTATTGCGGTCAAAAATCTGACAATTCAGAACATCTCCTGTCTCCAGATGCAACGACTTTGTCTTAGCGCCAGTATCGATATCTGCCAGGTAATCTTTAAGCATTCTAATTTTGTAATCCCTTAACGTCCCATTCATGCCCTCCTAATTTCGCCTTAGAACTCCACAACTTTAGAAAAAACAAAAATGTTATTAAAAAGACACATTTGAAACGTAACAACGGACAAGTAACTTGATAGATTTCTGAGGGAACCATCGCTTGAGAGGAGTTTTAAAGGAAGTGCCTCTTTTACGCCATAATATCAAGTTGCCATTCTCTTAAGACAGAGTTATTTTAATAGGTATGCAATTTAATATGTTAGCTTTTGGAATGCCTGGTGGTTGGGAATGGGTCATTATTTTTCTGGCTGTGCTCCTGCTATTCGGAGCAAAACGCCTTCCAGAACTGGCACGCGGACTTGGTAAAAGTCTTGGGGAATTCCGTAAAGCCAAACAGGAGTTTGATCGGGAACTGAATACAGCAGGAAAAGAAGTTTCCCAGGAAGCAGACGAAGTTAAAGACAGTATCGAAAAAGCCGCCGATGATGAGGCAAAGAAAAGCTAGTTTTTGCTGACTTTTACTAAAGCACCTAAAATCCTAAAGCATCCAGAATACTTGATCCAACATCCTGAATAACATCTCCGCTTTTCTCGATGGCTTCGGCTCCTTTTTGAATCCCCTCTTCAGCTTTATTTTGCAGGAGACCTACGAAAGCTTCCTTTAAGCGTGGTGATAAATCTTCTTCAATTTTATCTTTCGTACCTGAAAGTTGCATGGCAGGCGAGGCCCAGGCATAACCATCCCGATTGAGCGTAAAGACCTGAGACTTAGCGCCTGGAATCCAGGTCAACACGGACGGTTTAACCCCTACATCAATCAGGCCGCTTACGGCTTCTTGCTCAAGCTTGCCTTGTCCTTCAAGACGAAGCAGACCTTGAGATTCCAGAACAGCATTCATCAACTCAAAATCATTATTTTCATAAACAAAGTCAGACTCAACTTGGTTAAATTTTAATTGTACGAAGTCATTGATGCGCGTTACCTGGCTAATCATATTCTGCATGGGGAAGCCTCGAAGCAGCGCTTCTTTCATTTCCACATGTCCGGAGACACGAGTGCTATCTCCTTTAAATTCTAATTTGCCCTTACTATGAATTTTTCCGCTGAGATGAGGCTGCCATTTTTCAGGAAGTATGTGAAAGGCATCTATATTTTTCATCTCGTAGTCCAATTTTGCAGAAAGAGGTTTTGTTGTGATGACATGGCCTTGAATCTGCAAGTCTCCATTTTCCGTGGGAGTCTTAGCACCGGGATTCACCACATGAGCCCTGGCATCAGCTATTTCGATACGTGGCAGATCAATAAGAATCTGATAATAATCCAACAGTAAAGAAGGGTATCCAGGATACGCTACCGTACCACTATGCCCCTGAGCTTTCCAACTGCCGCCCTGTTGCGGGTATAACTTAACCTCGGAGCGAGTTAAAGTGCCATACTTCGGGCCTGTTACTTCAGGATCTTTAACAGGCCAGCTTAAATTAACTTCTTCGAGAATGATTTCTTTAACTTCAAACTTATTGGGTAAAAAGGCCATCAAGGGAGCCAGGATGGGATTGAGAGCAGGCGAAGCTATGGTCGTTTTCTGTAATGGCGCCTCATCCTCGGAGTTTATACTGGTCTCTGATGAAGGTTCTCCCATGAGACGTAGATTGAGACGTTGAACGCGTAACGTTTTGATACGACAAATTCTTTGCAGCATAGCAGAAAGATCAAAAACAGCGGTGATTTGGTCTGCCTGAACTTTTTCAAAAGCACTCCCTTCAATCCCCTCGCCCACATAACCATTGCTGGAAATAGATGTACCTTGAAAACCAAAGGGCAGAAACTTTCCTTCTGTTTTAATGAAATGAGAAGTCTTCCCGGAAACCATACTCAGAAAAGAGTCACTACGCAGATAATGATTGGCGTAAAACCAGCCTGACAACAGGACAACTAATATTAGAAATAAAAGAATAACCAAGCTGACAACCAATGAAGGAAAAAATTTTGATTTTGAACTCATACAGTCTTAGCAAATACATATTATATTGTAAGATTACAATAATGCATTTCCATTTTATCTTAATATCGAGTTTAAATTTTACCTGATTGGTTTATTCATATTTTTCAAATTTCTAGCACACCAATTATTTGTCGATTTAAGAAATAACTTAAGCTTTTAAAAAAAAAATGGTTCTGTAAATTCATGTCGCGGTAAATTACCTAAAGTATTGAAAACAATCAAAATAAACTCTTTGCTGTATCAAACAAATAATTTATTCCTTAAATATAATACAACAAAATGAACTAGTGTTATGGGTTTAGTATTAGATCAAAATGCATTGAGAAGACGTATTGATGGAACAATCTCGGCAAAAAACAATCAAGGACGACCTGTAAATGGGACTTTAACGCATATAAGTATCAATCGAAATAACATCACTTTTGAAGTATATAATCCATTTTCATTAGTTCAACTTAGCGAGCTGCTCACAAATTTTGTCATAGCTCAGGGAGAAAGAATTCTTTATGAAGGAAAGGCTGTTATTAATAACATTCTACCTTCAACAAATAGTGATGTCATATCTGCGACTGTCATTGATCCTGAATGTTGGCATTTAATAGACACTGATATTAATGAATTATCTGTCAAAAAAGAGATCTCAGAATTTATCAGCGAATGGGAATTGTCGAATCACATCAATCAGCATTATCGAAATTCTATTAATCTTTTAAAATCTTTATTTTCAGACTTAAACCGATTCTTAAATCAATATGAATCTCAAATTGGCAAGATGGAAAGAGACGATAGATTTTCTTTTTGTGAAAATATCGAAAAAGGGTTGCATGAAAAAATTCATGAACTTATGGGCTCTTATGAAATAGTGGGAAAAACCATTGAACCTGATGCTTTGCCTATACATAAATCCTTTGCCAGGCGAGAAATGCACCCTCTAATTTTACGTGCTCCAATTTGTAATCATACTTATACTAAGCCTCGTGGTTATGCCGGCGATTTCGAGATGGTGAATATGCTCTTTAAACCTAAATGGGAAGGACGCGATACATATACGGGATTAGTTAATTCTATTCTCATAGGAGCTGATGTTGCTCAGGCTCATCGCAATCGTATAGATATACTATATAAACATATTACAGAAGAGGCAGAGAGAGCAGCGCGTCAAGGACGAATCCTGAAGGTTTT
>JBCCWR010000009.1:0-32275 GCA_039193385.1 Verrucomicrobiota bacterium | reverse complement strand
GTTGCTCCGTTACGCCCTACGGGCTTCACTACGCAACTGCATGAAACACACCCTAACATGAGGCCGCAGATATCACCTTAAATTTCGTAGCCCGTGGTTTATAAATGGGGGTAGGCGCATGCCTCATAACTGGAGAGAACTCTCCTGTTGGCAGAATCAAGATTTATAGTAATTAAAATGTGTCCACGCACCTCAAGGTAATAAAATATTTTCAAATAATATGACGTGTTTGAAATAGTGAGATAGAAGCATTTTAGAGATCTATTTCTATGCGGTAGATGATGATTAACTAATTTGTGGGGAGTTTTTGGTCTTGGTTTTTTTGTTTCAGGCGGAGCTGGCCACAAGCAGCGTCAATATCGTGCCCTTTTTCCAGACGTAGTGTGACTGAAATATCCGCTTGCTTCAGGATATGAGCGAATGCATAGATATTTTTTTCTGGCGGGCGCTTCCAGTCGAGACCTTCGACTTTGTTGTAGGGGATAAGATTCACTTTAGCATGTAAATGGCTGGCGTAGTCGGCTAGCAGTTTTGCCTGGTCTAAGCCATCATTGATGCCATCGATTAAAATGTATTCAAATGTTATCATCTGCTTTTTCTTTTTCCGAAAATAAACACAAGCTTCAAGCAGATCTTCCACCGGATGCTTTCGATTAATGGGCATGATTTTATCTCTGACATCATTGGTTGCTCCATGAAGAGAAATAGCCAGGCGTATTTGCCGAGGTTGATCCGCCAGGTCGCGTATGCGATCAACAAGCCCGCTGGTTGAGACTGTGATGTGACGTGCGCCAATGTTGATACCCCAGGATGAGTTGATCATGTCAATGGCTTTCATCAGGTTATCAAAGTTGGCCATCGGTTCACCCATGCCCATAAAAACGAGATTGTTGATGCGTTCTCCGCTGAGACGCTCTGTTTCCATGATCTGTGCGACGATTTCACCGGGGCTAAGATGACGTTTCCATCCATCAAGTCCACTCGCACAAAATTTACAACCATAGGCACAGCCCACCTGGCTGGAGATGCATAATGTGAAGCGGTCGGAACGTTCGCCATAAAGGGCTGGCGAGGCCGGGATGAGTACACTTTCAATGTAATCTGTTTGACGTAATCTCCATAAAAATTTTCTTGTGGTGTCATTTGAGCCCTGCATATGTTCGAGCTCAAGTGCGTTCATTTCATAGTGTTGGTTAAGGTGCTGGCGTAGCGACTTGGAAAGATTGGACATCTGATCAAAGCTTTGTACGCGTTTCTCAAAGAGCCATTGGGTAATCTGTTTACGGTGAAATGCAGGTCCCTTAGGTAAATTCCACTCCTCAGGGAGGTGGTCAAGGAGAAGTTTTTTTCTATCGGGGAGGAGCGTTGAGGTCATGAGCTTGCTTTAGGCTTATGCAGTAGCATACCAGTTTTTTTGCGCCTTTGGCAAAACCAACTCGGATGAACACGGCATGGAAAATAAATGGCTCATAATGAGAAATTTTCAAGTTATCATCTTTAGAAAAATGAGATAGGTTCAGGTAGACTTCATCAAGAAATTCTCTATTTTCTGATGTGTTTCAACATTAAGCATTAAAATCATGATTATCATTCTTTCAGGGTCAAATAGAGAAGGTAGCGTTACTGGCAAGTGCGCGCGACAGGTTCAAAGTATATACAATGAGCTGGGAGCAGAAACAAAACTGCTGGATCTGGCCAATTTGCCCTTAGAAATTTTTAGTCCTTCTGCTTATGCAGAAAAGCCGCCTGCCTTTGAAGAAGCGTTTGCTAGTCCTGTTCTGGAGGCGGATGGATTGGTGGTTTTAACCCCTGAGTACAATGGTAGCTTCCCTGGGGCTCTCAAATATTTCATTGATATGCTTAAATTTCCTGAGAGCTTTGAGGCGCGTCCGGTATGTTTTATCGGTTTGGCGGCCGGAGAGTGGGGAGGTCTTCGTCCTGTTGAGCAATTACAACAAGTCTTTGGCTATCGTAACGCCCATATTTTCCCCAAGCGGGTGTTTATTAATAATATCTATAAAAAGTCAGATGATGAAGGTTTGACGGACGAAGCTGTGTTGGAACGAATCGAAAAACAGGCCTCTGCTTTCCTAGAGTTTACGAAAAATGTTTCTTCCAGGGCTATTTGAAAAATAAATATGTATATTAATTTGTCTTATAATTAAATTAATTTTTATAACTTTAACTTGATTACAAGTACAAAACTTGTGCTATGCTCTCCCTTAGCCCTGAAGCCGTGAACCGGCTCGGATGCTTTGTTAAAACATGAAAGAATTATTCTTCGGAAAATTATTCGGAAAACCGGCATCACAATCCGGAACTAATGAAATAAATGAGCCTGCCAAGTTTGAGTGGCGGGTTTACAAACACAATGGAACGCGCTCTGGCCAATGGAAGGAAGTTTATGCTTCCCAGGAGCAGGAGGATGCACTCATGGAGTACGAGCGCTTGCGCAGTCAGTTGGATGAAGGAGGTCTTAGGGTTGAATTTGACGAGACTGTATTCAGCTCAGTATGGATTCCAGAGCGTATTCTGGAAAATCAGGCGGCACTGTCAGCGTAAATGATTTCCCTTTCCCACTTGATTTGGAAATTAAAAACCCCGAGGGCATCCTCGGGGTTTTCTATTTTCTATTTAGATAAAAATTTTAAAGTCCATGTTCCTGCCAGAAATCTTCTTCCTCATCGGTCATGTTAGGGATCCAGAAGCCTTGGCCCTGGCCTGATCCATTAGCCAGCCACTGTTCACGAAAAGTTTTGACAGTTTCCAAGGGCACGGAGAAGGCGAAGGGTCCAGGATTGACCAGCCAATGCTCGCAGCCGAATTCTACGAGTTTTATGGCATAGTCGACAGCGTCCTTGGGTTTCATGGTGATAATACTCAGGGGTTCGCCCTTTTTGCGGTCGCCACGTTCTATGCTGAAGGTATCGGCTTTATCTGTATGTGTGAAAACGAGCATATGAACAACATCCTCCAGCTCGACAAAGTGAGGCGTTGGCTTTTCCTGGGTGCCGCGATTGATAAAATGTACATCTGCTAGCGCAAAAATCCCGCCAATGATGAGATCGATTTGTCTCTCTGGGGTGATATTTTTTTCCTTAGCTCGACGTACGAGTAAATCAAAACGATCTGGTAGCGCACTCATGTTATTTGCCTAATCGGTTAATTGCAAAGTATATACAGTACTATTTTAAGTTTGTAACGTAAAAAATAGCATGTTCTCATTCTCATTTAGCGAATCTGTAGACCTTGGGGATTGATCATCTGCCAGGAATTATATTCCGTAGGCATTTGTTTTGTTGCTAAATTTTTAATTGGCCGCATGGCCAGGCGATTATAGATATTGTATGATAATAACAGTAATTTTAGGAATAGTCTTGTTGATCAGTTTCTTAAGTTTTTTAGCACGGACATTTTATACGCCTACGCTGCACAGAGATGACAGGGGTTTTCTTCATCTTCAGGAAGATGAATCCTTGTAAGTGAAATAAGTATATCTCATAGTTCAAAATCTTATCTTTTAGATGTTTTGCCACAGTCGCAGGGTTTCCAGTGCTTTGCCAGAACTCAGAGCTTCTTTAGCTTTGTGATAGCCTTCATCCAAGCTGATGGCTGTTCCTTGTGTCCACAAGCCTGCCGCAGCGTTGATGAGTAGCATTTCTCGAAGTAATCCGTGATCTGTATTTTCCAGAACAGCGGTGATTCGTGCCGCACTTTCCTCCGGAGATGCGACGATAATCGTGCTTAATGCATCCTGCGAGAGCTCTCTGGTTGCCTCTGTGTTAATCTTTTGATCGGATAATGCTCCGCATAACAAAGTGAGACCGGCAGGGGAAAACTCTCCCAGTGCAGTATGGTCACTGTGAGAACCATGAATGACCAGATAACGCTGGCGTCCTTGAAGGGCTAGTGCCTGATTAAATAATGAAAGATGCTCTTTCTTGAAGACACCCATGATTTGAGCTTGAGGTTTGACAGGGTTCAGCAATGGTCCCAGTAGATTAAAAATCGTCCTTTGCCCCTTTTGGGCTAATTTCTGACGAACTGGCGCAATGACTTTAAAAGCAGGGTGAAATGCGGGGGCGAAGATGAAAGCCATACCTGTTTGCTCCAGGGAGCGTTTGAGGTCGTCCGGAGTCGACTGCACATTAAGACCGAGTGCCTCTAGAAGATTGGAACTACCGGATTTTTTGGTGATACCACGGTTGCCATGCTTGGCTACGACGGCTCCTGCTGCGGCCATAATGAACATGGAGCCCGTAGAAACATTAGCCATGTTCAAGCCACCACCGCCCGTGCCGCAACAGTCCAGTAGGGGTTGCCCTTTCCATTCGCCATAGAAGCCGGGGTCGATAGCATGGGGTAAGATAGCCTCTGCGAAGGCGGCTAGCTCTGCTGCAGTTTCGCCTCGCTGTGCCAGGGCCGTTAGGAAATCTTCTTTCAGTTCACCAGGTATTTTCTCATCAAGTAAAGCATTAAGGATGCTAGAGATTTCTGTGGGTGGTAGTTCAGGGTGTTCTCGGCAGTGTTCGGTCGCTTCGGTCAGATTCATGGTTTACTAAAGAAACCCTCTTGCGGGACGAATTCAAGACAAAGGTAGGATTGTTTTTTGGAAAAGTCGGATACATGCGCGTTCACAGTGGGCATTGGTGACAAGGTTCAGTCGCAGGTGGATTTATTGCGCCGTACATTTAAAGCAAATCACCCAGACATTCCTCTCTTACATTTTGATCTACCGGAGTTCCGTCTACTGACGGGTCAGGTTTGTCCGGTAAGATTGTGCGAGATCATTGCTTTTCGAACTATTGCCGGGTGGCTTCTATCCCGACATTTTAGGCGAGTTATTCATTTAGATGCGGATATTGTGATCTTCAACGAGTTAACCAGGCTTATAGAAACCAATGCTCCTGTACTCTTTACTCACGATGTTCCAACATGTGATCTTGGACCCGAAGGGGCGCCACGCATTAATTCTGGGGTCGTAGTTGCGACGCATGAAGGCTTTTGGGAAGCTTGGACTAAGGAGTTATACAGCTATTTAACTCCATTGCTCAATACCATCATGGATCAAATGGCTTTACGTAAAATGGTGCGAGATAAATTGATTGATTATGAAATTCTTCCTGAAAAAGAGCTGCATGAGTATTACAATAATGCCTCTCTGCAAGTTACGGGAAGATTCTGGGTTATTGAGGGGGAAGTTTATAAGGCTAAAGAAAAGCTGAAGCTCTTTCATTGGGCAGGGCAGAAAGTGCGTGATACAAGTGTTTTCCCGGAACATATCAGGGCGTTTATTGATGAAATGAAAGAACCTGAGGGAACGCGTGCGAAAGATCGTGAGATTCTGCAATCTATCATGAATAAATCGGGTAAGTGCTTCCGATCGGATCTGGTTAAATTTATGAAAAGCCTTCCATTCCAATTTTATCGGGATAAGCATTTGGCAAACTTAAATCCTGGCGTTTGGTGGAGCTGGGTGCCTATGAAGCTGGATGCTTGTCGACGTGAACTGCCGGATGATTTGCAACGAGTTATAGATGGTAAAGATGACGTCTATTATTACATTGAAAAAACGATGAATGAAAAACAAGGCTTAGGTGGCTTTCAGAAACAGGGTGTTTATCTTGAAGCTGCCAAGCAACAGGCTACTGCTATTTGAAATAGTATTCATAAATTCGCATATAGGAATTTTGGTAAGTCTGGTTCCGATCTTTTTGTTTCAGGTCATTTGCTACTCTGCGTCCGGATACATAATAGGCGGAGGCACCTATAGTTAAGGGAAGTTGTTTAGGATCATTTTCCTGAGCAATACGTTTCCATTCTTCTCCTGGAAATAGGAAAGTTTGATCCTTGTAGGTCACGCGCACAGCATTAAATTCGCCACCAATGACAGGCTTTTCAGGTTGAGCGATAGCTGCAGATCGGATAATGGGGGCAAATTCACTTTCCGTGGGGATACCACTACTGAGTGTGACCTGTAGTGCGTTCAGATTTATCATATTGGGAACGGATAAAGTCACTTTTGTTTCTCCATTCGTTTGGATTTTTTCGCTGGCTGCCGGCATGAGCACGTAATTCAGAACCAAGACGGCCGCAATCAAAAGAGCCAGAGGAGAAAGCATAATGAGTATATTGTATGAACTGAAAAAACTTTTTTTAGAGGGGATAAGATTTGCACTTTTATCAGTTGGAACAGCAACAGGTCGGTGCTGTTGATAATGTTGCATGGTCTGCTTTTGTGGCTGAGGAGCTTGAGTTTGTTTTGGTCTTACGCCTAGTGAGCGAGTAAAGTTTTTCAGGTGTACGGAAGCTGTGTGTTTTAATCTGGCAAAAAAATCCGCCGTTTTGAGCCAACCTTGTTGCTTTTCATCCCAGATAAGTCGCTCTCCATCGATTTCTCCGCGTTTCCAGCTATTATAAATATCTGTCTTGGAATGAAGTTCGTAACTTGTGCCGCAAGGAGTGGCGATGTATAGCATTCTGTCTGTCATGTTTTCTTTTAAGTACGGATTGTGTTGTGAGTCTAAATAATATGTTCTAGAGAAAATGATTTGGAAAGTAAGAATGTGGAGAATCATTGGTACAAAGATGCATAAAAAGAATTCACCGTCCTGAAATGAAACAATCGTATGAGCATCAGGATTATCTGATTATAGGCTTCGGTATTACCGGGTGTATGGTGGCTCACGAGTTGAGTAAGCGTGGTAGAAGTTTTACCGTGGTTGATGCGGGAGAAAACGCAGCCAGTTATGCCGCTGGATGGCTCATCAATCCAGTCACGGGATTGCGTTTTGTGAAAAGTTGGCGTGTCCAAGAACTACTTCCTGTCGCGAAATCCACCTATCTTGATTTAGAGCATAGATGGAATCTCTCACTGTGGCATTCGCTTCAAGTTATGCGGGTTTTTCGTGATAAAAAAGAGGCCGAGCGTTGGCGTTGGCGATGCCAACGTGAGGACATGAGAGACTATGTTGCAAATGAGTGGCAAGGGGATAATGGCTATGCTGCTGTTAAACCTGATTTTGGTGGCATACTCATTGATCAGGCTGCATGGATAAATATCCCTCTATTACTAGAGAAAACCCGCTCCCTTTTATTAGCTCAAGGCGCTTACATAAAAGCATCTGTGGCACCCGATGAGTTGAAAATAATGGATGATGGGGTGCTTTATAAGAATTTTATTTTTAAAAAAGTTATTTTTTGTACGGGGTATGGTCGGCAATGGCCCTGGTTTGACTGGCTTCCCTGGAAGCCGGCCAAAGGTGAAACCTTGACACTACGCGTCAAGGATTGGCCCCATGAATGGCATCATACAGTGCTTAATTGTGGTATTTTTATGCTACCCATCTTGGAAACTGAATCTGCCTCAGAAAAACTGGTCCGTGTAGGCGCTACCTATGAGTGGCATGATTTGAATACCCAGCCTACAATATCTGGAAAAAATAGTTTGTTGGAACAGATCGATCGGCTGATTGATCTCGATTATGAAGTGATTGATCATCGTGCTGGCATTCGTCCTATTATCAAAGATACACGGCCGGTAGTGGGACAGCATCCCGATCCACTATGCAAAAACTTTTTTTTGCTGAATGGTATGGGCAGTAAGGGAGCACTGTGGGCTCCTTATTGTACAAAATTGCTCATCAATCACATTGAAAATGGTGTATCCATTGATTCTGAGGTTGATGTGCAGAGAAATTTATAAGCTAATTCTTGGCCATTCTGTGCCGATTTTCTTTATATCTAACGCCGGAATGAGATTTCAAGCACAGCTATGAATGCGGATGATTGTAATAAAACGAGAGTTATTCCTACCACTGTACTTAATTCGGATCTCTCCGTTAAAGCAGAATCAGAAAACTCTGCCAGCCATGAGCAACTTGAAAAACAAGTAGAAAATCTCCAAAACCAAGTTAATGAATTGATTCGTACCAACCGGGCCAAGAGCGACTTTCTGGCTACTATGAGCCATGAGATCCGTACGCCAATGAACGGTGTAATAGGTATGACCAGTATTCTTTTGGATACCTCTCTTACGCCTGAGCAGCGGGATATTGTGAATACCATCCGCAATAGCGGAGAGTCATTGATGACCATTATCAGTGATATTCTAGATTTTTCCAAAATAGAGGTCGGTCGTCTTGAGTTGGAATCCCATACTTTTGATATCAGAAGGACAGTGGGAGATGTAGAAGATTTGCTGGCAGTTCGCGCTTTTGAAAAAAATCTTGAGCTCTTTTGCTACGTTGATCCTAAGACTCCAGTTTGCATTCGCGGAGATCAGACCCGATTGAAACAGATACTCATCAATCTTATAGGTAATGCTATCAAATTCACTGAGAAGGGAGAAATCGGCGTATATATTTATGTTCGTCAACTAAAGGAAGATCATTGTGTCCTTCTTTTACAAGTTAAAGATACCGGTATAGGTATTAGTAGTGAAAAAACAGAAAAATTATTCCAACCTTTTCAACAGGCAGATGTCTCTACAGCACGTTTGTATGGTGGGAGTGGGTTGGGATTGGCCATCTGTAAGAAACTCACAGAATTTATGGGTGGGGATATGTGGGTTGAGAGTGAGGTCGAAGAGGGCTCTACTTTTTCCTTTACCATTAAATGTGATATTGAACCCGCGAGCCCTCAGTCTTATTTAAACTCAGGAGCCTCTGAACTGGGCAATAAACAAGTACTGCTTCTTTGTGAAAATCAATCTCTGGGACAGATTTTGTACCATCAGCTTAATAACTGGGGGATGACACCCATTATCGTTTACGCAGCCATTGATGCGGTGAAGTGGATGATGAGTGATGCGCCTCTTGACTTAGTCCTGGTGGACTTTTCTCTTACCGGATCGGATCTTAGTTCTATCGGAGATATGCTGCGTAAGTACCGTAGTAAGGAAGCCGTCCCGGCCGTTTTGATTGCTCCGCCTAGACAAGCGGTTTCTCTTCCTACTGAAATGGACCCCTACAATGTCCGGCTCTGTAAACCCATTCGCATGGAAGTACTGTACAATGTTTTGCTCCGATTATTTCGTGGTGAATTCATAAAACGCAGCACAAGTAAGAAAGATGCTAGCACGTCTATTATGAAGGTAGGCAAGCCGACTAAAGTCTTGGTTGCTGAGGATAATGCTGTTAATCAGAAAGTGGCTAAGCTCATGCTGGGAAAAATTGGTTGTCCTTATACCATCGTAAATAATGGGCAAGAAGCTGTAGATCTTGTCTGTCGAGAAAATTTCGACGTTGTGCTTATGGATTTACATATGCCGATTATGGATGGTATTCAAGCCACTAAAGCTATTTTCAAACGGATTCCTGATGAATCTAAACGTCCGCCTATAGTCGCTTTGACGGCAAGTGCTATCACCGATAGCCGGGAAGCGTGTCTTAATGCTGGTATGACAGACTTTCTCAGTAAGCCCATCAAGCCACGTGAGCTTCGCTTTGTTATAGAAAAGTCTTTGCGCAAGGCAGAGAAACAAGATGAGATGAAGCAATAAACACATCATTGGTCAAGCTGCATACAATGATAGTACGATGACCTTCTTATGCATTCATTTTCATTGCAATAGCCTTGCTACGTTCCAGAGCCAGGCGTAAGGTCTGACTATCTATAAAACTATGATGACAATTCCTGTTGAACATAATGAGGAAATCAATGCGCAAATTCTAGAGGTCTCGGAAGATCAAATTCAGGGCTTTGTGGAAAACCCCATTGAGTGTATCGCTGAAAAATCCGGCTTACCTGTTGATACGGTTGTGGAACGTCTTCGGGCAATGTTGGAGGCGGGCACGATCCGACGCATTCGGCAAACTCTAATGTCTGTCAATCTTGCTCCTGGTGCTCTTGTCGCATGGAAGTGCCCCGTAGATAAACTGGATAAGGCGTTTAACTTTATGTATGAGCAAGATCCTTTCTCAGGTCATATTGTGATTCGCTCAACGGATATAGCTTCCGCTGGTTCAGACTATAAGTTATGGACGACACTCAAAGTCCCCCAAGGATACACCATGGATGATCATTGCGCTTTGCTCATGGAAAAGACGGGTGCTACGCACTATAAGCTTATGCCAGCTAAGGGCGTCTTTGCGCTTGGAGTCGGTCACGTTCGCCGTAAGGGGATGGAGCTGGGCGCTAAGACAGAAGACAAGGCCGTTATGATGCCCACATCGGTTGTTGAGTTGAATGAAGAGGAGTGGAAGGTCCTGCTTGGGCTTAAGCGCGAGCTGAAGCCTCATGAGGTTACGACAAACTTATGGCAGCAACGGGCGAAAGAAGTCGATGTACCCTTTGCACGTTTTTGCGAAGTGGCTCGCTCTCTGAATGAACGTCGTGTGATTGGTCGATTCTCTACGTTTCTCGAGCATGTTAAACCTTCAAATACCGGCCAGCGTGTAACTCGCTTCAATGGCCTTTTCCATTGGTCTGTGCCTCAAGAACGTGTTATGGAAGCTGGCAGCGAAATTGGGCGTCACCATATTTTAACACACTGCTACTGGCGTGAGGGTGGAGAGGAATTTAAGAATGTCAATGTCATGGCTGTGTGCCATGGCACAGAAAAAAAGAGAGTGCTTGAGCACAAAGCAGCTATCGATAAGCATTTAGAATCTATTGCTATGCCGGTATATTACACGAATGTGTTCTGGGGTGGGCGTAGTGAAATTAAACCGTCTGAAATTCACCCCAAAGTTTATGCTGAGTGGTTGACCCGAATGAAAGGTTAACAGAGACCATTCCAGAATTCTTTCCAGCCCAGATCATTACGAATATAGCGACCGTTTTCGAAGTCGGTGAAGAAATGGTTAAGAAGTGGGTGGTTGATTGGCTGTTCATTTTCTTCAAGTTCAAGGTTTTCTTCTGCTGCATAAGTAGCATGGTCTCTATCATGAACGAGGAGATGATACCACGGTTGATTTTTTCTTGGTTGGGTATTGTTGGAATAATACCAAGAGTCAGATGCTTCAAAGGTTAGATCATACTCAACGACGACAGCTCGATAGTTGTATCTTTTATGAAGAAGAATTTGTCCAGGTGAGAAAAAAGGACTTGAACTGTCTACCTGAAAAGGTTCATTGAGTTTGAGCATTTGAAATCCTTGACGGTTTTTCAGGATTATGGCGTAACGGGGTAAGCTGCAGGCGGTGTCGTTACGCTAATTTCTGGTAGCATAAGCTTATCCTCAACACGTATCATGTCGTCCTGCAGGTTATTCAGTTGCATGATGTAGGCGATGGTTGTGTTATGATCACGAGCAAGCTTCCATAAAGAATCCCCTGGCTGAATCGTATACTCATAAGTTTTCCCTGTTGCTGCTGGTGTAGAGACTGTAGAAGCAGGGGCGTTTGTATCGTAGACTTCGTAGCCAGTCACTGCAGGATCATTGATGTCCGAGCTGTAGGAATTACTGGTACTATTACAGCTGGTCAGCGAAATTACTGCAGCTAGAGCTAGTAATAGAGTGATTTTGGATAGATCATGGTTAACCGTTTTTCTGCAAGTTATATGAATCATACACTTAGCCTAACACATCAAATAAGGCGGAAAACCTGTTTTTTAACAATAAAGACACTTTTTCGCTTGGATAAAAAATGCTTAAATGCAGCAGCCATAGTAAATTATGAAAACTGCTAAAATAGCGATCAGGTATACTCAATAAGTGTAATACCTCTAAATCTGGTAAGGGATTTGAATGGCAAAACGTAGAAGAGCGAAGAAAACAGCGCGAAAAAAAAGTGCAGCGAAGAAGATATCGCCATCAGCGAAGAAGACGCCCGGCAAGTCGGATGCTGTTTTGAGAAATATTTCTCAAAGAAAATCGTCATCCAGACACCAAACTGTTTCTCAATCTAAAAAATCTGAAGAAAAAGAGCAGGTCGGACTTAATTTTGCAACACCCTCAAATTCAGAGGCCTCCCAAAAAGTAGAACAACTGGAATTAGATGGTGATAGAAGCATGAAAGGGCGCTTTGTGCTTTTTCTGGCTATTGTAATTAAAGTGCTGCTCCTAGGGTGGCGTAAAATCATCAAGCTCCTTTTAATTAGTACGCAATTTTTTAAAGAATTATTCAGCCTCATTATTGAGAAAGGAGGCCCAACTCTTCAAAAAGTATGGGTTTCTCTATGCCGTGGCACTGTGAAAGGCAGAGCTTTGCTATGGAACGTGTTGCTCTTGTTGATCAAAAAGAAAGTTGTTATAGCGAAGTTAGCATGTTCTTTATTCTATTCATTATGTCTTCGTCTATGGCAAATGATATTAATAACATGTTCTGGTATCTTTCTATTGTGGAAGAGGCGTCCTGCAGTCATCATCATCATTGTTTGTTTGTGTGTTTTCTTTGCGCTCATACCGATTGTTTCTCTGACAGTGGTTGTTAAACATTATTGGGAGCAAACAGAATCGTTTCGTCTTGAGCAGGTTCAGGACATGGCCTACACCACCCTGGTATATGATCGTAATGACAAACTAATCCAACGTCTTTTTGATGAATACCGCTTACGGGTTGAGGATGAGGATATTCCTGAAAACATGAAACTGGCGGTTATTGCCACGGAGGATCAACGTTTTTACGATCATCTTGGTATCGACCCCATCGCTATCCTACGGGCAGCTATTGGAAACCTTACAGAGTCTCGTATTAGGTCTGGGGCGAGCACCATTACGCAACAGTTAGCCCGTAATACCGTGAATATGTTTGAGCGCACTTATGATCGAAAGATCAAAGAGATGGTCATGGCTTTTAGAATTGAACAAAAATATTCTAAAGATGAAATCATCAATTTGTATTTAAATCGTATTTTCTTTGGGAGGAACATTTATGGAATTGGTGCGGCCGCAGACAGTTATTTTGGAAAAGAGGCAAAAGACCTTGAGTTACATGAGTGTGCTATGTTGGCAGGCATTATTTCCTCTCCAAATAGTAGTTCGCCCTGGAGGAGGCCGGAAGAAGCCAAGAAAGCCCGTCGTCGTTCGTTGAGCCGCATGCTTAATTTAGGCTACATTACGCAGGAAGAATTCGATGTGGCAAATAACTTGCCGCTGGGAGTGAAAGCAATTGAGACGCTGCCAGGTTCGTATGTTATTTCTGCCATGCGCGAGGAACTGCCTGCTTCTTTGACAGAAAAGCATCTATTTCAAGGTGGTCTGAAAATTTATACTACGATCGATATAGAGTTACAAAAGCTTGCTGAAGAAGGGCTTGATGAAGGGCTGACAGCTATTGAAGGCTGGAAAGGGTATAGACATACCAAGCGCGAAGATTTCACAATGCCTGAAGAAGGTGAAGTTGCAATGACCCGCTACCTTCAAGGCGCTTTTGTTTGCATTCATAATGCTGATGGGGGCGTATTATCTATCGTCGGAGGTAGAAGTGCAGAAGAGTCAAATTTCAATAGAGCTATTTTTGCCAAGCGGCAAGTGGGATCAACTATCAAACCCTTTGTCTACACACATGCCTTTAACATGTTAAACATGTCAGCTTTTACAGAGATTGATCAGAGTGAATTTGATCTCACGGTGGAAATGGATTGGCCTATGCCCTTTGAGATGAATTTGGGGGTTCCAGATTATATCAGTGTGCGACAGGCTTTGCGGCGTAGTAATAATTTTTGCACGATGCGAGCTGGCTTGGCTGCTGGTAAAGAGACGTTTCCCTTTCTTATAAACCAATTAACCGATGAAAATATTCCGCCTTTTCAGTCGAGCTTTCTAGGTGCTTGTGAAATTGCTCCTTATCAAATGGTGCAGGCGTATTCGGTTTTCCCGAACTACGGTAAACTCATCCAGCCTTATATTATTGAACGTATTGAGAATGCTGAAGGAAATATTATTTATCAGCATAAAGAAGAGAGTAAGCAGGTTCTTTCACCCCAGGTGGCCTTTCAGATTAATGACATTCTGCAGGATGTAGTTAACGCTGGAACAGGAGCTGCCTTGAAAAGCAGATACGGTCTTGAGGGATCCATTGGGGGGAAAACCGGAACCACTAATGATTATAAAGACTGTTGGTTTATGGGTTTTTCTAAAGATGTGACCGCGGGTGTTTTTGTAGGATTTGATGAGCCGAAGACTATTATGAGCCGTGGTTATTCCAGTAGGATTGCGGTGCCTGTTTGGGGACGTATTATGAAAGAGTTTTTTAAAACATATTCCACAGAGGCTTTTGAGGTCCCTGCAGGTTTGCGCAGAGCTGAACGACAGCAGAGAGTGGTGCGAGAAGTGAGATATGTTCCTGAGCAAAATTTTCTTTTTTGGACGCGCCCGGCTTCAACAAGGGTGATCGAACGAGTGGAGGATGTCTCAGATGGTCTTGCGGAGTATATTCGCATTGATCAAGAAGGAGGCGCTTTGGCTCGTTTGGATGACGCTGTTCGTCCTATTGGGTCAGAAATTCATACTACTGATGAAGATGACTTTCCTTTTGTTTATGGGCAACCGCAAATGGATCAATTTTCTAATATGATTATAGGACAGGGCACGGATATAAATGACAGTGATATACCTTTGGCAGTTCCACTTGAAGATGGGGAACCAGTTCATGCTCCGCGAGCTGTACCGCTCCAGCCCGATAGTCGTTTAACGCAATAGGGTTGATGAACTAAGCTGCTACTGCTTTAAGTTTAGGGCTAATACCGCATTTTTTCATAGCAACTTTAAGTGCTTCACCAAAACGGTCTAGTTGATCTTTGGTATGGAGTGATGAAACTGCACAACGAATGAGGTCTTTTCCAACCGGAACGCCTGGAGATACAGACATGACGGTAAAGAAGCCCTCTTTCCACAAAGCATTCCACATGCGGAAGCATTTTTCTTTATTGCCTATAACAATAGGGATGGCTGGTGTGGGGCTGTCCCAGTAGTCAGCACCTACTTCATCAAGAATATTTTGTAGATAGCGGGTATTTTCCCACAATTTTTCTTTATGCTCAGGTTCCTCTTGTATCACTTTAAGCGCTGCATGAGCTGCGGCGACTGTGGAGGGAGCAATACCTGCACTAAAGATAATCTGTCGGCTCGTGGTGCGAAGGTACTCAATAACCGATTTATCAGCAGCAATAAATCCG
This sequence comes from Verrucomicrobiota bacterium, assembly GCA_039193385.1. Taxonomy (GTDB): domain Bacteria; phylum Verrucomicrobiota; class Verrucomicrobiia; order Methylacidiphilales; family JBCCWR01; genus JBCCWR01. The sequence continues at coordinate 17,212 of JBCCWR010000009.1, read as the reverse complement.
CCCACACTTGAGAGGGATTTTGAGAAACTTCCTACAATCATATCTACATCATTGGTAAGGCCGTGGTGATCGGCTGTGCCTCTACCATTTTCTCCAAGAATTCCAAAGCCATGTGCGTCGTCAACGACTGTGAAGGCATCATATTCTTTTGCTAAACCTATGAGTTCTGGGACTGATGCAATGTGTCCTTCCATAGAATAAATGCCATCAACAACAATTATTTTGGGTTGTGCTGGATCAAGTTCTTGCAATAGGGCCTTTAAAGAGTTCATATCTTCATGGGCAAACCGCTCAACGGTTGCTGCACTTAAATTCACACCATCCCATAGTGCAGAGTGAATGCTTTTATCCACAATGAGTGCGTCACCTCGATGCGCTAAAGATGAGATGCTAGACATGCATGCTAAGTAACCAGCTGCGGTGATGTGGCATGCTTCTTTGCCAAGAAATGCTGCAAGTTCTTCTTCAAGAGCTACATGATAAGGACGTGTTCCATTCGCCAAGCGTGATCCGCATGCACTCGAACCCCATTCGTCTAGAGCTTTTTTCGCTGCTTCGATGACTTTGGGATGCCGACTCAGACCAAGATACTCATTGCTGGACATCATAGTCATTTCACGGCCATCAACCTTGAGCGTAACGCCATCAGCACTATCCACACAGTGATAATAAGGATCATACTTCTGCCGCAGACGTGTTGTGGGGTCAGAGTAACAGCGTTCTGTGACTGGGTTTTTCTTCTCTGTAAATAATGGGATGTTATTAAACATATTTTAAAAATTTCCTATATCAGTGTCTTTAACAATCAAATGAGAGTTATAAATGTATTATGTGTAAGTGTTTATAACTCTCAAATAGTAATGCTTAAGTCAATCATTTCAAATGAGTTTTTATCAATAAATGCAGCTAGCTTAAAAACTTGTTGATAGTTTCTGCTATGTATTCCAATTCATCCTGAAGTAAGTTTGGAAAAATGGGAATAGAAAGACATTCCTCAGCAAGCTGCTCTGCATGAGGTAGCCTAACTTTTTGCAAGTGCTGAAAACAAGGCTGAAGATGCAGTGGAACCGGGTAGTAAATTTCGCAGCCAATATGATGATTCTTTAAATGTTGTATCAGTCTAGCTCTTTGGCCATTTAAGACTCTGAGGGTAAATTGATTATAGGTGTGTTTGCCCTCATGTGCAGGCTCAGGTAGCAGAATGGCGTCAGATTGAATATTATCTCGATAGAATGCAGCATTTTTTCGACGTTTTTCAATATCAGCATCGAGTGTTTTCATGCGTATTCGCAGCAAAGCAGCTTGTAATGCATCCATACGAAAATTTCCGCCAATGCTATGGTGCACATATTTAGGGTTCATTCCGTGGTTGCGTATGATACGGCATTTCTCAGCAAGTTCGGGATCTTGTGTAGAAACGAGGCCGCCATCGCCAAAGCCGGCAAGGTTTTTAGAGGGAAAAAATGAAAAACATCCTACAGCTCCTTTGCTGCCTGCTTGATGATGGTCTGGGGTTGTTGCTCCAAAGGCTTGGGCGACATCTTCAATAATCGGTATATTATGATGGTTTGCTAATGAAATAATTTCAGAAATATCGCTTGTTTGACCATAAAGATGAACTGCGATTATAGCTTTCGTCTTGGAGTTTAGCTTTTTCGCAAAGTGATAGGCCTTCGAGTTAAAAGACTGCAAGTCGCAATCAACAAACACAGGTTTTGCCCCGAGGCGAGCTATGCTACTCGCTGTGGAAAAGAAAGTATAAGAGGGGCAAATTACCTCATCATCAGGACCAACTCCAAGAGCCATTAGTGCTACAAGTAAGGCATCCGTTCCAGAACTGACAGTTATGGAATGTTTACAATTAAGATAGTCAGCACACTGCTGTTCAAATGCCTCTACTTCAGGTCCCATGATATAACGGCCGCTACATAAAACTTTGTTAAAAGTATCAGTATATGATTTTCTCTCCGTATCTGTTAAACGAGTGAGATCAAGAAGTGGAACTGAGCGGATATTTGAGGGCATCGCGAATTTGTTTAGTTGTGCAAGATATCAAACTAGGCAAAACTAATCTTTGTGCAATTCTAAGTCGATCGGCGTCAAAGAGATCGAGTGTAAAAGAAAGTAACAAAGAAGAAGTTTAGCAGATTATTTTTACGTTTTTTTAGGTAAATAAGCCTTGAGGCGTGCGGTAGTTTATGTACTCTTGTGTATTACGAAAAGTTCCTCAGATGGAAGGTAAAAGCATAAAATTCATATTAGTGACTGTATTGACAGCTAGCATGCTGCAGGGAGGATCTATTCTGGCTCAGCAGAATGCGTCACCTGCTAACGTAGGTTTAGGCACTGTGGATAAGCCTTACCGTCTCGTCGATTGCATTAACGTAGCATTACAAAAAAACCCTATCATACTTGAGGCTGAACAGAAGCTAGAGGAGCAAAAAGGTCTTGTTATATCTGCTAAAGCTCTGCTCTATCCCAAATTAAATCTATCGAGCCGTCTGGAGATGGAAAATGATGATCTTTTTGAGGATCAAGTTGTAGGCAGTTCGCCACGTGAACGCTTTCGTGAAGATTGGAATATAGAGCTGGTTGTTTCTCATAGTCTTTATTCAGGGGGCGTGAACAGGAACACTGTGGCTATTTCTGAAATGCAGAAAGAAATCGCATTTATCGAATATCAGGAAACCATTAATGACGAAATTTTAAATGTAAAACAGTCCTTTTACGAAGTATTACTCCATTCAGGCGAAGCAAAAATACAGAGAGAAATCATTGATTTGCTATCTCAAGAACTTCTTAAACAAAAGAGATTATTTGAAGCAGGTAGAGCTTCGAAGTTTGATATTGTTCGTACAGAGGTAAGACTTGCTAACGAAAAACCTGATTATATTGAAGCTAGAACTAGGTTACAGATAGCAGCTATTAATTTAGCGGAAGTAATGGGATTAGCCTGGGCAGGTGGTTCTGATAAGTTACCGCTTAAAGTAACAGGCATGTTTACCTGTCCGCGTTTGAATTACAAACTTGATGAATTAATCGAGCGTGCACTAAGCAAAAGACCTGAACCTTTAAGGTTTAGTAAACATATTCAAATTGAAGAGCGAAATGAAAATATCGCCCGTGCTTCGAACATACCGAGATTAGATACTTTTGTGAGAGGCCGTCTTGAGCGTGACCGCAGTGGTAATTCAAATAATAACTTTTTTGATAATAAAACAGAGCTGTCTTGTGGTCTTCTGGGAGTATGGAATATCTTTGATGGCTTTAGAGGCAAAGGTGAGGCTAAGGCTGCCGAGGCCAGACGCAAAGGTTTTGAAGTGCAGCTTGATGATGCCAATCGTACTATTGAGTTTGATGTGCGCAGAGCGCATCTCAGATTGCAGCAGGCAGAAAGTTCTGTGAAATCACAAGCTGGCAATGTTGAGAAAGCCAGAGAGGCACTACGACTTGTCAATGTTTCTGTTGAAGCGGGAAGAAATAATCTTTTTGATGTTTTACAAGCTACGGTTGATTTAAACAGGGCGCAGACCACTGAGCTAAGATCTCGCTTTGCCTACCATCAGTCTTTAGCGGAACTGGAACAAGCTACTTTTTCAAGAAAGCTTCTCGTATCCCAGCAATCCATAGTTGATAAAACACAGTCAGCCAATGCTCAAAGCACGCAAACGAATAGTCCCTAGATTGTTGTAGTTATGATGGCTTACATATATAGATATATATTCTTGTTCATCTTTTTTCTGTATTCTCATTCAGGAACAGAAGCCTCAATTACCTGGCGCCAGGCGGTTGATTTAGGATTGCGTCATAATGCGCAGATACTTCAGGCTCAGAAGACTTTAGAAGAGGTCTCAGGATCTAAATTAATCGCTGAATCACAATTGTATCCGCAGCTCCAAACATCTTTTTTTCCTTTGCCACCGATTCTGTTGCTCAATTTTCAACAGTCCATTTTTACTCCTGGGGTTTTTCCTGCAATCGACAAGGCAGCGGAAGCTCAAGAAGCAGCAACTGCCAATGTACAACTTGAGATATTAGAATTTGTTTTTAATTCGAAGATTGCTTTTTTGAGGATTTTATTGCTTGAAAAAGAGATAGTTTTGCAAAATGAATTTGCAGCAAAACTTAAAGCACAATTGGATTTACTGCCTGGTCTATTTGAAGCTGGTAAAGTAGACCGAGGTGATATTCAAACAATGGAAGTGCGTCTAGAACTGACTCGTAGTAATATCGAAGATCTTAAATATGAAAAAGAAAAAGCGGTTCTAGAATTTGCTGATCTTCTGGGTACGAGCAAAGCTCTTATCGTTCTTCAGAGAGGTGTCATAGGTTTTTTGCAAGACAGAGACTTACAACTTCCTTCTATAGATGAACTTGTAACGATAGCTCTACAAAATAGGCAGGATCTGAAGCTGTTGCAGCAGCTAGTAGATGTAGATCGTAAAGACGTAAGAATGGAAGCGGCCTCTTATTACCCGCGGATGGTTAGTTTTTTGAATGGAGATTTTAGAACGGAGACACCGGATGCTTTAGCTGAATTTGACACTCGGCGTGATGAGGATGATGATGAAGTAGAACAATCAAATATGCAGCTAGGTGTCAGGATTAACTGGCGACTATTTGATGGATTTAGGACCAAAGGTGATAAACAAGCTGCGAATGCTGTATTGGCTCAACGCTCTGTTTTGCTTGATGCCGTCAGAAGGAATATACCTGGAGAGGTAAGCGGAGTTGTCAGACAATACAAAGATGCTCGAAGAATCTATCGTATGTTTCAAGACTCTGATCTCTCAAAACAGAATTCAGAACAGGTTAAGCTGGCTTTTATTCAGAATAAAATTACCCAGGTGGAAGTTTTTAAGGCAGAGGAAGAATCCTTTTTGTGGGAGAGAAATAAACTCTTAGCGCTTTACAATATGGAGTTAGCCTGTGTAAACCTCTATGCAGCTACAGGTCAGCTGGTTAAATTGATAGAAAACTAGGCCAATCAATGAGGTGTGATTGTGGCCTGTATCAGATGTTATGAGTAGTTTTGTAAATAGACTAAAGATTATTAAGCCTATCTATTTGGTATTAATAGCTATTGTAGCGGTGCCATTGGTTGGCTTTTTTGTATATAACTTTTTAAATATTCAAGAGGCTGAAGTTGGCCTTGTTAAAAAAGGGAAAGCCTCTTCAGCAGTTTATGGAACTGTTACTGTTGAACCAGTCACGTCTGCTGTTATTCGCACAAGGATCAACGGAGTTATTTCAGACGTTCTGGTAAAGGAAGGTAATCGGGTTAACAAAGGCGATCTTCTTGTAACTATAGATAACGGAGATCTTCAAACGCAGCTTAATACTGCTAAATCAGCGTTTGAAAATGCTACGGATAAAAGAAACTTAGGCCCTGAGGGTTTAGTAGATCTTTCCGTTAAACGTAAAGAATTGGCTACTTTAAAGCGCCTCTATGCGGAAAAGGCAATTTCTGAAATTGAGCTAAACCGAATGATTTCACAGGTTGAAGAACTTGAAAAACGAGTTGAAAGTGAAAAATTGACTCTTGAAGCTGAATATCTTCAAACCAGAGAAGCTTACGAGGGGTTAAAGCTGACTATGGAGCAGGGTAGAATTTCTTCACCGATTGATGGAGTTGTTTTGAATGTTTATGCTCGTTTAGGTGAGGCCGTTGCGGAGCAATCCCAGCTTTTAAAAATAGGCAGTCAGTCCACACGTCTCAGAGCGTTGGTTAATGAGGAAGATGTAGGCCAGATTAAATCAGGAATGGTTGGTGCCGTTAAACTTTATTCCTATCAGAATAAAAGTTATGAGGCAGAAGTTGCAGAAGTTCTTCCAGGTGCTCAAGATCAACGCTATGGAGTCTTGCTAAATATTAAAGATAGCCCCCAAAACATGATGAGTGGAATGACTGGTGAGGTAAACATTATCATCGGAGAAAGGAACAATGTTTTAATTATTCCTGCTAGAGGACTGCGTCGAGGAAAAGCCTATGTCGTTGACCGTGGTAGAGTAGATATTAGAAATATCAGCACGGGTTATACCAGCATCGAGAAAGTTCAAGTGAGTCAGGGCTTGGAAGAAGGTGAGATGATTATTTTAAGTGATCATGATTTATTTGAGCAGGGCGATAAGGTTAAGCCTATATTAAAAGATTAACTGGATCAGAGCATTGAATTTTTCCAGTTCAGTATTTATAGCCTTTCGTTTTTTTATAGAGAGCAAACGCTCTATGTTTCTTAGTGCTCTAGGCGTCGTTTTTGGTGTGGCTTTTTTTATAACGGGCCAGGCGCAAACAGAAGGCTTTCAAAAGTTTTTTATTCAGACAATTCTCGGTAGTAAGGGAGCTATCATTATCACAGACCGCTTTCAAGCCGGTTTTACCGAAGTTTTACAGGGTGGAGATAGTCAAGATATGCTTGCTGTAAGTAATGCGCAGCAACGAAAATATTATCCTGGCATCACAGATGCCTACCGCATGATGGAGGTCATAGAACAGTATCCTAATGTTTTATCCTCAACACCTATTGTCGAAGGGAATTCTGCAATGCGAGCCGGCTTTCGTGACTCTGTCGTCGTATTGTTTGGTATTGATATGGATTATCATACACGCGCAACTGATTTCAGTGCACAGATCATCAAAGGTGATATAGAGGATTTTAGAAGTAATCCAGATGCTATATGTATTGGAGATTTATTGAGAAAGGATACACGTCTCAAATTAGGTCAGCATATTTATTTGATGGGAAATGATGGCACTCGCAAACGTTTTAAAATTACCTGTTTCTATGAAACGGGGGTTAATTCTATAGATGAAAAGCGTGTTTATGTTCATAGCCGTAAGGCACAGGAATTATTAGGGAAGCCTAACCATACAAGCTCCATTATGGTTAAGCTGGGAAACCCGCATCGTGCGCCACAGTTAGCTGATGCATTTGAAGAACTTCTATCTCATCGCTCGCGCTCCTGGCAGGAGCGTGAAAAAGGTAATATGCAAATCTTTAAGACATTGCGTATATCTGCTGCGTTGGGTGTTTCATGTATTATTATGCTGGCGGGCTTTGGTATTTTTAATGTATTGACGATGACAGTTATGGAGAAAGTAAAAGAAATTTCTATACTACGTTCCATGGGATACAGTCGCTCTGATATTACAGCTGTTTTTCTGATACAAGGGTTCTTTGTTGCGGTTTTAGGTGTTGTTATGGGATGGATTTTAGGTGCTTTAATGACGTGGAGTGTCTCTCTCATACCTGTAAAAATTCGTGGTATATTAAAGGCGGATCACTTCATTGTTTCATGGTCTGTAGAACATTATTTAATGGCTGCTGTTCTGGCTTTTATATCTGTTTTCATTGCCGCTCTTATTCCAGCAAGACGTGCAGCATCTATGAAACCTGTTAATGTTCTGCGTGGTGCTTCTCAATAGCCTTTACTTTTATAAGAGCTCTTTTAATTCTTTTACTCTTTGCTTAAATAACTTCAGGGTGTTTTGCACTGGCTGGGGTGAAGTCATATCAACACCTGCTATTTTCAGAGTTTCTAATGGATACTTTGATCCTCCAGATTTAAGAAAGCCAAGATAATCCTGCAATTCTTTTGTATGGCCATCCAGCACGCGCTGGGACAGAGCGACTGCTGCAGAAATTCCCGTAGCATATTTATAAACATAAAAAGCAGAGTAGAAATGAGGAATGCGTAAACATTCTAGTTCTAATTGTTCATCAATCACCAAATCCGAGCCATGATAAATATGCAAGAGTTCTCTGTATCTAACACGAAAGCTTTCTAGTGTTAAAGCTTCGCCACTTTCTTCCATTTCATGTATGATCATTTCAAATTCAGCGAACATAGTCTGACGGTAAAGTGTTCCACGTATATCATCGATCTGGCGGTTAATAATATAAGCTCGCATTTTAGGGTCTTCAGTCGTTTCCAAAAGATAGTGAGTGAGTAATTCTTCATTAAAAGTGGAGGCAACTTCTGCCAGAAAAATAGGATATCTATAATCCTGGAAAGATTGCTCACGTTGTGAATACCAGGTATGCATGGAATGTCCGGCTTCATGTGCCAAAGTGTAGACATCAGCGAAAACATCCTCTTTAAAATTCATCATAATGTAAGGTGGGTTTCCATAGCTGGAGCTGGAAAAAGCACCAGAACGCTTGCCTTTTGTCTCATAACGGTCGCACCAGCGGTTGGAGAAACCTTGTTTTAAAGTTGAAGTGTATTCTTCACCTAAGGGCTCTAAACTTATTATTACCTTCTCGATGGCTTCATCAAAACTAGTGCGAATGTCGATTTCATCTACAACGGGAACATAGGTGTCATAAAAGTGTAGTTCAGAAAGTTTTAGTTTTTCTTTTCGAAAATCATAATACTCAAAGAGTGGCTCTAAATTATTCTTAACAGAATCGATAAGTTGTGTGTAAACCGTAGTCGGAATATTATCCTGAAAGAGCGAGGCATTTAACGCAGAGTCATAATTTCTGGCACGTGCTTCAAAGACATCTGTACGGACAGAACTGGCAAGTGATGAGGCTAATGTAAATTTATGATCTTCAAATTCTTTATAATACTGACAAAAGGCATTTTTGCGAAGTTCAGGCTGACGTTTATTGAGAAAGGATGAAAATGCTCCATGTGAAAGCTCTATGGGCTGAGAATTTTCATCGGATATGATGCCGAATTTCATATCCACATTGGTTAATTGCGAAAATGTCTCTTGGTGTCCCATAAGAGGCATAGCGGCTAGTGCCAGCAGGCGCTCTTCATTTTCAGATAAAATATAAGGACGAAAGCGACGTAATTTTTCTAATTTATTTTTCCATGGACTCAAACATTTGTCGGCCAGGAAGCTTGTAAAGGTAGCGTCCTCTATAGCTTGAATTTCTGGCGGTATAAAAGATGATATTTCTGCTGCTCTGATCATGATGTGATGAAAGCGAGCTTCTCGATTAAGAAATTCATCACTGGCACCGTTCTCAGAAGTTTGTAAAGAACAATAGTGACCTAACTGTTCAGCTAATAAATCTAACTTTTTGTCGAACTCAAGACACTCCAGCAGTTGAGATGAAGAGGTAGCCAGAGTTCCTTTGAATTTTTCGTATTTGGGATAAGTATCCGTATATTCTTGAAGCTTTTGTTCCCATTCATCAGGTGACGAAAAAAGACGCGTTAGATCCCATTTATCATTATCGGCTATTTCGTAACGCTCGGGGATTTTTTTTGTTTTATGTGAATCGGTTATCGTTTCGGTTTGATGGAAAATCATGAAGGTCAGCATAGCAAATGGAAAACTTCAGATTCAAATGATTTAACTTCGCTTAACTAAAATATATACTTGGGAAACTTCGTCTAATCACTAGCTCAAAGACGTACACGGTCTTTACAAGAAAACGGTTTTGTCTAGCTTGCTTAGACATGGGTGGAGGATTAAAGAGTGTGATGGATGTATCCTTAAACATTTTTAGTGTGAAGCGATTTGTATTTTTACTTTTTTTAATAATATTCTCATCGGCATTTTATAATGTTGTATTTGCACAAGATTCTGAAAATGAACCAGCTCCTGCAGAAGAGATGGTGGTTGATGTATCTGCAGAGAACGATGAACAATCTGCTGAAACCGTTACAAGCATCGAAGAAGTTTTAAAAAAGTTGCGTCCAAGTGAAGATGAGCTTTTTTCTCAAGCCTCAGATCATCAATCAAACGATCGTCCTCGTGAGGCCTTACCGATATATATTGATTTTCTTAGATACTATCCAGAGGGGAAGCGAGCTGAAGAAGTGCTTTTTCGTACCGCGGAGTGTTATAGGGCCTTGGGACGTTTTGAAGAAACGAGAGGCATATTAAAAATTTACCGCGAAAAATATCCTAAGGGAAAATTTACCGATCATTGCTATTTGATGGATGGGGAAATGTATGCAGGAGAGGAGATGTGGAAGGAGACTTTGGAAGTTCTGCAAAAAGCGGACAGTCTTAAAGAGGATGTTTTAGAAGCCCGCGCTTTATATCTTCTGATTATAGCCGCTGAACATGAAAAAAGGTTGCATGAGTTTACTAAGCAAGTAAAGCGCCTTGCCACAATTAAAAATGACAACCCTTACAAAGATTATGCCAGATTAAAAATGGCGGAGTTGCTTATCGCGCAAAATAAAGATAAAGAAGCTCTAAATTATTTGAGTCAGTTAGTTTCAGAGACAGCGAATCCACAGATTCGTTCTCAAGCAGCAGTTAAAGCAGGTAATCTTTCTTATGAAGCTGAGGAATATTTAGATGCTGTTAGTTATTATGAAACAGTTCGTAGAACGAAATCTCCAGAATATTGGAGAAAGCTGGCAAATTTGGGTTTGATTCAATCTCATTTTGCTTTGGGTAATTATTTAGCTGTTAGTGAAATTTTTCGTAAAGAGGAGAATTCCTTTCCTGAAAAAGCTTGGGAGAAGGTTTTATTTATGGCGGCCGAAGCATACCGTCTCAGTAAAAAATCTGATGAGGCACTTGCGTTATATAACCAGATTTTATTGAGCACTGAGGATAAAGCGATTGCCGAGGCTAGTAACTGGGCATGGATTCTTTTATTGTATGATAAGAGAGAGAAAGCCAAAGAAGGTGCAGAAAAAGATAAAACCTCGTCTGATTTTATTGCCGAAGCTACTGGGTTTCTAGAAACGTATCCTCAAGCAGAGCATGGTTTTCAAGTTAAACTCATGCTTTCAGAAGTCTATTATGATCAGAAAGATTATAAAAATGCTCAAATTCTTTTAGTGGATCTTCTAGAAAACCATAAAAATCAAATAGCTGATATGGAAAAAGATATTCAAGCAAGTATCTGGTACAGGCTTGGTTACGCCGGTTTTGTCAATAAGGACTTTCCGCAAGCTAAAGATGCCTTTGAAGTTCTTATTAGCGAATATAAGGCACAGAATTTAGAAAAGCTTGATACAGCTTATTGGATGCTTGGCCTGGCGTATCAGCAAGAAGGAGAAATCGATCAGACTCTCTCTATATGGTCACAGTTGCTCCGAAAGTTTCATGATTTCAGTTTGCGTGAAGAAGCTTTATGGAGAACGGGTATTTTGTCGGGATCACAAAAACAGTTTCCCGAGATGCGCGAATTTCTTGAAGAATTAATCCTTATTTATCCTGATACGAAATATAAAAATGAAACTTTATATTGGTTAGCGATTGCTTGTGAACATTTGGAAAAAAAGGAGGATGCCAAAGACTATTGGCGAAAAGCTAGAGAGGCTGATCCGAACAGTTATTTTGAAGAGGCAACAAAGAGACTGTTGACTGATGCTTTAAAGAACGAAGATTTACCATCACTAACTGAGGAAGTTGATCTTTATGAGAAGTGGTCGATCAAGAACAACAGAGTTGTCCCTATCGCATCAGAAATTTATGAATGGATGGGTCAGCAATATGTGCTTAAAGACAAATATAATCTTGGAGAAATTTTTTATCGTAAGGCTTTTGCACTTACATCTGGAAAGTCAGACAATCGCAAACGTATTCAATTGGCGCTTTGCCTTTTAATGGATAAGCAGGGGAATCATGGCGCTGCGATAAAGGAGTGGGAGCGCTATCGAAAGGATCATCCGGAAGAAGCGGATAGAAGTGTTATTATGGAGCCGTTAGCTAAGTCTTACATCAAAGCAGGCTCTTATGATAAAGCTGAGGAGTTAGCTAGACAGATTTTGAAACAGAACCCTGAAGGGACATACAATGCCAAGGGGCGTATGCTTTTGGGAGACATTGCTTTTGCTAAAGGTGATTATCAAGAATCGGGTAAGATTTTTTCTGCCGTAGCATTATTGATTTTTGATGATCAACTGACACCGGAAGCTTTAAAGCGTGCAGAAGAAGCTTATCGCAGAGCTGGCTATGAAGAGAAAGCGGATGAAATGGCTTTAAAGCTCAGAAAAAAGTGGAAGCAATAAAGCCTGAGATGAGCTAAATTTAATTAAGGAACAAGGTATGCAGACAGCAGAAGAAAAAGATCGTTTAGATAAAGAGATTTTATATTTCATGATCGCCGCATGTTTATTATCACTCTTATTGCATATAGCTTTAATTATATGGTTTTATGGGTTTCATATTTCTTTTGGGCAACCTCTAGCCAGTTTAAATGAGCCGGCACGTTTTAATGTAAAGAAAAGTGAGATCGACCCTAAATCTCTGGAGTCTGAAATGACTCCGCTACCTAAGATTGGCTACACCAATCAAAAAGAGCCTCTGAATATGGAACCTCATGACATTGAAGCATTAGTTGGCCCCCTGCAAGCCCCCAGAATTCCTACACCTCGAGTTAATGCAGAGGTCCCCGTTTCATTGAGCGCAGGTGACGTCAACTTACCCATGGAAACTTTTTCAGCACTCGATCTTCAGCCAGACGGAAAAGTACCGCAAGTAGCTCAGGCTTTAGTTAATGAAGCTAGCACGGCAGCACTTAAGGAAGCCTACAAGGGTGTTGGCGTTGGGAATCTTGCTGCGGGTTCTGAAAGCACTCAGCCTAGCATAGGTGTCCCTGGTCTTGGAGAACTTTCCAGTTTAGTAAAAACAACACCGTTACCCACAATAGAACGTCCTGAAAAACAACCTATTTTATTACGTCTCTCGAGCGATGTGCTATTTGCTTTTAATTCTTCTAAACTTCAGAGTGAAGGAGAAGAGAAGCTAATGGAAATTCTAGCCTTGTTTAAATCATCTATTAAAGCAGAGATCACAATAGAAGGGCATACTGATACGTTGGGTGAAGACACTTATAATCTTAGTCTAAGTCAAACACGAGCCCAGTCTGTTGCAGATTGGATTATTTCTCAAACAGGCGTTAAACCTGATTTACTTAAAGTAAAAGGTTATGGCGAGAGTCGTCCTATTGTAAATCCAGAAGGAACTCAAGAAGAGCAAGCCCTTAATCGGCGTGTAGAAATACGTATTCAGGCTGAGAAATAAATTCTAATATTTATTATATTTAAGCATAAGAGTGTTTTTAATCATTATTGCGTCCGAGTAATAATGGAAGCAGGTAATAAAGCATATAAAGCAGGGATGATATAAAAGCTGCTACATAAGTCCAGGCCGCTGCATTAAGAACTTTTTTCATAGCAGTGCTTTCTTCAGTTGTTGTAATGAAGTTCATTTTACCAAGAATCACTGCAGCACGTTTTGAAGCATCAAATTCAACAGGAAGTGTTACCAGGTTGAAAAGCATGATAATTCCCCAAGCCGCAGCCATAAACATAAGGTATGTCTCAGTACCTCCTGGAATCATTCCATCCAAGCCACCTGTAAATATAAAAAGAAGAGGAAGCCAAGTGACAACTTGGTTAGCATAACCGGTTGCTCCAACAGAAGCCATACGCCACTGTAGAGGAGCATAGGCAAGTTTATGTTGAATAGCATGTCCACATTCATGAGCTGCTACGCCCAATGCGGCAGGCGATTGGCCATGGTAATTTTCAGAACATAATACCAAGCGCTTGTTAATGGGATCATAGTGATCTCCGAGAAATGATTTATGTTCTACTATATCAACGTCTTGTATGCCTGCAGCTCTGAGTATTTTGTAAGCTGCTTGACCTCCAGTGTAGCCAGAGCGTGTGTTCATCCGCGAATATTTCGCATATGTTCTCTTAACATTCCATGAGGCGAGAAGCGAAACGATAATTGTAAAACCAAATATTAACCAAAGCATTTATTTATTCTCCTGTTAGCTGCCATATAACTTACTTCGTTTTTTTATAGCTGCAAGAGCTCTTGTATCATATTTTTGCGACAATCTTTTGCACAGTTAGGCAATGCAAGGTAGCATTACAGATTCTACTAACAACCTATGAATTTTACGTGGAGAGTTGCTAAATATTGCGGAAGGTACCCTGGCTTGGCCCTTGGCACATTTCTATGTGCTTTGTTTTCGACAGCATCGGGGCTGGTTTTTCCTAAAATCACGGGTGATATCATCAACTTGATTTCCAGTGGAAAAGGGATTCAAGCTGAAGTCTATTGGGGTGTGGGAATTGTTCTTGTTACTTTTTTGGTGCGTGATGCCCTTAATATGTTGCGTATTCATCTGAACAACTATTTTGAACAGAATGTCATCTTTGATATAAGACAGGATTTATACAGTGTCATCCAGTGTTTACCTCTGAGTTGGTTTGATAATCGTGCAAGCGGAGATCTAATGACGCGTGTAACAGAGGATGTTATGAATATGGAACGCATTCTGATTGATGGTATTGAACAGGGCTCAGTTGCTCTGTTACAAGTGGTTGGCGTAAGTCTTTTTCTTTTCTTTATAGACATCGAGCTTGCTCTATGGGCGTTAGTACCGATGCCGTTTTTGATAGTGGGAGCATGTTGGTATACAAGCACTGCTCATGAGCGGTATAGATATCAGCGTAAAACGACATCCGATATGAATGCCATGTTGTTGGATAACTTACAGGGAATTCGGCAGATTAAATCCTTCGCTCGTGAAGCTGAGGAGCTGGAGCATTTTCTCGGGAAATCAGATGAAGTTCGTAAGGGTACCTTAAACGTTATGAGAGCATGGGCTAAGTATTCTCCTAGCATGGAATTGTTAGGCTCTATTGGCTTTATGTTAGTTTTGCTCGTCGGAGGATTAAAAATACTAAAGAGCGAGTTGGAACCAGGTCATCTCGTTACGTGTCTTCTCTATGTGCAAATGTTTTATGAGCCGATTCGTCGACTGCATATTTTAAACCAAATTGCCCAATCGGCGCGTGCAGCAGCAGAACGGGTGTTTCATATCTTGGACACGAAACAGGAGCCTTATTTAAAAGATGGAAAGACTTTCCCTGAAAGAAAACTTAGCAGACGCGGTGTCTCTTTTGAAAAAGTAGATTTTGCTTATGAGGCTGAAGAGTCAGACGCAAGAGTGTTGCAGGACATTAATCTTGAGGTTAAGCCGGGGCAAACGGTTGCTCTAGTGGGGCCAACTGGTGCCGGTAAAAGCACGTTGGTTAATCTCATTACAAGATTTTACAGGCATCAAAATGGCAATCTATTAATAGATGGTTTGAATGTAAATGATGTAAGACTTAAAGATCTTCGTTCAGAAATAGGTGTTGTAACTCAGGAAGCATTTTTATTTAACGATACGGTTCGCTACAATTTGTTATTGGGCAAGACGGATGCAACTGATGATGAAATTTGGAAAGTTTTACAGGCTGCTAATGCTGATGGCTTTGTGAGAGAGATGTCTCAAGCTTTGGATACAGTCGTGGGAGAGAGAGGAGTGAAGTTAAGTGTTGGTGAAAAACAAAGACTTTCTATTGCGCGTGCTCTGTTAAAAGACCCGCCTATCTTGATATTAGATGAAGCGACAGCGAGTGTAGATACCGCTACTGAATTATTGATTCAAGAAGCTCTGGACCGTTTGTTAAAAGATAGAACCTCCTTTGTAATAGCGCATAGATTGTCAACTGTACGTGATGCAGATCTCATTTGTGTGCTTGACTCTGGACGTATTATTGAGCGTGGTACGCATGATGAGCTTTTAGCACAGGGAGGTTTATATGCTAAGCTCTGCAAAGCTCAGACAGTTTATCATACAATTGAAGAGACTCTGGCTCATCTGTAATTTTGCTTGGACCAGCCCGGCGTGAGGCGTAGGTTAGGATTAATGTCGGCGGACCAATCAGGCCTTTGGCCTGATTGATGATGAAGCGCGGCAACAAGCGCGATCATTGATGCATTATCTGTGCTTAAAGCTGATTGAGTAACAAGGCATTTGATAGCTTTAGCTTCTGCCTTTTTCAAGAATGCCTCACAAATGCTTTTGTTACAACTTACGCCTCCACTCAGTGTTACAGTTTGAATACCAAGTTCCATGGCGGCAGAAAAAGTTTTAGCAATTAGCACATCAATTACGGCTTGTTGAAATGAAGCACAAAGGTCTGCTATCATATTTTCACTCTCTAAAACTTGAGGGTTTTCTTTTAGATAGACACGAATAGCTGTTTTCAATCCACTAAAACTGAAACTTAAATCTCCGCTGTTTAACATAGCACGCGGTAAATTGATGGCTTTTACGTTCCCGTTTTTAGCATGGGTTTCAATTTGAGGGCCACCCGGATAGGGCATATTTAGCATTTTAGCCACTTTATCATAGGCTTCTCCGACTGCGTCATCCCGCGTTGATCCGATAATGTCATATTGCATGAGATCCTTTACATGAATAATCTGCGTGTTACCCCCGCTAATGATGAGTCCAATATGAGGATAATGTGGCAATATTCCCTGACTTAAAAAAGGTGAGATGAGATGTCCTTCAAGGTGATTAATACCCAGCCAGGGGATGTTGCTGGCTATGGAAAGTGCTTTAGCAAAACTTAGACCAATCAGTAAGGACGATGCTAAACCTGGTCCTTGCGTTACGCCAATGACATGAAGATCATGGATCGTCATATTTGCCTGCTTTAATACACGCTGAAACATGGGTTCTATATGTAACAAGTGTTGGCGCGTCGCAAGTTCTGGAACGACTCCACCAAAAGGGCGGTGCACTTTTATCTGCGAAGAGATCTCCTGAGCTAGAATTTCAGGCTGGTTGTCTTTGACTGCGACAACGGCAACGGAGGTTTCATCGCATGAAGTTTCAATGCCAAGCGCTATCATCGTTGAGGAGCGGGCGCATGACTAACCGTAGTTTTAGCGTTTAGTAGAAGACCTTGAAGAATAATTCGGGCGCGTTCTATTTGCCTGTCATTTGATGCAGGGATTTTTGCCTGCTCATCAGGAGGCAGACGAAAAGTGGTTTGATGGAACAAAACTTTGTCTGTTTCTTCTTGAGTCAATGTCATAGGGATATCAGGTTCGATACCTTTTTTATGAATGACTCTAGCACTGGGGGTGTAATATTTAGCAGTTGTAAGACGTATGCCAACAGGCGGATCAATAGTAATATCAACAGCCTGGACACTTTGCACGGAGCCTTTACCAAAAGAGCGCTCCCCTATTAAAACGGCACGTCGTAAGTCCTTTAAAGCCCCAGCAACAATTTCTGCTCCACTTGCGCTATTGCGATTGATGAGAATAACAAGTGGCAGATTTTCATGATGTATTTTTCCATGAGCCGTAAAATATTTTCGCTCTTTTTTGCCATAGCGAGTTTCAGTAAAAGCAATGATAGTGCCCTCGGGAGTAAATTTTCCCGCTATCTGCACAGCACTCTCTAGCAATCCTCCT
>JBCCWR010000008.1:0-33079 GCA_039193385.1 Verrucomicrobiota bacterium | reverse complement strand
ACATTTCAAAAAAGATTAAGCATATGAATAAACTTTGGAATAAACTCAAAGACTTCAAAGTCGATCAGGGAAATGAGAGCCTTACTTTTATTGACCGATTAGCTCGAGAAAACAACTGGTCTATTAATTACACAAGGCGTGTCTTTAACGAGTATCTGAAATTCATCTACCTCGCAGCAACAGGCAGCACGCCGGCAACGCCATCAGATCAAGTTGATCAAGCATGGCACCTCCATCTCTGTTACTCCAATTCCTATTGGAACGACTTATGCAAAAATATACTAGGCAAAAACATTCAACATGGACCGACAAAAGGCGGAAATAGTGAAAATAAAAAATTCGAACTTCAATATTTGGATACACTAAACAGGTATGAAAAGTTTTTTGGAGAAAAGCCAAGTGAAGACATCTGGCCTCAGTTAGAAAAGAGATTCGATTGCTCAAACAGATATATCAGAGTCAATCTCAGAGATTCATTTATTATTCCTAAAAAGGTGGTCTATCTAATCTCTTCTTTGGCTTTATCAACCCTAATCTTAGCTGGTTGCAAAGATGTAATTAACAATACTATAAAAGACAATCCTGTTTTAATTGTTATAGGTATTATTTTAACATTCTTTTTTGTGCCGATTTTAATTAGTAAATTTTTCAAACCCCGGACAAAACGTAAAGACAAGGCAGACAGCAGTGGTTGCAGTAGCTACGGTGGAGGTGGTTGTGCCAGTGGAGGAGATAGCTGTGGGAGCGGTTGCGGAGGCGGATGTGGAGGCAGCTAGAAGCAAAAGAAATAATGATTTGAAACACTCATTTTCTAAGCCAAATAACATTTCTACCATGTTCTGTAATAGAATTATAAAAACAAGGCCTACTGTAGAAATCTAGCTAGCTCAAGAAAGGTCAACCAGAACTGCATTAGAAACTACATATATAATTAGCAAATTTAATATTTCCTAAATTGCTAACTTTTAATTCCAGAGGGCCGAATTAACGGTAACAAGTTGTACGTACAACTTTTTGACACTGGAGGTAATAAATGAAATTAACAATTGGTAAACGTATATCACT
Organism: Verrucomicrobiota bacterium; assembly: GCA_039193385.1. Taxonomy (GTDB): domain Bacteria; phylum Verrucomicrobiota; class Verrucomicrobiia; order Methylacidiphilales; family JBCCWR01; genus JBCCWR01. The sequence goes on along the minus strand of JBCCWR010000008.1, from coordinate 32,014 downwards.
GGGATTTGGCGCGGTCATTTTACTTATACTTATAAATGGTGCAGGTCTCATTACTCTATTAAATTATGCCACGGGAGCTTCTGCCATTTTCAGCAAAGAATGCGAACAGTCTCTTGAAATTTCCGAATCAATTCTCCTAAACTGGGAAGAAGCCCGCCTGAATATTGAAAAGTATATTGTTTCAGGTCAGCAAAAATTTAAATCTCAAGGACAACAATATCTGGAAAAAGTGGAGCAAAATCTTCCAGAAGCTAAACAGATAACGACTGGCTTTATACTTCTCAATGACATTGAAAAAGATGTGGATGTCATGACGGAGCAATTGAGAACATTCAAAAACCAATTAAATACTGCAGAAGGACTTCTAAATAACAAAATAAGTTTAGACAATGAATTCGAGAATGCTGCAGGGGAATTCTCTAAATCCATCGAGAACTATTTAAATTATCAAACAAGTCTGAAAGACACACTAGCTGAATACGATGCATATAATACGATTTTAAAGATGAGCTATGCCTCAAGTATGGAGAGAAAAGCTAAAGAGATATATGCCGACGCCTTGAAATCATCGTCCCTACAGAGTTCCGAAACCTCTCAATTTTTTGGATCCATAGATGCTGATCTAGAAAGATTGACCAATATTTCGGATAGTTCTCAAGGTTTAAATCTTTTAGATAAAGCAAAGACAGCCTTAAGCATCTATGAACAATCTTTGGGGAACCTGGATAGCTTTTCTGATGAATTAAGTGCGACAAAGACTGAACTGATTCAAACAGCCAAAGTTTTTTCTGAGGCAGCCCTTGCTATGGAAAGTAACTCAATAAAATTGACTTTAGATTCCGTTGAAAAAGAAAATGAACTTCTTTTGCTGGGACGCACCATTAGCATAACAAGTATTATCCTAGGTGTTATCCTGGTAATAGCTGCCAGCATTATTATTACCCGCAGTGTAACCAAACCAATTGCTAACTCTATTGGCGTTCTTCTGGAATCCGCAGACACAACCTTGCATGCTTCTTCTGAATTAACCGCCTCTGGCAATATGCTGGCCAGAGGAGCCAGCAGCCAGGCAGCCTCTCTAGAAGAAACCAGTGCCTCTCTGGAAGAAATTGCCAGCGTAACCAAACAGAATGTTGATACCACTGTTAGAACAAAACAGCTCACAGGGGAAGCTAGAGAATATGCTGAAAACGGTATGAATGATATGCAAGAACTAAACAGCGGCGTAGCGACTGTTCAGGAATCAACCAATGAAATGAATACCACTATGGATAGCATTAAAGAAGCTAGTGACGCTATCTCTAAAGTCATCAAAACGATTGATGAAATAGCCTTTCAGACCAATATTCTCGCATTAAATGCCGCTGTTGAAGCTGCCAGAGCAGGCGAAGCTGGAGCTGGATTTGCCGTGGTAGCAGATGAAGTCCGTAGTCTTGCTCAGCGGAGCGCTGACGCTGCTAAAGAAACTGCTAACATGATTCAAACATCCATCGAGCGTAGCAGTCAAGGAGTAGAAGCTTGCTCCAAAGTCAGCTCTAATCTACAAGCCATCATTACTCAATCCTCCGACGTTAGCCAGAAGTTGGAACAAATCGCCACGAAAGTTTTAGATGTAGATTCCGCAACATCAGAAATTACAGCCGCATCTCAAGAGCAGCAGACTGGCATTGAACAGCTTAATTCGGTGATGCATGAAATGGAAACCGTGACGCAGAATAACGCTGCAAGTGCTGAAGAAACAGCAAGCTCAGCTCATACTTTAGAGGAACAGGCAAAATCTGTTTCAAGATCGATTGCGGATCTTAGAGAATTGCTAGGACCTCAACGAAACTTTAAGAAATCTGCCATAAAGAAAAACAATTTCGATTCAACAGAAACTCAGAGTCATCATCTTGAATTACCTAGTTCTGCTCCAGTAAATGGCGACCATGCCATTGCCAGACGCGGTGATGGCGATTTATCATCCAACTACTCAAAGGAATTGAAGCTCCCAGGTGATCCAGACAGCTTCGCTTAAACTCGTATGGTGCAATAGCGACACGACCATCTGCGCAAGATCTTTAGATATTGGAAGAGGAGACTTTATAGCCAACATATGGTATCACCTTTTGATACAACGGCTTTGTCTCTTAAGTCTCTTCTCCTTACTTTGCTAGAAATAAAATCATTCCGAATGGCACACAGGACAACCGCCTGGTTGTTCAACACCCTGAAAAATATCACCTTCTACTAACCTCCAGGCCATAATAAGTGCCGAGACAAGAGCCATGCTACATTGAATACGGCGTAGCCATTGAGGAGATATTTTACTCTGAAAATAGAAAAATTGTGACTGCACAATCCAGAGTAAAGGAATCGTTCCAAGAGCAAAAAAGACGCCGAATAAACCACCCTGTAACCATGATCCACTAACCAGACAAATCCCAAAAATAAGATACAGCGGCCCACAAGGTAGAAAAGGACTGCCCAGTCCCATCATAAATCCCATCTTCCACATACCTTGCTTAAAGGCCCATGCATTAAGTTTATGACCAATCTGTTGAATCATGATTGGAATAGGAAGACGTTTGTCGAGCCCAAGAGCAACCAAAACAAAAACCATCACTAAAACCCAAGGCAAGATCCGCGCAATATCATTAGAAAACAGCCCCAGGATGCTTTGTCCCAATAAACCTGCCAAACTTCCCACTAAACCGTAAGACAGAACACGCGAACCATGATAAGTAAGCAGCATCCCCTGATTACTTTTTTTCTTTGAATGCGTAAATGCACACAAGAGAGGGCCACACATACCGACACAGTGTAAACTAGTAATCACACCAACCCACAATGCAGCCGAGGGCGTGTTGATTGTTTCTAGACTCGGCAATTGCATTATAAAATTTCTCTGTAGTTAAATTATATCAGTTTATAGTGTTTGCCACTTTGATTTATTATCGTTGCCTGCTCATTTAATTTAAATCAAACAACACCTATTTTTCTATCAGATATGGTAACGTTCCTATGCACTATAAAGTCCTCTTTAGCACACTGATTGACTGTATGACATCCATACCTTTTTAACTATTCTTCTTATAACTTCAGAATGCCACGCAGAACAATAAAAGGCATTCTGTCACTTCACAAGCTGCACCTAATAAATCACCCGTGGCACCTTGAAGAACTTTGTTAAACCAACTTTTCAACACTGAGCCTATCAAAATACCTCCTATCAATAGAACCAACCCTTTCTCTTGGTAAAGAATAACTAATAAAATAAGTGTAAGGGCCAAGGCCCAACCCCAATGACTCCATTTAGCATTTTTCACTATAAATGCGGCAGTACCCTCACGTCTGGCATAGCTCATACGAACCGATAAATCAACCATCACAAACCGCCCCATGATCACACATCCAATCAACCACAGAGCTTCACCTTGTTCAAATAATCGTGATAGCGCTACAAATTTAACCAGTAACAGCAGAACAACAGACATCACTCCAAAAGCACCACTACGGGGATCTTTCATAATTTCTAAAACACGTTCACGGTTATGACTGGCGCTGAAGCCATCGGCCATATCCGCTAAACCATCCAGATGAAACCCTCCGGTAAGAATTACTAAAATCACCACGGTCACAACAGCCGCAGCTTGAGGCCATTCTGCACTCCAGAAAAAAGTTGTAAGCCAAGCCAAGCCGCCAAGTGTCAAACCAACGATGGGGAAAAATATGATAACGGATGCTGAAGCACGTGGAGCTTCACCACGTAGCGGAATCAATGTCATAAGTCGAAATGCATCAAGAAGTGTTTTCAATTAAACTCCCTCACTTATTTGCTGAATACCGGCTCCCGAAAAAGTATTCATCTCTTGATAAAGTTTCATGCTCGCCTGAATAATCTGCATAGCTAGAGCAGCTCCAGTTCCTTCACCCAGACACAACCCTAGATCGAGTAAGGGCTCAACCTCGATCTTATCCAGAAAGACCTGATGTCCGCACTCCGCTGACAAATGGCTGAAGAAAATATAATCTTTCACCGGAGGACATGTTCGATAAGCAACCAATGCTGCTGCCGATGAAATAAAACCGTCCACCACTAAACCCATGCGTAATGAGGCAGCAGCTAGAATCATTCCCACCATTGCTGCAATCTCTAACCCGCCCACAGCTGCTAATATTTGAAAAGGATCTCGCTCTTGCAACACCCGAGCGTGAAGCTGCATCGCTTGTTTAATCACCGAAACTTTATGTGTGATTCCATCTTTATCCAGTCCAGTGCCTTTTCCGGTCACTTCTTCAACAGAACAAGGTAACAATGCCGCTAAAAGGGCTGTGGACGGCGTGGTATTAGCGATGCCCATTTCCCCTGTGCCCAAAAGCTGCACACCCTCATCATTTGCCCGACGTGCCATTTCTACACCGGTCATGAACGCCTGACGCATCTGTTCCTCATCCATAGCAGGCTCCTTAACCATATTCTTAGAACCACGCATTACCTTACGCGAAATGAGTCCCTTCTGAATTTGAGCCTCTGTAAAATCTGCAGCCACACCAACATCAACGACATACATCTCCGCGTCTGCATGTCGTCCTAAAACATTAATTCCTGCACCGCCATCCAGCATATTTAAAACCATTTGATATGTTATCTCTGAAGGATAGGCAGAAACCCCCTCCTCAGCAACGCCGTGATCAGCAGCAAAAACATAAAAACGCTTTTTCGTTAATTGTGGATTTACCGTATTCTGAATAAGCGCCATACGCATAGCGCATTCTTCCAGCCTCCCTAGACTACCTTTGGGCTTGGTTAAGTCATCCAATCTCTGCTGTATTTGAGGTTGAAGCAACCCATCCACGGGCTGGATTGCTTCAATAATCTCTCTGATATCATCTACCATTTTACGAATCGAGAAGTTATGTTTCTCTACCTTTAACAAAGAGCGGCTGGCCACAAACCATAAGAATAACCTCATCGGCAAGATCGCCTAACCATTGATTTAAACGCCCTGCTATATCACGAAAAGAACGTCCCATTTCAGATTCAGGAATAATTCCTAAACCCACTTCATTGGCAACCAGCACAATACAGCCTTCAGCATTCTGAATCGTTGCTATAAAATCTAAAATTTCATCACATTTCTGAACCAACGTTTCATCTAAAGCCATCTTCTTGTGATGCATAAGATTCGTTATCCATACCGTGAGACAGTCGATCACGATTACCGTGCCGGGACTTGCTAACTCTTTTACTTTTTCTCCAAGGAAAAGAGGAACCTCATGCGTCTTAAAGTCGTTGGTGCGCTCCATTTGGTGAAGCTTTATTCTTTTCGCCATTCCCTCATCAAAGGCTTCAGCCGTGGCGATGAAGTGCTTTGTGGAATAGTCAGCAGCAAGCTTCAGTGCATAATGACTCTTTCCACTCCTTGCACCTCCGGTTAATAAGATGATGCGACGCTTATTCACAACTGGCCTCCCGACAAAAGTGAAAGTTTTTTAAGCATTGCAAACTACGCATGAGTTTATCTTCATCAAATACTTCTAATGTCATTAATCTCACATTGCTTTGTTCAGAAAGACAGAAAGCTAAAAGATCTTTAAGATAGGAATCATTTAGTTGCTGCAGATCTCGGTGAGCCTTACCTGTCATTGCATCATAACCTTGCGCATGAATAACCCGGGTTTGCGGTAAATATTTTTGAGTATAGTTATGCCAATCAAATTCATAATTCAATACATGCCCCACATCAAAACAAACCGAAAGCCTCAAATCGTTAATAATAGGCTCCACCTCCATAAAGGGATAATATTGATTCTCGAGACATAGGAACTCTGGAGGCACCCCGCTTCGTTCTATTATTTGAGCTATATGCTTATGGACTCGTTCTCTCCAGTCGTTATTAAATAAAGTCCGTCCATCTGGTGCTGCATGCAAAATATAAGCTTGAGGATCTAAGCGTAATGTTTTTTCAATAAAACGCAGGTGTGTTTCCACACTTTCGTATGAAGAAAGGTCTACATCGACAGGAAGATGTACCGAATAACTCAACTCATTGCGTAGTGCATGGAGCTCAATTATTAATGCATCAGAGGGAAGGCTTTCTTTTTCTTTAGATTCAAAAAATAAAAGTTGAACATCATCAACAAGTCCTAACAAACGTTTCACGTTCATCAAGATATCACCCGGCCATATCCATGATGGACAACCAATACCTATGCCTTTGTTGGCTAAAGATTGTAGCATCATAGACGCATCTCCATATCACTTCCTGGCAAAAACCATAGAGACTGGTTTTCCAGCAGTAGAAAAAACCACTGACTCACGCCCAAGTCTCCCACTCTTCATATTATGCGATGAAGTTTTCTCGCTTTTATCACCCGACAAAAACGAGGTGAGTATTTGCAGACAGATATTCGGACTCCAAGCTTATTGTAGTTTTTACTACGACCTTCCCCCATGCCTTCACCACCGCTTGTGCAGTGATTGACTATTCCTCCTGCTCATTTTCATGAACTGGGAGTAGAGAGTTGTATCTCGTTACCGCAGCGCAACTGTGACCGGATTTCACGGTCTTCCCGTTACTGCAAATGTTGGAGATTCTATAACTATCTCTCACAACAAAAACAAGCGAGAACATGAAATTTTAACTCGCATGATGCAATAGAGAACGAGCCAGATGTATAAGATCTTGTCGCTATTGCATAATGTGGGTTTAATTCAAATAGGCTCAAGAAAATATTATTAGAGGTATGGGAATCATCATCAAACTACTCATTGTCTTGAGCATTCTAGCTTGGGTCACATATAGAATATTAAAATGGATGGAAACCAAGGGAGGACATCTAGAGAAATTAGCTCAGGAATTTTTTAATTTTTTTAAAGAGTTAAGCAAAATGATAGGCCAGGCATTTATATGGAGTCTTATCATCCTTTTGCTGTACATACTTACGCTAAAGATTAAACTGTGGTTTTTTACAGAATAGCAGCAGTATTTACAAATTACCTTTCAATTTCACATAGACTCAGCAATTAACTATGGAGGCCCATTAATACTAACAATAGATTTTTAATTCTTAAAAAATAAAGAATAACTGATTACCCTCGACACTCTCTTTGTTCTTAAGACAATACTCACTATCTAGGGACGAAGAAACTTGTATTTAACAAATAGTATGTGACAAATTATTTGTCATATCGCCGAGATTAACCAAATCGATAATCTGGCTACCTATACCAATGATTACAGAAGAGTTTAAACGAAGCTTTAGCTATACAAGATCTAACGCTGCTAAGAATTTACTTGATGCCCGCTGCAAAGATGGCAGTTGGTCCGGCTTTTTAAGCAGCAGCGCACTTGCTACAGCCACAGCTACCGTCGCTCTTCAATGTGTTGATTCACATGATCACGCAGGGCGGATTCGCTCTGCCTTAAACTGGTTGATTGAAAATCAGAACAAAGACGGCGGGTGGGGGGATACTCCCATTAGCAAAAGCAACCTGAGTACAACCCTGCTCACATGGGCTGCATTTCGTCTTGTGGGTGTAGGCCCTTATCGACGTGAATTAACTCTTACAGAAACGTATATCAAGAAGCAGATTGATGGACTTGAACCTGATAAAATCGTCCATGCCCTTGAACAGCGCTACGGTAAGGATAAAACTTTTTCTATCCCGATTCTGACGTTATGTGCCATTTGTGGTTGCTTGGGTAGCGACAAGGAGGCATGGAATCGCGTAAGACAGCTTCCTTTCGAACTTTCTATTTTACCTCATAAATGTTTTGAGATGATTCGTCTGCCGGTGGTCAGTTACGCCTTACCTGCATTAATAGCCATGGGAATCGTTCGTTTTAACTGTGGCAAAAATCAGCATTCTTTAATGTGGCCCATCCGCAAAATACTTTTACCGTTTGCACTAAGGAAGCTTACACGCATTCAACCGAAAGGAGGTGGATTTCTTGAAGCCATTCCTCTCACAAGTTTTGTCACTATGAGCCTGGTAACTGCCGGGTACAACAAAAACAATACTAAAACTATTGCTAATGCTATTCCATTCCTCATAGATAGCCAACGAGACGATGGGAGCTGGCCTATTGATTCCAACCTCAATACATGGGTCACAACATTATCTATCAATGCACTTGCTAGTGGAGGAAAGATTAAAAACTACCTGAAAGAAAAAGAATGCACAGGTTTACGAAAATGGTTAGAGAAACAGCAATTTGAAGAAGTCCATCCCTATACAAATGCAAACCCTGGAGGCTGGGCTTGGACTCCGTTATCCGGCGGAGTTCCAGATGCTGATGATACAAGCGGGGCTCTCATCTCCTTAAGGCATTTAGGTAGCGATGCGGAGCGTATCGAACGAGGCATTCAATGGTTATTGGATTTACAAAATGAGGACGGAGGCGTTCCAACCTTTTGTCGAGGATGGGGCACACTGCCATTTGATCGAAGCTGCCCTGATATCACTGCACACGCTATACGTGTGTTTGACTGCTGGTATAACGAGTTAAAGATGGAAACCAAGACGCATTCCGAAAACTTTGCTCAGAAAGCGCTGAATTATTTATTTAAAAGCCAAGAGAAAGAGGGGAGCTGGCAACCGCTATGGTTTGGCAATGAACATACAGAGACCGAAGAGAATCCAGTTTATGGAACTTCCCGGGTGGTGCTTGCCTGTGCAGAAGCGGGGATTAAAGAATTCGAAATCGTCAAGGCATGTAAATGGCTTTGTGAAATTCAAAACAAAGATGGAAGCTGGGGAGGAAACGTTGGAACCCCTGGGTCCATCGAAGAGACATCACTTGCTGTAGAAGCCATTTCAAGTTTTTATATGCGAGATGATAAAAAAGTCTATATGGAGGCTGTCATCAAGGGCATTCACTGGCTAAATAAAAAAACTCAAAACGGCCAAGTTTTTCAACCAAGTCCTATAGGGCTCTATTTTGCACGACTCTGGTATTATGAAGAGATGTACCCTCTTATTTATTTGGTAGCAGCCTACGAGCGAGCCTCTATGATTATTAAATAATTTTTTTAACCCGCCTTAAGCAATAGAGCGAGTCAGATGTATAAAAGCTTGAGGAGAAGAGACTTTAGAGCTCTTGCACACATGGTCGTGTCGCTATGGCCTAATGCAGATTAAATTCACCGAGCTAGACCAATAGCAGCACGACGATTACTGCCCCATGCTTTCTCATTTTCTGCGGGATCTGCCGGCCGTTCTTCACCGTAAGATATAGTCGCCAGACGTGAACTGTCTACTCCCAGACCTATGAGATAATCTCTAGTGGCCAAAGAACGACGTTCTCCCAGACCGAGATTGTATTGAGTGGTTCCTCTTGAATCAGTATGACCCGCAATCATCACCTTAGCTGAACTATTGTTATTGAGATATTCAGCAACTTTTTCGAGCTTACCACGCTGATCCGACTTAATAATAAAACTATCGAAATCAAACAACACTGTATAGTTAGATAACGTTTGATAATCAACCGTTGCGGGGTTAGCGCTCTGAGCGCGTGATGGCAGGGGATTGTCATAAATCTCTTCAAATCCTCCTGAAGCAATAGCACCCTCGTTATTCGATCCATAGGGATCCCCCTCAACATACTTTTTTGAGCCACATGAAGTTATGGTAACAGCACATGCCACAAGAATGGCTAATAAAGTAAAAAATCTAAATCTTAGGTGGATAGCTGGCTTACTTTGATTCATAACTATTGATTCCTTATTATCCATTATTTTGAGCTATACGGTTCCGTGCAATGGTTGAGATTAATATTGATAGCCGTATCCTCTCCTGATACAGAGTCTAAAAGATAGAGACGTCCCCTACGGGAAAAAATGATATGACGAGAGTCACGGCACCAAGATGGAGATTCACACAATCCTGACGTCGTAAGAATCTTCTGCTGTGTTGTTGCTATCTCGCTCACACCAATTTGCGACTGACCTGCCGTTCGAATAGAATAGACAAATTTTTTGCCATCAGGAGACCACTGTGGTTCTGTCGTATAAGTGGAATTGGTGCGGAACCGGCGAACAGCACGTGTATCTGAATTTATAATCATGATCTGCGGCGTGCCGCGATCATCTGAGATATAGGCTATCTCATTGCCCTTGGGCGACCAGGTTGGACTAGCTTCCACACCACGTGTTTTTGTAAGGCGCGTGGGGCTCCCTCCATTAGCATTAATAGTATAGAGTTCCGTATTACCATCTTTGGACAATGTTACAGCAAGTTTAAAACCGTCGGGTGAAAATGCAGGAGCCGTATTGATACCAGGATAAAAACTTACCGAGCGACGACGTTTATTGATAAGATCAATGACCCAAACATCAGGATAACCGCTCTTGTAAGATGTGTATGCGATGCTTTCTGCAGAGGGAGAAAATTTGGGCCCTAAGCTAATAGACTTATCGTTTGTAAGCTGTCGGACATTTGCACCATCTATATCCATAATATAGATTTCTTTGTTGCCCGTATGGGCAGAAACAAAAGTAACACGCGTGCTAGCTATGCCAGGTGCTCCTGTGATCGTAAGAATGACTTTATCTACAAAACGATGGGTTGCACGCCGCCAGTCATCAGCAAAGTTTTCGCTGAAAAGTTTTTTTCCTTTTTCATCTTTCAACGTTCCGGTGATGCCATTGGCATGATCAACTACAGAAACCGTGAAAAGTGCCTGCTCGATCTTAACAATTTCTGTGCGACTATTCATGCGGAAATCATTTTCAAGCACACGGCGAGTAACATCCGCATTTGGTCCAGAAGTTTTCTCCACGGCAACAGCGACTTTCTGTGAGCCTTCGATGACGATAATGGGCTGCTGGGCCACTACCGAAGAAACAGAAAGCACAACCAACCAAATCGAAACAGAAAAATGAAATAAATTGAAAAGAAAACGATTAAATTTCATGCAAGATAGAATAATGGTTCAGTATTTAGAAAAAGTACAGATGATTTCACAGTAAGGTTACGATCTAAAATTCAAGATAATTTGGTAATCAGGGGAGCCAAGATCATCCGGAAGCGGCTGAGGAATGCGTGCCAGTTGACGGATGGCATCCACTAAAGATTGATCAAAAACATGCTGGCCAGACGATGTGCTAATACGCTCAAAAATAATAGTGCCGTCCGGCTTGATGCGCACCTGAACATAAGCTTCAAGCGCGCTGGCATTTTCAGGCTTTTGCCAAACACGTTCGATAGAGCTCTTAATTAACCCATTATACCAATTAGCAGATGAAGCCTTGCGTTTAGAGGTTGAAGGAGCGGTAGTGGATGAAGTGTTTAAGGTTTTTTGTAAGCGACTTTGGATTTGAGCTGGGGAGACTTCAGGCTCTTGCACTTTTCTCTCCACGATGGCCTTTGTTCTGAGTTGATCAGGTTTAGGTAAAGCACCACTTCGAGTTACCATCTTGGTGCTGACTTTAATTTCCTTAGGCTTAAGAGGAGTTGCTGAAGATTTTTCTGCTTTAGGTTTTGCTGGTTGAGGCGGAGCTTCTATAGACTTAGACTTAGGCTTAGGCTTATGCTCAACGACTTCTGTTTGAGATTGAGGAACCACTTTCTTGATTTCCTGTGGAAAGGCTTGGGACTTAGACTCAACCTGGGGCATTTGAGTTTTTTGCGTATCAAACGTTGCAGGCATGCTTATTAACTCAATAAATTTAGGCTCCTCCTTCCTTGGTTTGAACAAAGCAGATAAAATGACCAAGGCCAGCAAAGTGAGGTGCGCTGTGGTGACGATGCCGAATCTTTTCCAGAAGTTTTCTGCTTCACTATACATATCACTTATTCTCGGGCAGGGTAGCCAAGCCAAGTTTAACTTCAGACTTCTTGATCACATCTAATACCTGTACAAGAATCTGATAACGCAAATCAGCATCGGCACGTAATGATACAGCTGCATTAGAATCCGTGCTTTTGAGATTTTGTAAAGCTGTCTCCAGCTCTTTAACCGTCATAAGTTGCTCCGCATAAAAAATATTTCCCTGTGCATCCACGGCTATCTCTTGAATTTTTTCAGGCGTTGTGGAAGTTGCTTCTGTAGAAGCCTTGGGCAATTGAATTTCCATACGCTGTTCGATCAGAGGCGTGGCAATCATAAAAATAATGAGCAAGGTAAAAGCGAGGTCAATAAGCGGCGTGACATTCAAATCACTCAGCACATCGCCTTTATATCTGTCTGAGAATCGTTTCATCTACGGTAAAACTTTAATGACGTTGATTTGCATACTGATGTTCAAAGTTTGCTGCACACTCGGCGGCAAAGTTTTCCATCTCTACGGTCAATTTACGAACTGTATTAAGCAAGTAGTTATAACCAAACATGGCGGGAATCGCCACCAAGAGCCCCGTAACTGTAGTAAGAAGTGCGCCTGATACACCTGGAGCCAAAACTTGTAGACTCGCTGAGCCCGCAGACGCAACATCACTAAAAGCATCCATCACACCCCAAACCGTCCCGAGCAGGCCAAGAAAGGGAGCTCCGCTAACCACGGTGGCCAAAAGAATGAGCTGAGATTCAATTTTTAAGGCCTCTTCGCTCACAGATTGTTCCAAAGCAGAACGGACTGAGGCAATGGCTGACCCGCTAATGGCATCAGCACGTTGTACCTGAGCCTCAAAGGTTTCATCCGGTTCAGAGCTTCCGATAAGATGAAAACAAAGTTCAGCAGAACCACGCCGAAACACAGCAGCAATAGGAGAAGGCCTATACGATCGGCGGCTGTTAAAAAGTAAAAGCGGTTTACGCGCTGTGCGAAAGCGCTCTAGAAAAATTCGGTTTTGTTTTTGTGCGGCAAGAATTTGTACAAACTTGAACCACATAACAGTCCAACTGAAAATAGACGCAAGCATTAAGAGAAAAATAATGAACTTCCCGGCCAGGGTTGATTGTTCAAAGGCAAAAACAATGCCTCCACTGGCAAGAAGACAAAAAGATGACATTACCCACATCCGACCCATCATCGGACAAACACCCATTTTCGTCAATCCTGTCGGAAAAATAGTGCCATAAAATCATCCGTCTAAATTCTTCATTTCTAAAATTTTTAAGCTTTTCATTGCAACCCCAGGAAGTTGTTACTATTATTTTTGGCCCTGTTGATTAGCACCCGTAGCTCAACTGGATAGAGCATCTGACTACGGATCAGAAGGTTTGGGGTTCGAATCCCTACGGGTGCACCACCTTCATTCTCCATAACTGTAGACCTATAGACCTAACTATATTGGCGCTATCATCATTGTTTATCCTGATGTGCGCTGAAAACAGAATAATAGACTTTGAAAGCTCTCTAAGATGGAAAATGCATTTAGTTCGAGAAAGCTAAAATCAAATTCATAGAACCAACCGATCCCTTTATTCCTATAATTAAGTTCATATCTCTGCCGATATTAAAAGGTACCTCTTTTTAATATGAGAACGGTTTTTGCAAACACCAGGCATTAGGTTTCTGATTATAGAAAATATAAAACCTAATTCAGACGTCTAATGTAGAAAAAATGAAGTGGTTTAAGAAATGGGTTGGTCGAACGGTTTTACCTGCTATCGCCAGGACAACGGGATTCCCCATGCAAATCCCCTCTTCACAAATTCGCGAGTATTCACGAGGAGAAGTAGTATGTCGAGTCAGGCAAATTCCAGACGGTATCTATCTGATTCTCAGTGGAAAGTGTGAAGTCTCGGAAGAGACTGCCGGCGGTAGGCGGCATGTCACAGGCATCCTGAGTGCTGGAGATACGTTTGGTCAGCAGGAGATTATGCAATCTAAGATCAGCTCGTGCACACTACGCGTTCTTGAGACAAGCACCATTTTATGTCTCAGCCCTAACGACTTAAATGATTTGTTATCCAAAAAACCTGAGTTGTCAGACCAACTGGCTGACACACGTGCGGCGAAATACCACCAACCTGTTCAGCTAGAAATATTACGAGATCACTTTGGCAAGGTGGCTTTATGGGTTTGTCTGGATGATGCCGCTCCTGATGAAGAACTTTTCAAAAACTTTCAGAAATTACTGTCCAATGAAGTCTCCAATGGTGTTTTATGGATTAAGCTAGATCCTGAGGGTTTTGATTTAAAACAATGGGATCAATATAAAGCGGCTGAGACAAAAGTCGTAGCCTTGAATGAACACATAGAAGCATGTCCATTCTCCATAGAAAATAAATGTCTACGATTAAAAACGCCTTCATCTATTGAAGCACTGAAAAAACTACGATCTCTCTTCGGATTCCTGAGTAAAGACTACGACTATATCCTTTTTCATCTGCCTTATGAGACGGATACGTCAATCGTGCTAGAGGCAGCCGTGCATGCAAGTCTGGGTTATGTCGTCGTAGGCACTCAAGCCCAGAAAATCTATGAATTCAATCTTCTCCTAAATGAATTAAGAAACCTCATGCAAGAGGAACCTTCTCATATAAAGCCTGTTTACTATTGTACCAGCGGCTTAGAAATGCCGGAACTACGACATAGTGAAATACCCGATTATGCAGAGCGCCATTGTGTACATGAATTTAAGGTTGAAGAGGTTGAAGATAGCATGGATCAACCCTCATCTTTGGAAATGCAACGTATGGCTAGAGAAATCTCCGGAAACCGTCTGGGACTAGCTTTGTCATCTGGCGGAGCCAAGGGACTAGCACACATCGGCGTTATCCAGGTTTTGGAAGAAAACGGTATTGAAATCGACTTGCTGGCAGGTTCGAGTATGGGAGCCTACATAGCTGCCCTATGGGGCTATGGTTTAAGTGGGCAGGAAATGCAACCACTGGCCAACGAATTAGAAAGTGGTTGGCAAAAGCTAGGCCTGCTTGATCCGGTCTTCCCCCCCCGCCGCGGCTTTATTAAGGGACTCGCCGTAAAGAAGCGTTTACAGCGCACCATCGGTAAAGTTCGTTTTTCTGAGATGGCACGACCCGTGCGAATCATTGGCACCCGACTTGATACACTCGAGACGGTTGTTTTCTCTCGTGGGGATGTCGCCCAGGCTGTCCATGCCAGCGTGGCTGTGCCAGGCGTTTGTGCACCCGTGAAAATTGATGGTGTAGACTATGTGGATGGTGGAATAGCGGATCCTATGCCCGTAGATATTTTGCGCAATATGGGCATAGAAAAAGTCATCGCTGTAAACACCCTTCCCACACCAGAGATTCTTAAAGTATGGAGCCGAGAACATGAGCAACAGTATGAAGCTCCCGGCAACTCCAGAAAAGGTAATATGCTTCTTCGCACCTTAGGACGACAACTCAATTACTTCGCTTACGGAAATATTTTAAACACCATGATGCGTAGCGTTCATGGAGTACAGATGCGCATCGCTCAAAAACTCAGTGAAGATGCAGACCTGGTTCTGGATCCCATTCAATACGACGCGCACTGGACAGATTTTTCAAACCCGACGAAATACATCGAGCTGGGACGTAAAGTAACAGAAATCCATCTGGATGAAATAAAGGCGCTGACTAAGCCGCAGTTCAAAACGGAGAAGCACAATGAAAGTCGATATGCTGAGAGAAAAGTGGGATCGCTTGCCTAAAGAAAAAATCCTGGAACTACAGAGTCAAAAGCTAAGGCAACACTTGCAGGAGGTTATTCTTCCATTTTCAAAACATTACCGGCAGTTGTTCAAAGAACATAACATAGATGTTAAAAAAATCCGTTCTATCGAAGATCTACAAAGCATTCCATTTAGCTCTAAAAAAGATTTATCGCCAACGGTAGGTCGACCCGATAAACCGCGTGACTTCATCATTACCCCAGATAAGGCTGTGCTCAAAAAAAGACCTCAGGTTATAGCTCGGGCACTTCTCAAAGGACGTTCACGTCTGGAAAAAGAGTTAGAACATGAATTTAGACCTATTCTGATGACCAGCACAACAGGACGCTCTGCAGAGCCTATACCCTTTGTTTATACAAAACATGATGTGGATAACTTAGCCCTAGCTGGAAAACGCATTATGGAGCTTTGTGGAGGCAAGCCTGAATACAAAATGCTTAATATGTTTCCCTACGCGCCGCACCTAGCCTTCTGGCAAACGCATTATGCAGGAACAGAGTTTGGTATATTTGTATTTAGCAGTGGCGGAGGCAAGGTCATGGGCACAACAGGGAACTTGCGCGTGCTCAGCAAAATCAACCCTGAAGTTCTAATCGGCATTCCTACGTTCGTTTACCATGTGCTGCATCAGGCAGTGGAAGAAGGTTTACGTTGCGAAAATTTACAGAAAATTGTGCTCGGCGGAGAAAAAGTAGAAGATGGTATGCGAGCAAAAATGCGTCTTCTGGCATCACAACTAGGCGCAACCAAAGAAGTTGATGTGCTGGCAACTTATGGTTTTACCGAAGCAAAAATGGCTTTTGTTGAATGTCCTTATCCCAGCGGAGAGAAAGCCTCCGGCTATCATCTTTACCCTGACATGGGCCTTGTCGAAGTCATCGATCCAGATACGGAAGAAGTTTTACCAGAGGGTGTTAAAGGAGAAATTGTTTACACACCGCTTGATGCGAGAGGCACAACCATACTGCGTTACCGAACCGGCGATATCATTGAAAATGGCATGGTGTATGAACCGTGCCCTTTCTCAGGTCGTATGGCTCCAAGACTTGTCGGCCGCATAAGCCGCCGCTCAGAAATTAAAGAGATGAAGCTGGATAAAATTAAAGGCACACTGGTTGACTTTAACCACCTAGAATATGTTATGGAGAGCGCTGACCATGTCGGTGCGTGGCAATTAGAAATTCGCAAGATACATGATGACCCTATGGAGATCGACGAACTAATTCTCCATGTAGAAAAGTCAGACCGAACATCTGATGACACCCTACGTAAGGGCTTAAAAGACCATTTCTCCAGTCTCACCGAAATCCAGCCCAATGCCATCTATTTTCATAACACTCAAGAAATGCAACGCCTGCATGGTGTAGGCGTCCAGATTAAAGAACAGAAGATCGTTGATCATCGACCTGGCTCAAAACAATTTGTAGAGCGTCCACAAGAAATCATTACCGTGAACACAAATGGTGGTTTTTTGAAACGCACTATTAGAAATGTATTCCCTCATTTGATGAAAACCATCGATGCAATAGGACATAAACATGGAGACAAAGAAAAAACAAATGGTCATCGTTGACGGAGTGCGAACTCCATTCTGCCGTATGGGCACTGACCTGGCTGATATGAAAGCTCAGGAGTTGGGACGTATCGCAGTAAACGCTCTTTTAACAAAAACAGGTTATGACCCAGGAAAAATCGATGAAGTCATCTTTGGCTGCGTCGCTCAACCCGTAGACGCAGCCAATGTATCGCGCGTCATCGCTCTCAACAGCGGCATCCCTAAAGAAGTTCCCGCTAGCACAGTCCATAGAAACTGTGCCTCAGGTCTGGAGGCTCTTTTCGCCGCTTATGAAAAAATGTGTGCCGGCCGTGGTGATGTATTTGTGGTGGGTGGTGTTGAAAGCATGTCGAATATTCCATTTTTATGGAATAAATCAGCTGTTGGTAAATTCACACAGCTGGCCAAGAGCAGGACATTGTCTCAACGTCTAAAGACATTCTTAAGCTTTCGTTCAAAGGATTTTAGTCCCGTCATAGGCTTAAGATTAGGACTGACTGACCCAGTCAGTGGTCTTAACATGGGCGAGACTGCCGAAAATCTGTCTCGTGACTTTGATATTACTCGCGAAGAACAAGATGCCTTTGCTCAGGCTTCTCAGCAGAAAGCGGCCGCTGCCACCGAAAAATTTGCTTCAGAAATCTGTCCGGTTTTTCTTTCAGGCAAGAATGCTAAAGCTGTAACTCAAGATAATGGAGTGCGTGCAAACTCTGCCTTGGAAAAACTAGCTCAACTCAAACCTGTCTTTCAAAAGAAGCACGGAACCGTAACAGCAGGAAATGCCTCCCAAGTTACAGATGGAGCAGTTGCTCTCCTGGTTATGAGCGAGGAGGCTGCTGCACGTTTTGGTTATGAGCCGCTTGGTCTTCTGAAAGATTATCATAACGCCGGTTGTGATCCCTCACGTATGGGTATGGGTCCGGTCCATGCCATCCATGGGCTTGTAGAAAAATCCACACTGGAACTGGAAGCTGTAGACATCGTTGAGATTAATGAAGCATTCGCAGTGCAGGTGTTAGCCGTAATGCGTGGCTTGGAATCAGTCGATTATTGCCAGAAGTATCTGAACAAGAAGGAAGCTGTTGCTTGCATTCCAATGGAGAAAATCAACGTAAATGGAGGATCGATCGCACTTGGTCATCCCGTAGGAGCGACAGGCGCAAGGCTGGTCCTGACAAGTCTATATGAACTAAAACGACGCCAGGCCAAGACAGCATTAGTCTCATTGTGCATTGGTGGAGGCCAAGGTGCGGCTGCATGGCTGGAGAGCATTTAATGAATAACGGCAATAAATCAGTCCTATTAGAAATTCACGATCAAAGTATCGGTGTCATGACTTTCGATACACCTGATAGTGCTGCAAATATTTTTGATGCTTTGATGTTCAAAGAACTCAATGAAACTTTAGATGAAGTCGAACAAAACAAAGCATTGAAAGGTCTGGTGCTTATAAGTGCCAAAAAATCCATTTTCTTTGCCGGGGCAGATTTAAAAACTCTTAGCAAGTGTACGGAGGCGAATGATACACATGCTTTAAACGAAATGATACTTGTAGGACAAAAAACCTTTTCCCGTATGGCAAATTTAAAAATTCCAACCATCGCGGCCATACATGGCGCTTGTGTGGGAGGAGGCTATGAAATTGCGTTGGCTTGTGACTACCGCATGGCAACCGACACGAAAGCGACTAAAGTCGGACTACCGGAAACTCAACTCGGCATTATACCAGCCTGGGGAGGTTCAACACGTCTATCCAGGCTGATTGGTCTATCCAATGCACTAGGCATCATCATACCAGGTAAAGTTGTCTCCGCTGCTAAAGCATGTAAAGCCGGCATGGTAGATACAGTTGTTCCCGAAGGTATCTTACTAGAAGAGAGCAAAAAGAGATTGGCTGGCCTATGGAAAAAGAAACGCACCAGCACCAGCCATAAAATAACTCATCATTTTTTTGTAGCTCCCATCATTTCAGCCATCGCTAAATCCAAAGCCGTCAAAAAGACCAGAGGCCACTATCCCGCTATTCTACAATCAGCAGAGGTTGCCGCTCGAGCCTGTAGAGGAAGTATTGAGGAAGGCCTTGAAAAAGAGCGTGAGGCATTTGTCCAACTTGCGTTAAGCGATGTGAGTAAAAATCTGGTAAAGATTTTCTTTCTTAAAGAAGCGGCCAAGAAAGTCAGAATTAATAATGATGCAACTGACTTATCCACAGAGGCGATTAAAAACACTGCGGTTATTGGCGCAGGAGTCATGGGAAGTGGCATTGCCCATTGGGTGAGTGCCCGAGGCTGCAAAGTAATACTTAAAGATTTAAATATGGAATACGTTTCCAAGGGCCTAAGCCGTATTCATAAACTTTACACAGAGGGCGTAAAGCGACGGAGTATTAAAAGAAAAGAAGCTGACCAAGGTTATTACAGAATCTATCCCACAGCTAAAGATTTTCCCCTTAATCAAACACAAATCATCGTAGAAGCAGCCGTGGAACAAATGGAACTCAAGAAAAAGATTTTCGCTGATCTGGATCAACGTGCCGATGCAACTACGATTCTGGCAACAAATACGTCCGCACTCTCTATTGATACGTTAGTTGAAGAACTACATCATCCAGAACGCGTCATAGGAATTCATTTTTTTAACCCCGTGCACAGAATGCCGTTGGTTGAAATTATACGGGGAAGTAAGACATCCGAAACTGTGATTAACACAACCTTAAAATGGATTCAACAGTTGGGGAAATCGCCCGTCCTGGTCAAAGATAGCCCTGGGTTTGTCGTCAACCGCATCCTTGTTCCCTATTTGCTGGAGGCTGGTGTTCTTTACGAACATGGAGCAACCGCCAGAAATCTGGATAACGCTATGCTTGAGTTTGGGATGCCTATGGGACCCATGCGACTGCTGGATGAAGTAGGTATCGATGTTTCAAAGCACGTTGGTGAAACACTTGTTCAAGCATTTCCAGATAGGATGAAATTGCCTGAATTATTACATAAAATGATAGAAAAGAAATTCTTAGGCAAAAAAAGTCATCAAGGATTCTATCTCTACCAACAAGGTAAAAGTAAAAAGGAATGTCAGGAAGTTCATACGTTCCGCTCTTCCAGCAGATATGCAAATACAAACATAGATCAACTGCGTGAGCGCCTTAGTTTAATGATGGTTAATGAAGCTGCTATGTGCCTGGAAGAAGGCATTGTCGATGAAGCGTACAACATTGACTTTGCCATGATTATGGGCACCGGGTTTGCTCCATTTCGTGGTGGCCCCCTTCGATATGCAGACACGAAAGGTGTAAAACGAATCGTTGATGCCCTCAAAAAACTCGAGCAGGAAGAAGGAGATAAATTTGCGCCCTGCGCCCTGTTACAGGAAATGGCCCGAGAAGGTCGAATGTTTTATTAATTAAATTTATAGAAAGTAAATAGTTATGTCTAAAATGGATGCAAATGATACGTTGATTGATACATCAAAAATGTCTAGCGGACAGCGAGCTGCTTTGGAGATGGCAGAAGCTGCACGCGAAGCTGAATTCCAAAAAACCAGCTTCTTAGTTGATATGTTTATGGGACAATGGAGTCCTCATAAAATAGCTCCTTTTAAAACTCAATCACAGGATGACAAAGCTGATGGTGATGTCTTTTTAGATAAGCTAAAAACACTGCTTCGCCATCAAGTTGATCCAGATGCCATCGATCTGGAAGGTGAAATTCCTGATGAAGTAATTGAGGCTCTTGGCCGCATGGGAGCATTTGGCATTAAGATTGATAAGAAATACCAAGGCCTTGGGTTATCACAAACGAACTACTGCAGAGCCGCTTCTATACTAGGAGGCTATTGTGCAAATTTAACAGCCTTGATTTCTGCACATCAATCCATTGGCGTGCCTCAGCCGCTGATCATGTTCGGAACTGAGGAACAAAAGAAAAAATATCTGCCTCGGTTCGCAAAAGGTGAGATATCCGCCTTTGCTTTAACAGAACACGGAGTCGGTTCTGACCCGGCTAAGATGAGCACAGAGGCTACTCCGACGGAAGATGGAGAGCATTTTATCATTAACGGAGAGAAGTTGTGGTGCACCAATGGATTAAAGGCAAGCGTTATTGTGGTTATGGCCAAGACACCTCCGAAAATAGTGAAAGGACGAGAACGCAAACAGGTAACCGCATTTATTGTGGATATGGATACTCCTGGCGTAGAGATTGTAACACGGTGCCGCTTTATGGGATTAAGGGCTCTTTATAACGGTATCATTCGATTTAAAGATGTGAAGGTGCCCAAAGAAAATATCATTCTAGCAGAAGGCAAAGGACTGCGCGTAGCCCTTTCAACATTAAATACAGGACGTCTTACTCTTCCGGCAGCCTGTTCCGGAATGGCCAAACAATGTGTGAATTACATACGCAAATGGACTAACGAACGCGAACAATGGGGAGCCAAGATCGGTAAACATGCTGCCATAGCGGATAAAGTATCACACATGGCAGCCAATGCTTTTGCTATGGAGTCCATGGTTTTACATACCTGTAGCCTGGTAGACCAGGACAAGAAAGCTGATATTCGTCTTGAAGCCGCTATGGCCAAAATGTGGGGAACGGAAAAAGCATGGGAAATTATTGATGAAACTATGCAAATCCGTGGAGGCCGTGGTTATGAAACGGCGCAGTCTCTGCATGAACGTGGAGAAGATCCTATGCCTATCGAACGTATGATGCGTGATTGTCGCATTAATATGATCTTTGAAGGTTCCAGTGAAATCATGCGTTTATTCATTATGCGTGAAGCTTTGGATAAACATTTGAAAATTGGAGCAGCTGTTTTCAATACACGCCTGCCACTATCAGAGCGCATTAAGGCTATGATCAAATCAGGCCTCTATTACAGCTTGTGGTATCCCAAACTGTGGATCAATTTTTATGCGCCTGTCCCTTCAAACATTAAGGGCAAACTAAGAAAACATTTAAGCTATATAGGTAAAACATGCAAAAAGATGGCTCGCGAGTTATTTCATCAAATGGTTTTCTTTGGGCCTACGCTGGAACGTCAGCAGGTATTACTCGGGCATTTTGCTGACATCGGTTCTGATCTTTTTGCCATTGGTGTCACTTCATCCCGCGTCCAGGCACTATTAGAAAAAGAACCGGGAGCTAAGAATATGGTCGACCTGGCGGATACCTTTTTTGAACAAGCGAAACGTAGAATCGATCATCATTTTACCTGTATTCATAATAACCGCTATGGTAAACACTACCGCTTTGCTCAAGATGTCTTAAAAGGTCAATACCCCTGGTTCGATGAGCAAATCATATAAAAGCACAAATCAACTTGCGATGCTTTGATCTCAGACAAACAAGATTATAAGACTAACTCGAAAGCTAAATTTTAGATTAAAAGTGTTACTTTCCTATTTGCAGGAAATTACTCAGCGGCTTTTTCTGGCTTTTCAAGAGTTATAGCATCTACAGATTCTTGAGCTTCTTGAGCCTCTTCAGAAGTGGTATCCATCGTTGTAGGTTCTTCTGATGGTTCAGAAGATGCTGTTTCAGACGCATCGGTAGGAGCAACTTCTACAGTTTGATCTGCTTTTTCAAGCTCTTCGACGAGAGAACTGGATGAACGATGAGAATAAAGAATAGCCAGTGTCAGCGTCAGAACAAAAAAGAGTCCTCCCAGCCATACGGTTAACTTGGTTAATACATCAGATGTCTGTGCTCCGAAGACGGAATCTGTCACTCCTCCTCCGAAAGCTGCTCCTAAACCCTCTGATCTAGGGCGCTGCATTAAAACAACTAAAACCAGTAAAACAGAGACGACAGCAAAGACTGCCAATAATGCATAAATCAAGAAATCGATCATAAGCGGAAAAACCTATCAGCTATTATGCGTCACCGCAAGCAGCTTCCACAATGGCTGTGAATGATTCACAATCCAGGCTGGCACCGCCTACTAAAGCACCATCAATATCATCCTGACTCATAAGTTCCTCGGCATTGCCGGGTTTAACACTACCCCCATAGAGAATACGAATTTTCTCCGCTACAGCATCGTCCGCATTTTTTGCAACAAGCCCGCGAATTTGCTTATGAACTTCTTGAGCTTGTTCTGGTGTTGCTGTTTTACCTGTACCAATAGCCCAAACAGGTTCATAGGCAATAACGACATCACTCCATTCCTCAGTACTTAATTGTGCCAATGAGTTAGTAACTTGTGTGGTAATAACCGTTTTGGTTCGGTTTGCTTCACGTTGTTCAAGGGTTTCACCCACGCAAACGATGGGTTTAATTTTGTTGGCAATAGCTGCTTTGGTCTTCGTATTCACTTGTTCATCGTTCTCACCATTATATTGACGACGTTCAGAATGTCCAAGAATGACATAGCGACAAAAAAGATCTTTGAGCATTTCTGCTGAAATTTCACCGGTATAGGCACCACTTCTTTCAGCATGCATATCCTGCGCCCCTAGCTGCATAACACTTGTGCCTTCCATTGCTTCAACACACTTGGAAAGCGCTATAAATGGAGGGCATATAACAATTTCTACATCAGATTCGCTGAACTGGCCCAGTGCCTCGATCATATCTGAAACAAATTCCTTAGCTTCCGTTGCTGTCTTATTCATTTTCCAATTACCAGCAACGATTTTTCTACGGTAGCCCATGCTATACTTTCTCTTTCAATTTTAGTTATTTGTCCTGAAGCGCATCAACACCAGGCAGTACCTTGCCTTCAAGAAATTCGAGCGATGCTCCACCACCAGTTGAGACGAAGCTTACCCTATCAGCATAACCAGCCTTCTTCACT
Source organism: Verrucomicrobiota bacterium (assembly GCA_039193385.1). Classification (GTDB taxonomy): domain Bacteria; phylum Verrucomicrobiota; class Verrucomicrobiia; order Methylacidiphilales; family JBCCWR01; genus JBCCWR01. Next base: position 8,105 of record JBCCWR010000008.1, on the reverse strand, counting down.
GCCTTAGCTGAATCTCCGCCGCCGATGATGGATGTGGCAGAACTATCTGCAACAGCTTCTGCTATAGCAAACGTTCCTTTTGCGCAATCCGCAATTTCAAAAACGCCCATAGGACCATTCCAGACAATCACCGCTGCATCTGCCACCGCTTGCTTATAAAGCTCAATGGTTTTAGGGCCAATATCTACACCCTCCCACCCATCTGGAATTCCCTGGCCAGGTTCTGTGAATTTACCGGGAGAAACCGTTTTACTACCGAAATCCATCTCCTGCACAATGAGGTTATCCACAGGCAAAAGAAACTTCACTCCTTTGGCTTGGGCTTTATCAAGTGCTTCTTTAGCAATACCGACTTTATCTGGTTCAGAGAGAGAATCACCAATTTTTTTGCCTTGCGCCAAGGCAAAAGTATAAGCCATAGCACCGCCAATGAGAATGGTGTCTGCTTTATCAAGCAAGCTATCTATGACTTTAATTTTATCAGAAACTTTTGCACCACCTAGAATGACGACAAAAGGACGTTGGGGATCTTCCAGTTCACCACCAAGAAATTGTAATTCTTTTTCCATCAAAAAACCTGCTACACAGACTTCCATGTGCTGTGTCACACCGTGTGTGGAAGCATGAGCACGATGAGCCGTGCCAAAAGCGTCATTAACATAGATTTCGGCTAACGCGCCTAGCTGCTCTGCAAACGCAGCGTCATTTTTTTCTTCTTGCGCATGATAGCGCAGGTTTTCCAATAAGAGAATTTCTCCGTCTTGTAAACTTTGCGCAAGTTTTACAACATCTTCACCAACGCAATCATCGGCAAATTTAACCGTCTTACCTAGGAGTTCTTCCAGGCAACGAGCGGCTGGCTGCAAGCTCATACTAGAAACTCTTTGACCTTTAGGACGTCCTAAATGAGAGCAGAGAATGATGCGTGCATTTTGCTCTAGAAGATGCTGGATGGTGGGCAAAGCAGCACGAATACGTTTATCATCCGTAACAATCATTTCACCATCTTGCTCTTCAAGAGGAACGTTAAAGTCTACGCGAATAAGTACGCGCTTTCCAGCGACTTCAATGTCGTTGAGATTCTTTTTAGCCACGGTGATTGAGCCTAAGTTATTTGGTTTATAGAATTCAATTTAGGCCGCAATGTGCTTAAGAAGGTCGATACAGCGATTAGAGTAACCCCACTCGTTATCATACCAACTGACCAGCTTAAAGAACTTGTTGTTAAGCTCGATACCGGCTCCAGCATCAAAAATGCTGGATGCAGCACAGTGAATAAAATCACTAGATACCACATCGTCTTCGGTGTAGCGTAGGATACCTTTGAGGTAAGTCTCACTGGCAGCTTTCATCTTCTCACAAATTTCCTTGTAGCTGGTTTCTTTCTCAGTCCGAACAGTCAAATCCACAACACTCACAGTAGGTGTGGGAACACGGAATGCCATACCTGTCAACTTGCCTTGAACTTCAGGAATGGCCAGGCCAACAGCTTTAGCAGCACCCGTTGTGGAAGGAATGATATTGATAGCCGCTGAACGACCCCCTTTCCAGTCTTTCTTGGATGGACCATCCACTGTTTTTTGAGTTGCAGTATAACTATGAACCGTCGTCATAAGACCCTCATCAATTCCAAACCCTTCTTTCAGCAACACATGCACAACGGGCGCAAGGCAATTTGTGGTACAACTGGCGTTGGAGATGATATTATGGCTTGCAGCATCATATTTCTCATGGTTCACGCCCATAACGATTGTGATATCTTCCTGTTTACCAGGAGCCGAAATAATAACTTTCTTAGCACCAGAATCAATATGGCCTCGTGCTTTATCGGCTTGGGTGAAAAGACCTGTGCTTTCAATAACGTATTCCACACCGAGATCCTTCCAAGGCATAGCAGCAGGACCTTCTTTAATGGCTAGACATTTTATTTTATTACCGTTGACGACCAGTGTGTCATCCTCAGCTACATCAGCAGAAGATTTTTCACTAGAAACTTCGCCATCGAAGCTACCCTGAATTGAGTCATACTTCAGAAGATAAGCCAGGTTGTCTGCAGGAACCAAGTCATTCACAGCTACCACTTCTACATCTTTACCAAGTAACCCCTGATCACAGATAGCTCTGAAAACTAGGCGTCCAATACGTCCAAAACCATTAATCGCAACTTTAATCATAATCTCTCCTAAATATCTATTTATTAACTTAAAGCGTACTTAAATCCACGCGCTCTGAAAACTAGGTTCTAGCCGGAATGGCGTCAACGGCAAAAGCCCTTTTGCTTGGTAACAGCTTCTCTATTTCCATGAAACAGTCCAATAACTAGAAATTAAACCTAACTCGCCACACCCTAAAAACGATTTCACCCCGCATGATGCCAGGCTAAACTTAATCTACAACTGAGGGTATTTTCTTTATCAGATAACTCACAGAGGAGTTACCATAGTTTGCAGTACGTTGGAGCTCGAGCATGGGATGATCACTCCAAACATTCATCTTATCATGTTCCCATACAATTAAACCCTCCTCTTTAAGCCATCGAGGCATGTGCTCGCAAATGGCCCATGTTGCTAAATCATTTTTCCCCTTGATATAGGGAGGATCCAGAAAAATCAGATCTGCAGGTTGAGGTAAAACGATTTTTGCAGACAAGAACTTTAAAACATCCGATGCGATAACTTCAGCTTGTTCTGTTAAGTGACAATGCTGCAGATTTTCTTTGATGGACCCCAGGGCGACATGATCTTTCTCTACCATGACACATGTTGCCGCTCCACGACTCAGTGCTTCAATACCTAAGGAGCCCACACCGGAATAAAGATCCAGAATGTGTGAGTCAAAAATACGCGGCATCATACTGGAAAAGACTGCTTGCTTGACCTTGTCTTGTGTTGGTCGAGAAGGAAATTTTCGCGGAACTTTCAAAAAGAGTCCACCTGCGGTTCCGCTGATAACCCGCACTCTTCCTGATTTCTGTTGTCTCATTTATGCGAAAGTAAAAGTGAAGACTGGCCCGCCAGTTTCTCATCCAGATTAGTGCGAGGGTTGTTGATATCACCTGCCAGTTTGAAGACAATGGTGCGATAACCATCAGGACGCTTTCCGAAACTTGGCTGATATTCCTCTGGTATGCGATCAGCCAGCTCGGGCTCAATAGCAAACATGATATCCAGATCCATACGTCCGTCGAAGTATAAAGAACCGCTTCCGGTAAATTGCACTGACTTATGCAGTGCTTCAATATCATAGAAAGTCAGCTTTTGATCTTCTATTTTAAATGCTCCATGGACTTTTTCATAGGTAGCATCCGCTAACTCATTAATTTTTAATAAACGTCCAAGCAGACGCAAACCTTGTAGCTTTGAGAAATTTGCATTCTCAATTTCCATAGAGCCCGTTCCTTGGGAAGCACTAACTTGCCGCAAATCACCTTCAATGCCTGCCTGCAGGTTTAACCTACCATAGATAAAAGAGGCTGCCCCCCCCAATTCCGTAATCATCTTGGAAAGATCAACCTGATCAAGATCTAGAGCGATTTTATAGATAGCAGGTTGTGTTGTAAAATCTAGTGAAGCAGAACCGCTAGCTGTGCCACTATGTGCCGTGCCCTGCCATTTATCAATCGACAGCTTACCGTGCTCGGATTGTAGATCCCCTGTAATATTCCGAATGGAAAAGGTATTAGCTAAGACGATGCGATCCACTGTAATGCTACTTGATGAGATTGGGCCATCTGGCTGCAGGGCAAATTCACCATCAAGATTGATACCGTGTAGGTTAATGATCGGCCATTCATCTCGATGATATGCGGCAAGTTGCCCATTGGTAATGCGAAACTTATCTAGTGAAAGGGCAAAACGCTGGCCTACCATTTCAATGGAAGGTTGTGTAAAAATTTTCAGCATGGGATCAAGTTCGGGTAAATCCCATGAGCCATCTTTGTATTGGACAATTTTAAGTTTGGAATCTTTGAAATGAACTTTATTTAAGTTCAACTGCCTTAGCATTAGATGGAATAGACTGTAACGCACTTCTATCTGATCGATATTGAGATTCGTGCAATGATCTTGTTTGAATCCATCAGCTTCTGCTGCGTTCTCATCATGTTTTTCCACATAAACGTTCTTAAGTTTAAAACCATCTAAAATATTAGCCTTAATTGCCAATATACTAATATTAGCGTTGGCTCGCACTATAGCCTGCTGGCGAATCTTCTCGATAATTCGAGGATGACCAATATAAGAATTCACCCAAATCAAAAACGACATAACTGCCATGCAAAAAAGAATAGCAACAACTATGAGTGTTTTTAGCAGGCGGGACATGGTGTCAGATTCAAAAATTTAATGAGCTTAGAGACTTGTATCATCTTAAATCCGGCTGCCAAGGGAGAACGTGCTCAGAAGCTGATTCATACCATAAAAGAAAACCTGCCCGATGTCCACTTTATGCTAACGAGTCGACCAGGCCACGCGCGCGAACTGGCCCAAAAAGCTGCTGCTAAAGGTTTTACCAAAATTATAGCAGCGGGAGGGGATGGCACATTAAACGAAGTTGTTAATGGCATGATTATGTCAGATGCAACTCTGGGCATTCTACCAGTCGGTTCGGTCAATGTATTTGCGTTGGAATTGGGCATCCCTAGAGACTTTCGCAAAGCGCTGGAAATTCTTCAAAGAGGCAACACCCGAAAGGTTGATGTTGCTAAAGCTAACGACAGATGGTTCGTTCAACTTGGCGGGGTCGGACTGGATGCACAAATTGTCAAAGAAACTCAATGGGAATTAAAGAAACAATGGGGTCCTCTGAGCTATGCTATTACTGCCAGTAAAGTTGCAGGGCGAATGGGTGAATTGCTTAATTTAAGAAATGGTTCACCACACCCTGAAAAAGGTTCCTTTATGCTCGTTGGTAATGGCCGCTATTATGGTGGCCCTTTTCATATTTTCCCAGAAGCCGATCTGGAAGATGGCTTGCTGGACGTCTGTTTATTTGAAAATATGCGACGCATTGATGTGCTCCGTTATATTCGCGGGATTTTATGTGGTGGAACTCACATCAACTTTAAAGATGTTCATTATTTTAAAGTGAATGAGATTAATGTCAGTACCATTAGGGATACGCCTGTGGAGGTAGATGGAGAATTACACGGGACAACTCCCGTTCAATTCAGTATTGAACAGCAAGCACTAAATGTCATTGCACCTTGAATACTCGCTACTTAATTTCACGATGAACTGTACGACGGCGTAGGAAAGGATTGTATTTTTTACGCTCAATACGTCCAGGTGTAGACTTCTTGTTTTTAGATGCGAAATAACGCGAAACGGGCTTTCCTTCTGCCTTAGCTTCGGTACATTCCAATATAATTTTCTCTCTCATAATAAAAAAAGGGCTAAGAACTTACCCCATGCCTCAATACAGAGTCAATCGCTTTTACGTAGATTTAACCTGCATTACGCAATAGAGGGCAAGTCAGAGCTAGGATACCGTCTCTGTCTTATCATAAGTATCTCGACGCGTGCATTTACCCGAGCTAGCAAGCTCTTCACATTTTCCTTCAATGCGCAAAGTTACAGAATCCGCATGAAAACCATGATTTTTAGAAACCACACTTTCCCGTACATCTAGGCAGTAATCTTCAAATTCAACAATCTTCCCACAATCCTGACAAATAATATGATTATGGTTTGGGTGTTGGGCATAATTCGGGTCATAGTACATGACATCCTTGCCTAAATCGAGCTCCCTCAGAAAACCAGTCTTAACGAGAACAGGCAGAGTACGATAAACTGTTGCCCGTGATATCGATTTATCAATTGCACGAGACTTTTCCAGTAAATCCTCAGCAGTGTAATGGTCGGTTGTATCAAAGGCAGCTTTAATAATTGCTCTGCGCTGTGCAGTCATACGAAGGCCATTATTTTCGATGAACTCCAGAACCTGTCCTATGATATCTACATCTAAATCTTTGTTCATCTTTCGCCCATTTTGCTCAAAAGATAGTACTTACGCATTATTAGCTTATACGTCAACAGGCTCCTTCAAAGTATTTAAGAATCTTTTGAGAGCCGGTGAAAGAATGCGTCCGCTTTTATAAACCATACCTAATGGACGATGGTAGGGCTTACCTGCAAATTCAATAACGGCCAAGCTGCCTGATTTCACTTCCTGATCCACCGTTGCACGCGGAACAATGGATATACCAGCGTCTATTTCAACGGCTCGCTTAACGGTCTCAATGTTATCAAATTCCATTACCGGTTTAGGCTCCATACCAGCATCGTGAAAGATTTTATCCACAGCGCGCCGGGTTGGAATATCGGGTTCAAAACCAATGAACTTGTATGCCGCCAAATCTTGAATGACTACTTCATTCTTCTCATTAAGAGGATGATCTTTGGAACAGATGAGCACTAAACGGTCTTTTTTAAAGTTCTCACTCTTAAGATTTTTCTTATGGGCGGGAAATGCCACTAGCCCAAGATCGCTCGTTCCGAACTGAACTTCCTCATAAACTTGATTGGAACGTCTATACTCCACGTGGACATTGACATTCGGAAACTCTTTCAGAAATCTCTTGATATAAGGCGGTAGTTCATGAAGTCCAATGCTGTAGACTGTAGCAATACGTATATTCCCCGAAACGATATTGCGCATTTCATTAAGCTGGTTTTGCAAGGCCTCATATTGAGAAACAATTTCGCGACTGCTTTGATAAAGCAATTCTCCTTCACGAGTTAGGGCAAAACGCTTACTACTACGCTCAATGAATGGAACGTGAAATCTTTCTTCAATAGCACGAACTTGCTGGCTAACAGCAGATTGCGTAATATTGTTTAGTTTTGCAGCTTTACTGAAGCTTTGGGAATCGACGAGATCCCGGAAAACTTTGAATGTCTCAACCTGCATAATATAAAAAATAAGATTGACTTATGAAATGTCAACTAATCTTAACCATTACTTATAGACTTAAAATTCACCTAATAGAAGACCAAAACGATGGAAAATAATCTAGAAAAGATAGTATCACAAATTGTTAGTTCTGCTAATAAATCTGACAGAGACGCTAATAATATCAAGCTTATCGCAGCTTCAAAAACGCAGACAGCAGAACGTGTTCGTGAATTCTATGATAGTGGACACAAGATTTTTGGTGAAAATCGTTTTCAGGAAGGTCGCGAAAAAATTCCCCTTCTACCTGCGGACACAGAATGGCACTTTATCGGCGGCTTACAGCGAAACAAAGTAAAAGACATTATTAAGCTTTTTGAGTGGATTCACTCCGTGGATTCAATATCACTGCTTGATGAAATTGAAAAACGCGCAGCACACGCGGGTAAAATCCAAAAAATTTTATTGGAAATCAATGTGGGCGGAGAAGCCAACAAACATGGGGCAGCACCGGAAGATCTTTTAACTCTAGTTCGCGCGACAAATGAACGACAACATGTTGAATTACACGGACTGATGACAGTAGCACCTTTTTCAGAGGATCTTGAAGAAGTCCGTCCCTATTTCGCAAAACTTCGCGAGCTTAAAGAAACAGCAGAGAGAGAAACTGATTCTATATTACCCGAACTATCTATGGGCATGACTCATGATTTTACAATAGCTATCGAAGAAGGAGCCACTATGGTGCGCGTAGGCACAGGCCTATTTGGTAAAAGAAACTATGGCAAAACCGAGTAAAATACCTGTCGACTTCTATCGTCAGGACGATGTGGTAGCTCTAGCACCTGCTTTACTTGGAAAAGTTTTATGCACAAAGTTAAATGGCAAATTCACCAGCGGTATCATCGTCGAAACAGAGGCTTATCAGGGAACTACCGATAAAGCCTGCCATGCCTACAACAATCGACGCACGACACGAACCGAAACTATGTTTCAACCTGGAGGAGTCGCTTACATCTATCTTTGTTATGGCATGTATCATCTCTTCAATATCGTAACCAATATTCAGGATGTCCCAGATGCTGTTCGTGTACGCTATATTGAGCGTTGGTATGGTAAAGAACTATTGCTTAAACTGCGATAGATGAAATGTATTGAAAATCGGCTAACCTCAGGTCCGTGCACACTGAGTCAAGGATTAGGGATGAATATTT
>JBCCWR010000007.1:0-39690 GCA_039193385.1 Verrucomicrobiota bacterium | reverse complement strand
TTTTGAACTAATGTGTAAAAATGCAATTGCTTGAGGATGGTATGGAATCATTGACGTATGATACGTGGATGAGTTTGCGTGATGAGCATGCTTCTTTACTGCAACCGCGGGTTGATGCGCATCTGCAACGTCGCAGTTGCGGAGAGAAACACCCCGTTCATGATTTTCTTTTTGAATACTATTCTTTTCGCCCAGCTCAACTTATGCGCTGGTCGCCGGGTGTAGGCATTGTTCTTGAAAATACAGATATAGATGACTGGTCATGGGGCCCCTTTGAAACGTATCAGAATAAAAATAGTGTTTGGCTGAACCCCCATAAGTTTCTTCATAGCCGAATAGAAAGTGCACAGTGGATATTGTCTCTGCTTAAAGAAATTGAAGTGCGTGCACCTCAATTTGCCTGTCACGGTTTGCATGAGTGGGCTATGGTTGTGGATGAGGGAGATATTCGTCATACGCAACTTCCCTTACGTTTATCACATGATGCCATTGTCACTTTGGTAAAATCTCAGTCTCTGTGTTGCACACATTATGATGCTTTTCGCTTTTTTTCTCAGAACGCTCGTCCGTGGAATCGCCACCAATTGAATCCTGGTAGTCGTATAAACATGGAACAGCGTGGTTGTTTGCATACAAACATGGATCTCTACAAATGGGCCTACAAATTCTATCCCTGGATTAGCTCAGAAATAATTCGGGCAGCCTTTAATTTGGCATGGGACATCCGCATCATTGATATGCGAGCGAGTCCTTATGATGTAAGCCGTTTCAACTTGGAAGCTATTCCTATCGAAACTGAAGAGGGACGCCGTCAATACGAACTTGAACAAAAAAGGCTCTCTGAAAAATCAATACATATTCGCCGGATGTTGTCTGAGGCGTATGAAAAATTATTGGGTTTGTAGTTCTGCAGCACGTACCGTGTTTGCCATAAGCATAGCAATTGTCATAGGGCCAACACCGCCTGGGTTTGGCGTGACATGACCGGCCACTTCGCAAATGGGTGCAAATTCAATGTCTCCTACCAAACGATAGCCTTTGGTCTTCGTTTTATCTTCGACTCTGTTAACACCTACATCTATGACTGTGCTATCGGGTTGAATCATATCCGCTTTCAGAAATTCCGTTACACCCATTGCTGCAACAATGATATCGGCTTGTTTGGTTAATGCTGCAATGTTGGCGGTGCGAGAGTGACAAAGGGTTACGGTGGCGTTGGCACCGCTTTGTTTCTGGCAGAGCATAGCTGCAAGAGGTTTTCCTACAATGTTGCCGCGTCCGAGAACAACCACATGTTTGCCGTTGGGGTCAATGTTGGAACGGACCAGCAACTCGCATACCCCTGCGGGGGTGCATGAACGGAAACCTGATGTATCGCCAAGCAAAAGCTTGCCAACATTCATCGGATGAAATCCATCGACATCCTTGTCTGGTGATACATTGGAAAAGATAACAGTCTCTCGGATATGTGAGGGAAGAGGGGCTTGTACAAGAATGCCATGAACTTTTCTGTTATTATTGAGTTCTTTAATTGTATCAAGCAGCTCTGCTTCAGTGGTCTCTTGAGGAAGAACCAAGGTTTCAGCTTCGATACCTAGTTCAGCCGCTTTTTTATCTTTCATACCGACGTAGGCTCTGGATGCGGGATCTTCACCAACGCGAATAAAATTAATGCTCGGTTTAATACCTCTGCTTTTAAGCACTTCGACGCGTTGGCGCGTTTCTTCATGAATCTCTGAAGAGATCTTTTTACCGTCTATAAGTTGAGCTGACATTGTTGAAATTCAAACCTGATGCCTCATGCTTGGAAAGGATAAATTACTCAAGGGTACGTCTAAATACATATTTATGAGACGGTTTCTACGTAGATGCTCCCTTAAGTGCAGTTTTCTTAGAAATTCGGTACAGCATCAAGGAGTTTTTTGGTGTAGGGATCTTTAGGTGATTGGTAGAGACTAGCAGGTTCCCCGGTCTCTACGAGCTTTCCCTGGTTCATGACCAGAACATGATCGCATAGATGTTCGACCACGGCTAAGTCGTGGGAAATAAAGAGGTAGGTCAGACCCAGCTGATCTTTCAAATCATCAAGCAAGTTTATAATTTGTGCCTGGACGGAAACATCCAGAGCACTAACCGGTTCATCACAAATAATAAATTCGGGTTCGACTGCCAAGGCGCGAGCAATTCCGATGCGTTGTCTTTGTCCACCGCTGAATTCATGGGGGTAGCGTCTGGTATGATCGGCTTGCAATCCTACCATTTCAAGCAGTTCACATATACGTTGCGTTCGTTTCTTTTTACCGGAAACTTTAAGCTCAGGAAAATGGATATCCAGAGGTTCACCAATAATGGCTTCAACATTCATGCGAGGATTGAGCGAGTTGTAAGGATCCTGAAAAATCATCTGTATCCGTTTACGAAAAGGCATAAAAGCGCGGTTGTTTTTGTCTGCCAGCTCCTCCTTAGCATATTGAATACTTCCCGATGTGATTGAGTTGAGGCGAATGATAGATTTACCAAGAGTGGACTTACCACTGCCGCTTTCACCGACCAGGCCGACGCATTGGCCCTTTTCAATATCAAATGACACGTCGTCGACTGCTTTAATGTATTCCTTTTTTTGGAACAATCCCGTGCGAACCGGGAAGTAAACTTTAAGATTTTTTACACTGAGTAGTTTCATGATGCGTTTATTTTCTCCAGCTCTTCATGTTGAATGGTGGTCAATCGTTCCTTGCGGACACCTAGACGAGGGATGCATTCAATGAGTGCCTGGGTGTAAGGGTGTTGAGGATTTTGCAAAACTTTTTCTGCAGGTCCACTTTCCACGATCTTTCCTCTAAACATAACAATAACATCGTCGGCAAAGCCTTTGATGATACCGAAGTTATGCGTGATGAGAATGATAGACATTTTTAGTTTGGTTTTAAGTTCTTTAAGAAGGTCAATAATCTGTTTTTGAATAGTGACATCAAGAGCGGTCGTTGGTTCATCTGCAATGAGTATTTTAGGATGGCAGGCTAACGCCATGGCGATCATGACACGTTGTTGCATACCGCCGCTCAATTCGTGAGGATACGCTTGGATTCGTTTTTCGGCATCGTGGATACCTACAAGATCGAGTACTCTTACAATCTCAGCTTTGACATCTGTGATTTCAGGTCGATGTAGTTTGATGACTTCCGCAATTTGCGAGCCGATCGAAAAGACGGGATTTAGAGAGGTTCCGGGTTCCTGAAAAATATAAGCGATGTCTTTACCACGAATATCACGAAGCTGTCGGTTTTTCAGTGTCAGCATGTCCTGCTGCATAAAGTTGATGGATCCCCTGACTTGGCAAACCGGAGCTTCTGGAAGCAGGCGGGTGATGGACATAGCGGTAACGCTTTTGCCGCTTCCGCTTTCTCCAACCACAGCCAGAACTTTTTCTTCATGAAGTGAAAAGGAAATACCTTTGACGGCTTCGGTTGTTTGGCCATCAGCATGAAAATTGATTTCTAGGTTTTCGACTTTCAGTATGGGTTCAGACATAGTGTTACTCCTCGGCTTTTGTATCAAAGGCGGCCCGTGCGCCTTCGCCAATAAAGCTGGCTAATAATAAGGTTATAAAGAGCGCAGTCACAGAAGAAATAGCGACCCAGGGTGCTGTCAGATTTTGTAACCCCTGTTGCAGCAATTCTCCCCATGATGGCTCCGGAGGCGCCAGTCCGAAACCTAGAAAATCCAAAGCTGTCAGCGAGCTGATACCGGTAATTAATCCAAAAGGAAAGAGTGTTATGACTGGATTCAATGAGTTGGGTAAAATTTGTGAAAAGATAATTCTGAGATGACTGCTCCCTGTGGCTTTTGAAGCATGAACGAAAGTTTGGTTTTTAAGACGCAGGAATTCCGCACGAATATAATAAGAGGTGGCTATCCATCTAAACATACAAAAGACAAGAAGAAGGACGGCAAAGTTTTGTCCGTAAATAGAAGCCATTAAAATGACGACATAGAGGAAAGGAAGGGCGGACCACATTTCGATGATGCGTTGCATGGCTAGGTCAACATACCTCCCGGCATAACCTTGCACAGCTCCCAGTATAAAACCTGTTATGGTGCTAATGACTGTAAGCGCCAGTGAAAAAAGCATGCCTGTTCTGAATCCATAGAGAATCCGGGCAAAAACGTCGCGAGCGGCATTGTCTGTACCGAGTGGATGTCGTAAGGAGGGAGCATGTGGTGGAGCACCGGGTTCACTCCAGTCCGAGCTGTAGGGATCGAAGCGAACAGGTGGAAAAAGCATCCAGCCGCCTTGCGCATGAAAAGCCGGATCTTCATCAAGTTTTTTATAGTCAGCTTCTGTTTTATAGAGACCGCCAAATTTTTGATCTGAGTAGAACTTTAAAGTCGGGAAGTGGATGGCGCCATTATAACCAAGGAGTAAGGGCTTATCATTAGCGATCTGTTCGCTGAATAGAGAGAGAATAAACAGAGCACTTAGGATCCATAGAGAAATCCATGCGCGCTTGATAGAGCGAAAGCGTTTGAACTGGCGTATGGTTAGTTTGGAAAACATTTTTTTAAGTAATTAATGCAATCTGATTCTTGGATCGATGATGACATACAAAATATCTGAGAAAAGGCGTCCGAGCATGGTGAAGAGGCTGATCAGTACTATGAGACCAAGCACAACATTATAGTCACGACCCACGATAGAGTTGTAAAAGAGCAGTCCCATACCATCGATATCAAAAACGCGTTCGATGAGCAGAGATCCGGCAAACATGATAGTAAAGATTTCACCCATGCCTGTAGCCAGGGGGATCATAGCATTACGTAAGGCATGTTTCCAGGTGGCAACGTTGGTCGATAGTCCCTTAGCCAGTGCTGTGCGCATATAGTCTTTACGGTTTTCCTCGAGAAGACTGTTCTTTGTCAACATGGTCAGAAAAGCAAATTCGCCAATCATAAAGCATAAAAGGGGCAGACACATGTGGTGGAGAAAGTCTAATGTTTTTCCCCAAGGACTGAGATTTTCAAAATGGTCTGACACCACTCCGGATATAGGGAACCAATCCAGATAACTTCCGCCGCCGAAAAAGATAATAAGCAAGATGCCCAGGGCAAAGCCAGGTATGACATAACCTGCAAAAATGATGGAAGAGGACCAGGTATCAAATGCTGTATTGTGTTTGAGTGTTTTAATGACGCCTAGAGGAATGGAAATAGAATAGGCCAGAATAAAAGATGTGAGGCCAAAGAAGAGTGAGATAGGCATTTTACTTAAAATGACTTCAAGAACAGGTTTGTGGTAAACGTAAGAGCGTCCCCAGTCTCCAGTCAGGAGGTTGCCCAGCCAGACGAAGTAACGTTCGTGGGCCGGCTTATCAAAGCCAAAATATTTTTTGATGTTCTCAATCTCTGCTTCAGAAATGGCCTGGGTGTTGCTGCCGCGGTTTCCTCCTGTGGCCTGAACTTTGGCGATCATTTCTTCTACTGGTCCCCCCGGCACAAATTGTATGAGGACAAAACAGAGCACGGATATACCGAGCAACGTAGGCAGAATGAGGATGAATCGCTTGAGGAGATAGGAAGCCATTTATTTTCTTCAAAGGAGAATCAGGGGTATTGAACTTTCTCGGGCTCGGCTGGCAGTGAATTTCCAGAGCGTTGTGCTTCAAGCAGCGTTTCGGACTTGGCCTGATCAAACCACCAGTAAGTTAACGCTGAATCTTCGCGGTTAAATTTATCCAAAATATGTTGCGGCGTTCCAAAACGGTTCCAGTAAAGCAGACGGCTTCTATCGGACTGCCAGAGCAGTACGTAAGGAACAATGTCGATCAGTTCCAGATCGATTTGTTTGATAATCTCGTTGCGCTCGTTGATATCCATCACGCTCTTTTGTTGTTCGATCAAAGCATCAATTTTAGCATTCTTTACGCCTGCGACATTTTGTGTGGCAATGTCATCCGCTGTTTTGGAGTGCCACATGTTTTCCGGGTCACGCAAACGTGATGCGCCCCAGTTGGTCCAAGCCAGGTCAAATTCATGGTTGTCCATGCGTTTGCGAAAGGTGGCCAATGAGACGATGTCTAACTCTGCCTCTATTCCTACTTTTTTGAGATCTTCCATGTATATCGTCATTTGAGGAAAAACAGGGCCGTGGTGAAGAAATTTAAGACTTAGGTTCTGACCATCTTTTTCAAGCAAGCCCTGGTCATTGATTTGCCAGCCGGCCTGATCCAAAAGACTACGAGCTTTATCCGGGTCATATTCAATTAACGGGCGGTCCGGGTTGATATTATTCGGGTAAAGATCAGGGTAGTAGTTATTGAGCAGAAAGTATTGATAGAACATGATTTTTTCCAGCATCAGTTGACGATTGAGAAGATAGCCAAGTGCTAGACGAACTTTCTTGTCCTCAAATTTTGCTTTTCGGAGGTTAATGGCCATGCCCTGGAATCCTTTAGGTTCCTGATTGTAAACAGTTTGCCGAACAACCCAGTTTTTCTTTACCTGAGGAAAATGCGTTTGTTGTTCCCAGATACGTGATGTGTAAATGGGGTAAAGATCAAAGTCGCCGCGTTTTAACATTTCTAAAGCTTTGGTGCGGTCTTCAAGAGATTTGAAGATAATGTAGTCAAAGTTGTATTTATGTTGCTGGTATTTCAAGCTGCGGCCCCACCAGTCGCCTCTGCGTTTCAGGCTAATGGAGCGGTTTGTCTTTACTTCATGAATGGCATAAGGACCTGAAACGACTGGAAATTCAAAGTTGATTTCATTGAAGTCCAGGTCTTTCCAGGCATGTTTGGGTAGAGCAACCAGACCTCCTGCAGCCCAGAAATTACTCCAGTGTGGCTGATTTGCTTTCATACGGATCGTTTTTTCATCAATTATTTCAGGACGATCAAAGCGACTTAAATCAACGCGGAAGAGCGAGGTCAAATGCTTGGGATTCATGATAATGTCATAATAGAATTGGAGATCTTCGGCAGTGATGGGTTCTCCGTCGCTCCAGGTGGCAGAGTCATTGATATGAAAGGTGTACGTTGTCTGATCATCGGAAACGTCCCATGAAGAGGCCAGGACACCAATGGCACGGTTTTCTGTGCTGTGCATGCTGATGAGAGGTTCAAACATGAGACCACATATGCGGCTGGAAAACTGATTGAAATCGAGCCACATGTTGATGGACTTGGGATAGCCTCCGCCCCATGTGTTAAAGGCACCGCCACGCACGGCGTTATGACTGGCTATGGGGTCATATTCACCGCTTTCTTCGACTTGTATTTTTTTATCCTCAATAGGTGGGAGAGTTGTCTGCTGGGCCGCTTTATCTTGTTCGGGAGCACAGTTAATCAGTACGAGTGAGGCTGCTGCTGTGAATAGTAAATAGATGTAATGCAATTTCATAAACTAAGCTGTTCGTCAAAATACAAGGAGCATGTTGTCAATGTATGGAAGGAATGCAAAGAGATTTATGGTGTTATGGAGTATCGGGTTATGTCTGCGACGGCGGCGGTATGGCGGCCAATTGTCGGGTTTGAGATAAGCCTTGGGGGGGATGTTGGTTATCTTTCTCTGCTCGGTTCATGAAAACTCGCTGGCTGCGACAAGCCTTGGCTCTACCTTTTGGACGTTTTGTATAGGTTCCATCCTGATTGAGATAGCGGGCTTTGACGTTATCTTTCATATGCACATCAATGATGTTCTGCTTGATTTCCTCGATCAGCTTATTGTCTTCGACGGGGAAGATGACTTCAATACGTCGGTAAAGATTGCGCGGCATCCAGTCGGCGCTGCCTACGTAGAGCTTGGGGTGGCCTGTCTGTTCAAAATAAAAAATGCGGCTGTGTTCCAGGAAACGGTCTACGATGCTGAGCACACGAATGTTGTGGCTAATGCCAGGTATGCGGGGGCGGAGGCAGCAGATTCCGCGGATGAGGAGATCGATTTTGACGCCGGCTTGAGAAGCATAGTAGAGAGCTTTGATGATGCGGGAGTCAACGAGTGAGTTCATCTTGGCAAAGATATAAGCTCGTTTTCCCTGACGCGCGTATTCAGCTTCTGCATGAATCAACTGTTCAAACTTATCTGCCATATCAAAGGGCGCAACCAGCAGCTTTTGAAAGCCGGGATAATCGGACATGCCCGTAAGTGTGTTAAATAATACGGAAACTTCTTCAGCCATCTGTTTGTTAACGGTGAAAAGCCCAATATCGGTATAAAGTCGGGCCGTCTTGGGGTGGTAGTTGCCTGTTCCCAGGTGGAGGTAGTGGCGGATGCAGTCGTCATCCCGACGAACAACCATAAGCGTTTTACAATGCGTCTTAAAGCCCACCAGCCCGTAGACGACATGAATGCCCGCATCTTCCATACGGCGTGCCCAGGCGATATTGTTGGCCTCGTCAAAGCGCGCCCGTAATTCTACCAGTACGGTTACCTGTTTGCCCTTTTGGGCGGCATGGATGAGGGCTTTGACAATCGGTGAATCTCCGCTCGTGCGGTAGAGAGTCATTTTGATGGCCAGGACTTTGGGGTCTTCTGCAGCGCATTCGAGGAAGCCCGTGACACAAGCAAAACTTTCATAAGGATGATGCACGAGAATGTCCTGGTTACGAATAGCCCGGAATACGTTGTTATCTGTTCGGAAATGCAATGAGGTTGTGGCATTGAATGGTGCGTCGCGCAAGTGCGGGTGTGTTTCCAGTCCACAAATAGCCATGAGCCGCAGGATATTGATAGGATCACGCACGACGTAGAGATCGTCTTCAGTAAGGTGAAATACTTTTAAGAGATAATGAATCACTTCACCGGGACAGGTGTTTTCCACTTCTATACGAACAGCACCGCCTTTGTTACGGTTGCGCAGTTCTTCCTCAATGCTACTGAGAAGGTTCTGCGCTTCCTCTTCATCAATATACAGATCGCTGTTTCTTGTGATGCGGAAAGCCCAGGCGCCCAGCACGTTCGACCCCGGGAAGAGTTCGCTTACAAAATGGGTAATAACGTTGCTAAGAAAAATAAAGCTATGTTCATTCGCTTGTAACGAAGGAATTTCAATGAGGCGATGTAAGACACGCGGCACTTGAACAATGGCATGACGAATTTCCCCTGGAGTACCAGGCTTTTCCATTATGGCGATGATGTTTAAACTTTTATTGAGTAGCTGAGGGAAGGGGTGTGCCGGGTCGATAGCCAGAGGCGTTAGCACGGGGTAAATTTCACTGTGAAAATATTTTTTTATCCAATCGTAGGAGCGTTTATTGAGCTCCTTAGGGTTGTGAAAGAAGATTTTCTGCTTGGCAAGTTCTGGAATGAGTTCGTTTTGCCACAGGTCATATTGCGCATCGACGATCTTTTGGGTCATGCTTTTGATTTCTTGGAAGACTTGCATAGCAGTCAGTCCGTCTGGGCCAATGTCACTCGTTTTGTTTTCAATTTGTTGTTTGAGTCCGGCGACGCGAATTTCAAAAAATTCATCCATGTTTGAACTGACAATGCAGAGAAACTTGACGCGCTCGAGGAGGGGGTGAGTCGCATCCTGTGCTTCCTCGAGCACACGCTGGTTAAATTGAAGCCAGCTCAGTTCTCGGTTGATGTATAGCTCAGGGTCATCAAAAGCCCCGTCTTCCTGCGCAGGTAAGGCCTGTGGTAGATCATTCGTAGCAAAAGAAGCTGTGTTTTCGTTATTCATAATTTCAGGATCAGGAAAATGCTTCGGTGTAATACTAAACGACTTCTAAAATCTTCGCACTGAAAATACATGCATGATGTTACATGGTAAAACATCATGCCTAAAGTTTGAGCTTATCTGTGTTGGGAGAGGTTGTCATTCTCCATGAATCCTCCAGTAAAAGAAACAAAGGAGCAGTCGTGTTTTTCATACCAGAGATCGTAAAACAATGGCTTTGCTTTAAGCTTGAATTGCTGGAGTAAGAGCGTAAGCACGCCAATACCATCAAAGTAGAACATATTATCAATGCTGGAGGCATGGTCGAAGAATGTCTGGAGATGACTGGTGCTACAGAGTTTCCAAAGCCGCTTTTCCCACCCTTTTACAGCCGACTGCACAGGATCAAGTGCATAGAAGTTATGGTCAAAGCGAGGGCCCACATGGCAGCCGTCGATACTGGCAATCCAGCATATTTCATCAGTATCGATACCGTTATTGATGACGCAGTCTCTTAAGTTTGCTGAAAAAATATGAAAGGCTTCATCTTCCGCAGGTATTTGTGCCTGAGAGATGTTCTGGTGTAATCCACCGAGTAAGACGGGTAGAACTGTGAAATCCTGACCTTGGAAGAAAAGATCCCGTAACGCTTGCAACCAGATGACAACATACTCCAGAGAGTGTTCACCATTATAGGTTTCTGGAAAGTTTGCTACCGTAAGAGGGCTGGATGCTTCCAGTTGCCGCCAGCAGTCCAAAGCACATGGCGCGAGCCCAAGTGGAGTTGAGAAATCCATGGGGACCGAGCTGAACTCGGCGGGACACCGGTGGCCTACGCCGAGTATGACGAAAAGCTGAGGAAAGGTTTTATGAAGTATCAGGTGCTTATAGATCTGTGCGTAGATGGTCAAATTAACGCGAAAATCAATATGCGGTACGATGAGCACCTGGCCTGCTTCGGTTTGAGGTGCGGGCGTTTTAGGTGTTGGGACTGCTTCAAGCAGGTTGGCGAATTCTTTGAGGATCTGCTTAGGTGCGGCAGGGTAGGAGGAACCGTGATGTTGTGATTTGAGGGTGACAGGGGAAACCATTTTATTTCAGGCGATCAATTCGCTTTATCATTTTATAAGCTATTAGGTAAATATTGCCCAGACTGCTTTTTTCAGGTTTATTGGATAACATATGAGGGCTCAGAGGGTATTAGTTGTTGATGATGAGAGCGCGGTACGGCAGTTGCTGGTGGATTTGTTGAGTGATCAGGGGCATAGCGTATTGGGCGTTGGGTCCTTATTGCAGGCGAGGCAGGCACTTCAAGATAACAAAAGTTTCGATGTCTTGTTCTGTGATGTCAAGTTAGGCGATGGCAATGGCATCGATTTTCTTAACGAGGTTCGTCAACAGCATGCGGATATGCACTTGATTGTGATCACCGGCTTTGGAGATTTGGATACCGCCGTAAAATCCATTCGCATCGGGGTTTTTGACTATCTGACCAAACCTGTAGATGCGGCCCGGCTTGAGGTGGCCATGGAGCGTGTCATGCGTTTCGCCGCATTGGAGCAGGAGAATACCAAATTGCGCGAGGAGCTTGTTCAATCACGCATCAAAGACATCATATGGGGACAAAGCGAACAAATGCAGCGGATTAAAGAGTTAACGCTGAAGGTGGGTAAGGCAGATACCACTGTGTTGATTTCTGGAGAGAGCGGCGTAGGCAAAGAAGTCATCTCGCAGGCTCTCCATGCAGCGAGTCCGCGTAGCGAAAAGCCATATATTTCCGTGAACTGTGCGGCTGTCCCGGCGAATTTGCTGGAGAGTGAATTTTTCGGGCATGAGAAAGGGGCTTTTACCGGTGCTGTGGAAGCGCGCAAAGGTCGTTTTGAACAAGCGGATGGCGGTACTTTGTTATTGGATGAAATTTCCGAGATAACGCCTGAGTTGCAGGTTAAGCTGCTGCGCGTGATTCAGGAACAAATCTTTGAGCGTGTTGGAGGAAATAAAAGTAGAAAAGTCGACGTGCGTCTCCTGGCCACCACCAATAGAAATCTCAAAGAAGAAGTCAAAAAGGGAAATTTTCGTGAGGATTTATATTACCGTTTAAATGTCGTCCCCATTGAAGTTCCTCCCCTTAGGCATAGAGGGGAAGACGTTCTGGATTTAGCTCAATTCTTTATTAACCGCTATGGACACAAGCATGGCAGGAACATCAGCTCCTTATCTACCCAAGCAAAGCAGAAGATCGTCAAGTATCCCTGGCCTGGTAATGTGCGCGAGCTGCAAAACACGTTGGAGCGGTCCATTATACTGGCGCCTGATACCTCCGAGTTAGATGACGAGCATCTTGTTATTGTTTCAGATACTCAGGAAGAGGATTCGCTCGCGCTGGATCAGCTAATGACTCTGGAAGAAATGGAGTGCATTATGGTGCGCCGAGCCTTAGAACTATGTCGGGGAAATCGCACCCATGCGGCTAAAAAACTGGGTATTAGTCTGCGAACCATGCGCAATAAGCTGGCGCATTATCGCGAGAAGGGACAAAACATGGACGATGTTGGCAAGTTGCCCATGCCTTGATGTCCCCAAGATTTTAACCTTGAAATGAACCCGCGCTGTTGACTAAAGAGGCATATTAGGGTTATTTATCCGGCATGGCAGATACGACGACCGCAGAAAAACCTAAGAGAAAACGCATTAACCTCCGCACGCCTGAGGTGATGAATGTGGTTAAAGCTCAGGTGAATGAAGACTACACAAGCAAGGTTGTCGACTACATCCGCGTCTCTGGAAAAACTATCAGCGCTAATGGCTTAACGGTGAAGCTGGCCAAGGCCTTCGGCTTTTGTTATGGCGTTGAGCGTGCTATTGACCTCGCTTACGCCGCAGCCAAAACGTTTAATGACAGAAATATTTATCTGCTAGGTGAGATTATTCACAACCCTGAAGTGAATGATCAGCTCAAAGAAATGAATATCGTCACTCTCCAAGAAGGCGAAAAGGGCTATGACCTATCCGCCTTATCTGAAGAGGACGTGGTTATTGTTCCTGCCTTTGGCGCTCCCGTCGAGACCATGAACGAAGCTAAAGCTAAAAATTGTGTGATCGTTGACACCACCTGCGGAGATGTCATGAGCGTGTGGAAGCGTGTGCGCCAATACAACCGCGAGAAAATCACCTCCATCATTCATGGCAAGGCTTATCATGAAGAGACCAAAGCCACTGCTTCACGCGCTCTTAACGAAGAAGGGTACGGGCATTATCTGGTTATTCTGACTCTGGATGAGACAGACTACGTTTGTAATTATATTCGTCATGGCGGCAGCAAGCAGGAGTTTTTGGAAAAATTTCATGGTGCCTATTCACCGGGCTTTGATCCTGAAAAACATCTCAAAGCAGTGGGTGTGGCCAACCAGACTACCATGATGAAAAATGATACGCTGGAAGTGCAAAAGCGCATCCGTGCGGCTATTCGTGATAAGCATGGTGAGCCGGCTTTGGAAAATCATTTTCGCTCTTTCGATACCATCTGTGGTGCAACGCAGGAGCGGCAGGATGCCCTCACAGATATGCTGAAAGAACAGATGGATCTGCTCATCGTTGTCGGTGGTTACAATAGCAGCAATACATCCCATCTGGCAGAAATGGGAGAACAGATCTTACCCACCTACTTCATCAAGAATTATACCAAGATGATCTCGCCTCAAAAAATCTCTCACTTCAATCAACATACCAATGAAGAGGAAGAAACGCAAAATTGGCTCCCAGACGGGGAAGTCACTGTTGGTTTTACCGCCGGAGCATCCTGCCCCAGTAATGTCATAGAAGATGCCATCCGCCAGCTTTTCAAATTCCGCGGTGTGGATGTGCTCGACCTTCTCCCTGAAGAATCTAACAAAGCATCCTAAATACCCCCACGGTTGTATTTTCAAGCAAGACTGTAAACGTCCCTATAAATAGTACCAATAGACACACCGCTAAAAGAGATGTGGTATAAAACCTAAATTAAGAAAGAGAAGTATAATGCATTAACATGCATTCATGTGCAGCATTTCGTGTTGAAGTAAATGCGAATTATGCCAAATTGGACGCATGAGTTATCAAGATAGAATCACCATTGAGCAAGGTAAATGTGGAGGACGTCCTTGTATTCGTAAAATGCGAATACGTGTCAAAGATATTTTGGAGTTACTTGCTCAAGGTGCGGATTGGAATGAAATCCTGGAAGACTATCCTTATCTGGAAAAAGAAGATATACAGGCATGCCTTGATTTTGCAGTCGCTTAGAGTAATTACACTATCTTGAAGATATCATCTTGAAGTTTTTTGTTGACCAGAATTTGCCACCAGATTTAGCTCGTTTTTTACAGAGCAAAGGATATCCATCTAAGCATGTTATGGAAGTCCAAATGGATCAATCAGATGATTGGAATATATGGAAATATGCAGCCGACAATGAGTATGTGATTGTTTCTAAAGATGAGGATTTTGCCACGATGGTATTTTTTGATTCTAGTCCGGTTCAAGTTGTATGAGTTCAAATCGGTAATTGTCGTAAACAGCAGCTATTACATGCCTTTGAGCAAGCATTGCCAGAAATGATAAGTCGCCTTGGGGATGGAGAAGTTTTAATCGAAATTTTGTAATTTTCTCTCGTCACCGAACTACCTGCGTTTCATTTCACGGCGTGAGGTTTTTTATGCCTCATGTGGGCTAAAAAAATCATAATATTTATACATTTTATTATTTGGGCTGAGGTCAAATGTGACTACATTATAGTAATGAAGAAAAGTATTTGTATGACATGTCATTCACTTATATCAACCATCGCGCTTGCTTTATTTTCTGTAGCGGTGGCGACGGCTCAGCCCAAGACGCTGACAACACTTGATGGTCAGACTTATGAAAATGTTACGCTTTCATCTGTATCTGAATCCACCGTTAAGCTGATGAGCCCCAAAGGTATCTTCAACGTTCCCATCGGCCACATCAAAGATGAGGATTTGCAGGCGTTGAAGATTACGGCTGACGCAGATATTTTAAAAGAGCAGCGTGAAGGCATTAAATACGCTATTATTCTACAGGAGATTAAAAACAAAATACTCAAGGTGCGTTTGATCAATGGCACGGAAGTGGATACTTCTAGTATTACGGATTTAACGCCGATCCATTTTACGTATGTCGATGATATAGGCCCTAAGAAGGTGCTTCTGGAGGATATGTCTACGGATATGAAAAAAGCTTTTGGTTATGATAAGGCAGCCGCGGAGTCCTATAAGACGAAGAAGGCGGAACAGCTAAAGGTAGCTGCTCAAACTGCCACCAGTGCTAATACAACAAGCAGTTCCACGACAGCCTCTCTACCCGCTTATAAAACGAAAGATCAGGTGATGGCGCGCCGCTCTCAAATTCGCACTCTTTTGCGCGACCCTAAGATTAGTGCTACGGATCGAACAAAATTGAATCAGGAAAAACTGCAGCTTGATATGAAGCTGCGCGAGTTCAATGCTCAATAAGTTACAATAAATTGCTTCTCATTCTGAATACACGTTGACTCAAAGAGCTCAACTCGTACAATCTTCAAATGGCGCGTAAAGCTTTAGGTAAAGGATTGGGTGCACTGATCCATTCTCAGCAGGCAGTGGCGGTGGCTTCTCCAATTCCTCGAGAGGATATGGGGGAATCTGTCGTAGCACTGGATTTAGACAGAATTCATCCCAGCCCGCTCCAGCCTAGAAAAACATTTGTAGAGGAAAAGCTGGTTGAGCTATCCAACTCTATTCGTGAAAAAGGCATCATTCAGCCGCTCATTGTTCGCAAGGTAGGCAAGACGTATGAACTGATTGCAGGCGAGCGACGTTGGCGTGCAGCACAACGTGCGGAGCTCAAGCAAGCACCTGTCATTGTCCGCGCAGTGACGGATATGGAAGTGCTGGAGCTGGCGCTTATTGAAAACCTGCAGCGGGATGATCTCAACCCTATTGATGAGGCAGACGGTTATGCACGCTTAATGGAAAAATTTAAGCTGACGCAGGAGCAAGTAGCGGAAAAGGTGGGTAAGAGCCGTGCGGCTGTAGCCAATGTGTTGCGATTGCGTAGTTTGAATGCTGAAGTTCGTTCTTTGGTGGCACACAGTCAGTTGAGTGTGGGTCATGCTAAGGCGCTTCTTGCCCTGACGAACAAGGGCGACCAAATGGCCTTGGCACGTGAGATCATTGCCAAATCTTTATCTGTCCGGGAGACGGAACGCTTGATCAAATCGCTATCCGAGCAGGCGAGTAAGAAAAACGCCTCTGCTAAAAGACAAACAGGTCAAAAGAGCGGTCTGAGTGTGGAGTGGCAGGACATGGAAAACCGTCTTCAGCGCGCTTTGGGCACGAAAGTGAAAATTGTGGGATCTGTTGCAAGAGGTCGCATGGAGATTGAATATTATTCTGAGGATGATCTTGAGCGTCTGTTGGATCAATTGGGTGTTGCAGAGGATTAATCGATCAGCTCTAAATCAAGAGCGAGTTTTCTAGAATAAGTATGGGACAGCAAATTAAACTTCTGAGCGAGACAGTAACCAATCGCATTGCTGCTGGAGAAGTTATTGAAAGACCTGCATCTGTCGTTAAGGAATTAGTGGAGAATGCTCTGGACTCGGATGCATCACGCATCGAAATAGAGATTGAAAAGGGGGGTAAAAGTCTGGTGCGTGTGACGGATGACGGATGTGGCATGCATGCGGATGATGCGCTTTTATGCCTGGAGCGCCATGCGACAAGTAAAATTGCCACGGTTGAGGATCTGAATACGATTGATACTTATGGCTTTCGTGGCGAGGCTTTACCCAGCATAGCCTCTATCTCACGTTTTCGCTTAACCACGCGAACGGAGAGCGAACTCAGTGGGACAGAGATCAAGGTAGATGGCGGTAAAATTTTGGCCGTAACAGAATGTGGTTGTGCACCAGGCACGATGGTCGAAGTGAAGTCGCTTTTTTTTCATACGCCCGGACGGCGTAAATTTCTCAAGACAGACCAGACGGAGTGGGGGCATATTGAACAATATATACGGCTATGTGCGCTCACTCGATTTGAGGTGACTCTCGTGCTCAAACACAATGGTCGTGAAGTTTGCCATTATGCGTCTGTGGAGACTCTGGAGCAAAGGCTCAGGCAGCTTTTTGATGAAAACTGGCTGCGTAATATGTTGCCTATACAAGCAGAAGGGGATGAATGTGTTCTTCACGGAATGATAAGTAAACCTGGGGTGAGTCGCAGCAGCAGACATGAGCATTTCATTTTTGTGAATGGTCGCTCGGTGCAAAGTAATTCGATTAATTTTGCTGTTTTGGAAGGGTATCAGAATGCTTTGGTCAAAGGGCGATTTCCCGTCGTTGTGCTCTTTTTAAGAGTTCCTGGCAATAAAGTTGATGTGAATGTTCATCCGGCGAAAAAAGAAATTCGTTTTCGGGAAGAATCTTCTATGAAACGCTTTATAGCAGAAGCTGTCCATAATACGCTTTGTCACGCTACGGAAGCCCCTATGGACATTGATTTAGGAAAAGGATATGAGGGAGAACCTGCTTCGGAAGCCTTTGTCATTATGCCTCCTCCTATGCCTTATGCGGATGAAGAGATCGTAGCCACACCAGGGCAGAGCAAGCAAGCTTCACCTGCTGACCTGGTGCATCATATGGAATCTCAGATAGAGCCTTCGGTCTCTCTGGCACATCCTGCACAAGAACAAGATGTTATTGCGAGTGAAACAAACCATGACCTTCGCGTTTTGGGCGTGATTATGAATCATTACATCGTGGCAGAAGCTGAAGCAGGTGTTGTTCTGATAGATCAGCAAGCAGCTCACGAACGTATTCTCTTTGAGCACTTTGTGGACTCATTTTCTCAAGAAGAAGTATTAAGTCAGAAGTTACTCATTCCCATAACGATTGAGTTGGACCCTGTTTTGTATAATGTGCTGGTACGGCAAATGCCGTCATTGCAAAAAATCGGTATTTGTGTGGAGAATATGGGAGCGCCTCATGTCATGGTAGAGAGTTTGCCTCCTGAAATGAAGACGGGTGATGCTGAAACCTTGATACGAGATATTGCGGCGGATTTGGAACGTTCGGGAGGGCGTATGGCGAAAAATCAAGAGCTCGATGAAGAAAAGATAGCCCATATTGTCAGTCGTCGTGCAGTGAAAGACCATGTGGTGCTCAACGAGAAAGAAATTGAGACATTACTTACGGATCTTCATAACTGTCAGCTTCCCTACACATGTCCTCAAGGTAAACCAACTATGATTCATATCAGTCGCAATGAGTTGGCTCGTAAATTCGGTAACCCTTAATAGCAATCTTCTATGGATTGTAGTTACTTGCCAAGACATCAAAGTAAAGGCATTGTTTTGCGTTAAAACTTTTTAATATATGTCAGTAAACAATAGTAAAAGTAGTTCCAAGATGACTGAGGATGTGTTTGATAACATGGAGTCCATCATTCAAGACATACGTGAAGGAAAACTTGTCATTTTAACCGATGATGAAGATCGGGAAAATGAAGGTGATTTTATTGTTGCGGCAGAAAAAGCGACGGCAGAATCCATTAATTTTATGGCGACGTATGGCCGTGGTTTAATTTGTGTTCCTATCAAGCAACAGCGTGCCAAACAGCTTGGGTTACAAAGTATGGTATTGGATAATCGGGAATCTTTTAAAACGGATTTTACCATTTCAGTCGATGCCGTGCAGGGTGTGACCACGGGAATAAGCGCTCCAGATCGTGCGCAGACTATCAAGATGTTATCCAGTGAGAAGAGTAAACCTGAAGATTTTGTGCAGCCGGGGCACGTCTTTCCCTTGCAGGCAAAAAATGGGGGTGTGCTCCAGCGTGCCGGACATACTGAAGCTGCGGTGGATCTTGCCCGTTTGGCCGGACTGGATGAGTCTGCGGTGATTTGTGAGATTCTCAAAGAAGATGGTACGATGGCACGGTTGCCTGATTTGATTGAGATTAGTAAAAAGTTTGATCTTAAAATTTCTACGATTCAGCAATTAATTGAATACCGTAGGCGCACGGAGAAGTTGATCGAATGCGTCGAGAAGATAAAAATGCCTACGGATTATGGCATGTTTGATCTCTACATGTATCGCTCCATTTTGGATGACTCAACGCATTTGGCTCTGGTCATGGGTGAGGTGGGTCCTGACCAACCTGCTTTGGTCCGAGTGCATAGCGAATGCCTTACGGGGGATGTCTTTGGTTCGCGTCGCTGTGACTGTGGTAATCAGCTTCACGATGCTTTGGTGATGATCCAGAATGCAGGCAGTGGCGTTTTGGTTTATATGCGCCAGGAGGGGCGTGGCATCGGTTTAGCGGCAAAGATTCATGCTTACAAATTACAGGAGCAGGGTATGGATACCGTTGAGGCAAATATCAAGCTAGGGTATCCTGCAGATCTACGCGAGTACGGCTTGGGAGCGCAGATCTTACATGATCTGGGTGTGCGTAAGATGCGCCTGATGACGAATAATCCTAAGAAAGTTGTAGGTTTAGCGGGTTATGGTCTTGATCTGGTGGATCAGGTGCCCATTAAAGTTAAGCCGAATGAGCATAATGAAAATTACCTTTATACGAAGAAGGAAAGAATGGGACATAGAATATAGTTTTTTTCATGAAGAGCTCAGGCGTCACACATACAGAATTTACGGGATCAGGCAGAGTAGGCATTGTGGCCAGCCTTTTTAATAAAGAGTACGTCGATGGTTTGATCGAGTCGGCACAAAATCAATTAGCAGGTATAGATACTTTAATTGAGCGCGTTCCCGGTTCTTATGAAATTCCTTTAGCGGTTAAATTGATGTTTCAAAAGGAACAACCTGATTTGGTAATAGCCTTTGGTTTGATTTGGGAGGGGCAGACAGCTCATGCAGATTTGCTTGCTGTGAGTGTGACGGATGCTCTTCTTCAACTAAGTCTGGATTTTGAAAAGCCTGTATTACACCAGGTGTTAACCGTGAAAGATGAAGAGCAAGCCAGAGAGCGTTGTTTTGGTGATAACTTCAATCGAGGAACCGAGGCGGGTCAGGCAGCCTTGTTTTTTTTACAAAAGCATAAGGATTGATTTATGGGCAAGCGAAGAGATGGGCGTAGGCTTGTTGTACAATTTCTCTACCAGAACGATTATGTTAAGCTGGACGATCTGGAGCGTTCTTTGATTGAATTTAAAGATCTGACGAATGCGGCAAAAACGACCTGGCAGTTTGCTGAACCTTTGGTCCGGAGTATTCTGGAAAAAAAGCTGGAGCTTGATGAGAGAATTAAAAGCTATTCTCAAAATTGGGACTTCAGTCGTATGGCTGCCGTGGATAGAAACATCCTGCGTCTGGCATTGTTTGAAATGTTTTATATGGATGATGTGCCTCCGATTGTTGCCATCAACGAAGCCATTGAGCTAGCTAAGAATCTGAGCACGGAAGAATCAGGTAAATTTGTTAATGGTATTCTGGACCGTGCCAAAAAAGATCTGGATCGACCTCTGAGATAGAAAAAGAGTTATTCCCAATTTTTCAGGGAAAAGAATTTTTTGATGCGATGTTCCCAAGTGTGCTCATGAGCTGTTCGCAGTCGACAGCGCTTGCCTCGGGAAAGTGCTGTATCGGGATCTTTAAGAATAGTTCGAGCCATTTCTTCTGCTTCTTCAAAGGTGTTGGCTAGATAGATTTCATTTGAGCCATCATAACAGGCTGCTACATCAGGACTATTGAGGTTGATTGATGTTCTGGCACAAGCGCTGATTTCAAAGAGCTTTTCATTTGCTGTGGCATCACGGATGGCATTTGCCGCATTAAGATGTGCAGGGTATTTCATATAATATTGAGGAAGCTTGTCCGCGATGATGGGGGGCGACGCTTGAATGTCGTATTGTTTCCACTCATGCTCATTGCTTATCACATCAACAAGACCTTTTTGATAGAGATGATTGACGAAGGCCGGCCGATCATAGCGCAATACGAACTTAATGACATGTGCTGCTTCAAGGATACGGCTATGATCATTAAGATAGTTAATGGCGTTGGGATAATCTTCGCCACAGGCTTCAAGAATTTCCAATGCAGAAGTATAGGGCATTTCACGTTTTGCAAACACAGCAGTAGCCAGAAGCTTCTTAATGTCAGGGTGTTCTTTGGTCCATTTCCATATCCCTTTATGAATAGCACCGGTTATCTCCTGACAACTGAGGTTTCTTAATTTATCGAGTGTGGCACCTTCTTTCATGCATTTGATAATTTGTTTGCTGGGCTCCTGACGACATCCAGGATTACCGATAAAAGCCATTTTGTTATCAATGGTGCAGGGAAAATTATGTTCTAGAAATGACTGAGGTGCAGCAAGATTGGAATGAATTTGATTTTTAACTCCCAGACGTGCTGCCTCACGTCCAATAGCTTTGCCATAAAAACAGTGGACTACCTTGGGATGAGTGATTACTTCCTGGAAGCTGTTTTGGCGATAAGGGAAGATGGCATTATTGGGTGTGCCGCACCAACTGATAAAATCATCAAACCAGATCGAGTAAATTTTTTTGATTCTGGGATTTTTGAGAAATAAGTCAGGGATAAAGAGCCATCCCAAGTCTAAGGCTATGATGCAGTCTATGCCATGATCATAGACCAAGGTATTGATGCGACGTGATATTTCATCTTCGAAATCCTGAGTTATCTCCTCATTGTCAAGTGTCTCAGTGATGAGGCGCGAAGCTCTGACATCGCAGGAATCTCGAATCAATGTGGGAATATCCATGCTCTCACAGGCTTCGCCAAGAAATTCAGTTGTCTTGGTAAATGCATAAGACCAATCATGGCTGTAAATGAGAATAGACTTCGGCTGATTCATGGTAAGGATTTAAAAAGTGTCTTTATACGTTTATCCCAGGTATGTTCTCGTATAACACGTTGTCTGGCATTGTTACCTATTTCTAATAGTTGCTCCGGCTGAGCCAGTAAATCATGAGCCTTGGACTCAAGCTCTTCAAGAGTGTCGCACGCGATGATCTCTGTAGGCGAATCAAACGCTTTCAAGATGTCTGGAGAAGTCAGGTTTAAAGAAGCTCTGCCACAGGCCGCAATCTCGAATAATTTCTCATTTGCTGTAGCGTCCCTGGCGGAGTTGGCTCCGTTTAAATGGGCTATATGGGCTCTGTATACGCGGCATAGATCATGGAAACGAATCAGAGGCTTCGCTTCAATGCCGTAAGGCTTCCATTCATCTTCTGCGCTGAAAACTCTAACAAAACCATGTTGATAAAGACGATGAACGAGTGCAGGTCGGTCATAGCGATTCACCAGACGAATAAGAATAGCTGCTTCAAGTACATTGCCAGACTTGTTCAGTGCATCAAAAGCACCGGGAAAATTTTTTTCCTGCTTGAGTAAGAGTTGCAGCGCTGAGGTATAAGGTTCATGCAATTTTTGTTCGATGGCTTGCTCAATGATCTTGGGGATATTTGTATGTAGTTTTCGAAAATGATCCATGGAGGGGTTTTGCAGAAGATCCATTGCGGATGCTTTGCGTAGTTCTTTGAGACTTGCTTTGTTATTGAGTAAATTGAGAATTTTTTCTGAAGGAGGCGTGGGAATACCAGGATTTCCTATGAATGCCAGTTTCTTAGGGTGGCGTAGATCATCTGTTTCTCTTTGTGCGAATTCTAAGGGTGCTGCCAGTTGAGAGAAGTGTGTGTTTGTTATACCCAGTAATTTTCCTTCATCCATTTGTGCCTGGCCATAAAAGCAGTGGTGAACTTTTTGATGTCCAATGGTTTCCTGGAAAGATCGATCGGTGGGCTTGATAGCATCTTGTGATGTGCAGGCGGTGCGGAGATCATCAAACCACAGACTGACTATTTTTTTTATTTTGTCATTAGAACAAAAGGGTTCTGGAGTAAAGAGCCAATGGAGATCGAGCGATAGAATGGATTGGACGCCGGCTAAGTCGACGAAGCTTTTGAAGCGATCCACATGGATCATTCCGCTGGCTCCCAGGTGTTTTTCAAGATTTTTTGCTTCTAGCGTTTTGAAGAGGTAGCGCACATCTGACGTATCGCGCACCCAGGCTCTAATACCTAAACGTCGTAGAGCCTGCATAATAAAGCGGGATGTTTTTGAGGCGGGGGTGTAACGGTCATCTGTGAGAATGAGTACAGCGTCTTTGTTATCTATTTCAGACATTTTAAGTTTAGCCAGGCCTGTGAATGATTATTCCGATCGAATATCCCCAACATCATTTACTCTATCCACTCGTTAGAGAACATTGGGATAGATCGGCAATTATTTCGCCAAATTCAGCTCTTTTTCGTATGGGTGAAGAGAGCTGAATGTGTCTCCGGCAGGAATCGAACCTGCATCTACCCTTTAGGAGAGGGTGGCTCTATCCGTTGAGCTACGGAGACATATGCTAAGGTTAAATATTACTCCTTATGCATTGAGATTCAAGAACACACGAAATGAGTCACAAAAAAGCCCTTCAATGTTTGAAGGGCTTTTTAAAATCAAACAAAAATGAGATCAGCACTTAGAAAGTGCATCTTTGACCGAGCTAAAGTCGGGAAGGTCTTTAGGTGTGGGGGTCTGTTCGCTGTAAACAATTTCACCATCTTTACTGACCACAAATGCGGCACGGGCGCTTACCGAGCCGAGACCAAGAAGATCCGGTAACAGTACATCATAATTTTGAGCAGTCTTTTTATTGAGATCACTCAGTAGTTTGATGGTGATACTTTCTTTCTGTGCCCAGGCTTCCTGAGCGAAGGGGCTATCAACACTGATGCCATAGACTTCCGCGTCCAGTTCCTGGTAATCTTTAATGCCAGCTGTAATGTCACACATCTCCTGTGTGCAGACTCCAGTGAAGGCTAAGGGGAAAAACAGAATGACTGTTTTCTTGCTCCCAAAGTTATCGCTCAATTTGACATCTTGAACGCCATCTTCGGTTTTGCACTTCAGGGTGAAGTCAGGGGCTTTAGTTCCGACTGTTAGTGCCATATTTCTCTCCTTGGTTGTATTTAGGTTATGTTTATGGACAGGTTTTTAAAAAGCTGGTTTATCCAGAAGTTTCTACAGGTGCCTCTTCTTTGTCCTGCTCCTGCTCTTGATCTTTTTCAGCTACTTCTTTTAAGGCTGCACGACGTGATAGCTTAACGCGGTCTTTATCATCAATGCCGATACATTTAACCCACATTTCCTCACCGACTTTAATGACGTCTTCTACTTTGTTAACACGTGTATCTGAAAGCTCTGAAATGTGCACAAGTCCATCTCGACCCGGGAAGACTTCTACAAAAGCTCCAAAGTCTTTGATGGCCACAACGCGTCCACGATAAAGCTGACCTACTTTAATCTCGCCACACATTCCTTCGATGATTTCCAGTGCGCGGTTCATACCATCCTGATTTGAGCAATAGATACGAACGGTACCATCATCTTCAATATTAATTTCGGCACCGGTTTCAGCACTGATACCTTTGATGGTTTTACCGCCAGGACCTATGAGTAGTCCAATTTTATCCGGGTTAATTTTAACGACTTCAATCCGTGGAGCGTATTGTGAAAGTTCTTTGCGAGGTTCTTTGATTACCGTTTCCATGAAATCAAGGACCTTGTTGCGTGATGTCGTTGCACGGGTTACAGCCTCTTTCATTAACTCTAATGTTATGCCAGGCAACTTGAGGTCCAACTGAAAGCCAGTAACGCCTTTTTTAGAACCACAAAGTTTAAAGTCCATATCACCAAAGTGGTCTTCACTGCCTATGATGTCGTCGAGCAAAGTGTATCGCTTGAGCGTTCCTGCATCATCATACTCAGTGACCAAACCGCATGAAATACCAGCAACAATGTCAGTTAAGGGGACGCCTGCGTCCAGTAGAGACATAGCACCACCACAGACAGATGCCATAGAGGTAGAACCATTGGATTCCATAACCTCTGAGCTAATACGTATCGCATAAGGGAAATCAGCTTCATTTGGAACAACAGCGCGGATGGATCTTTCGGCGAGAGCACCATGACCGATTTCTCTTCGGTTTAATCCACCTGTTCTGCCTGTTTCTCCGACACTGAATGGGGGGAAATTGTAATGAAGGATAAAACGTTTCGTATCCTCACCGCCTGTATAGCTGTCCAGTTGCTGCGCTTCTTCAACAGGAGCAAGTGTGGCTAGGCATAGAGCTTGGGTTTCACCGCGGGCAAATAGCGCAGAACCATGTGAACGGGGTAAGAGATCAGTTTCACCGCTGAGTTGACGGATTTCATCTGCCTTGCGTCCGTCGCAACGGTTTCCTTTATCAAGAATACTTGTGCGGAATGCCTTCTTTTGTAGATAATCAAAAGCCTGGCTGATTTCAAAATCAGTGGCTTCAGCAAATTTTTCGAGGATTTTAGCTTCTACTTCATCTCGCAATGCGCCAACAGCTTTCTGGCGTTCTACTTTACTTGGGGTATAGATAGCGTCTTCGATACGGTCACCGGCTACATCATAAGCGATTTCCAATAGCTCATCTTTAACAAGCATTAAAGGAAGTTCGCGTTTAGGCTTGGCTACTTTTTCAGCTAGCTGTTTTTGTAAAAGAACGATCTTAGTAACCTGCTCTTGAGCATATTCTAAGGCTTTGCAGAAATCTTCTTCAGAAATTTCCAAAGCCGAACCTTCTATCATGAGTATATCCGTCTCATTGCCAACATAAACGAGGTCGAGATCACTGTTTTCTTGTTCGCTGTGTGTGGGATTAGCAATGAACTTGTCATTTACACGTGCTATACGCACCGCTCCGATAGGGCCTGCCCAGGGAATGTCAGATACCATCAAGGCTGCAGATGCTCCATTGATAGAAAGGATATCAGGATCATTCTCACCATCAGCGGATAGCAGCACGCTAATGATTTGCGTATCATAGAGATAACCTTTAGGGAAAAGAGGACGTAGTGGACGATCCGTCATACGTGCAGTGAGTATTTCTTTTTCACTGGGGCGACCTTCACGCTTGAAATAGCCGCCAGGGAAAAGTCCCACGGCTGCGGCCTTCTCACGGTAATCAACGGTTAAGGGAAAAAAATCCTGACCTTCTTTTACTTTAGTTTGGGAGACTGCTGTTACGACAACAATGGTCTCGCCCATGCGAACTGTTACAGCGCCATCGGCGAGTTTGGCTATTTTACCTGTTTCGATGATGATTTCTTTGTCATCAATGTTAGCGGATAGAGTGTGTATTGACATATTCTCTGCTTTCAATTTGGTTTGTTTATAAAAAAGCGTGTTGAATTCTTCGAGATGAGTGAAGGCAGAGGACAAATCAAAAAACTTAAGGTGCAGAGTTTTTCTGATTTGTTCTCTGAATCTTCCCGCTTATCTCTGAAGGTTTCTTCAACACGCCGTGTTGTATAATAGTTATTTACGGATACTTAACTTCTTGATGAGTTGCTCGTAGCGTGACTTATCTGTGCGGATAAGGTAATCAAGAAGCTTACGACGTTTGCTGACCATTTTAATCAAGCCTCTGCGAGAGCTGTGGTCTTTGTTCGCATCTTTTAAATGCTCGGTAAGATTATTGATGCGATGAGTCAGCAGAGCGACCTGAACGTCTGCGGAACCCGTATCCGAGTCGTTTAATCTATTATCTTTAATGATTTTTGTTTTAACTTCTGCTTCCATAGTTGTTTATAAGGGCTGGGAACAATGCATACATCTAACATTTTCGTCAAGAAAATTTAAGGAGTAAAGTCGTTACCAAAGATACCATTTACCTGTCTGCAAGACATGAATACTCAGGAAGAGATTTGTTGTGGCGTGAGTTATTATAATATCTCCGAGACTTTTCGTTCTCACAAACCAGAAGCTATATAATATCCCAACCAGAAACGCTACGCCATATGCTTGATGAACGGAGGCAAATAGAAGTGTTGTGACCCAGAATGAAAGAGCTGTGTAGACACCTGGACGGATACTGAGAAAATCACGAGTAACGAAGTAGCGTTGAATGAATCCGCGCCAGAATACTTCTGCCATGATGGGGGTAATTAAAATGGTGCCCATCATACGAAAGGCGATGAGTGCAACCTGTAATGGTTTGTCTTCGAAGAGATAGGGGTTAAAAGCCTGGGTTGGATCAACATAGTGAGGAAGGTAGTCAAAAGTTTCTATCCAAATAGTTGAAGCAATGTAACCAATGATGATGGATAGCAAGGGGTGCTTCCATGCAAATTTAGGTAGCCTTGCCCAATAGTAAAAAAGCACTAGTGCTACAGCAGTGATGCTAAGCGGATATGTTATAAATAGGGCATGGGGATGAATCATGTTTGGAACAAGGAAGATGGAATAGAGAAGAAAGGGGAAGACATACGGGAACCATGAATTTTTCTCAACACTTCTTAACCACCTGAACATGCGACAACAATGCCTCTCAAAGATTATCCATCAAGCTGTGTTCATAAAAAATTCTTCTAACTTGTGCCAAGAAGAGAAACAGGATCTTTTGAGACTTTTTGTCTCTATTTTAAGTTTCTTATCTAAGGTAATCTAAAGATTTGCCCAACAAGTCCGATCTGTACGCACAGGGTTGATGGGTCCCTATTCTTCTATTTTTAAATAAAATTTTTGTAAGAGTTGAAAGCAGTCTTAGTTTTAGATCATGAACTCCGTGGATCATCATAGATTTAAGCTTACTGAAGAGCTTGAATCACTTGTGAAGACAAAAGACACGGCTCTCCAATCCCAAAATCTAGATATGTCTTCAAGAGTTCAGTCTTTCCGAGGGATGAAAGAATATATTGAATCACTCATCGAGCTTGCTTCTCAACTTGAACGAGAAAATGATAATTTTAAAAAACACCATGCAGATCTTGAGCAGACTCAAAAGCAATACTTAAACCATTTTGAACTGGCGCCAGTCGGGCATATGTTGCTGGATCAAGCTGGCATCATTTTACAGTGTAATGTCCTCGCAGCAAAGATTTTGGGAGTAGAACAGGAATTTCTCAATAAGAGTCGAACATCAATGGTTCGTTATCTTAGTCCGAATTCTGTGCGTGATTTTCAGAAACATTTTCGTGAGGTCCTCAAGAATCAGCAGGCAGAAAGTTGTGAGTTAGAAATTATAACAAAAGAAGGTCAGCCAAGGTCTGTGCAGATTCATAGCGTAGTAAGCTTGAGATCGGATAATGTCATGGAGATCTACAGCACGCTAAATGATGTTGCAAAGTTGAAGCATGCCCGGCTAGAGCTACAGAAACAAAAAGAAGAAATTGAAAAACTATCCCTTGTAGCCAGCCGCACAGACAACATGGTGTGTATTGTCGATGCGCATGGAAATATAGAATGGGTTAATAGGGCCTTTGAAAATATTACTGAGCACGCCCTGGAAGAAATCAGAGGTTCTAATCTTATCGATACTTTGAAAAATGCCGGAGCGGTCGATACCCACGCACTGGAGCAGTTGGTAAAAGGAGTGGAAGATCGTGTAGCTGTACATGTGGAAATGCGCACTTCATCAAAAATGGGTTCTGATTATTGGCTCGATGTTGAGCTTCAGCCAGATCGTGGTAAACATCACAACAGTTCAGGCTTTATGTTCATGGGCCGGGACGTGACGCGACGCAAGCAAATGGAGCAGTTTCTGATGCGAAGTAAGGAACGTATCCGCCAGGACAGGGAGCAACTACGCCTTACGATGGATCAGGCCCCGGTGGGAATTTTTGTGCTGGATCTGAATGGATGTTTTACACGCGTTAATAACGCTTTGTGCCATATTCTTGGCTACGACGAAAAAGAACTGCTCAAAATGAACTGGAATGAAGTTGCTTCATCCAAAGCTATGCATAGAAGGCGTGAGCTGGTTACTCGATTGCTTGAAGGCTTTTCAGAAATTGAAATGATGGAAGAAGTTCTTGTCGATCGTCAAAAGCAGGAGATAGATGTTATTTGTCGTTTTGGATTGTTAAGTTCATCAGAGGGTGAGCCAGAATTTATCGTAGGCATGCTCGAAGATGTCTCATTAAAAAAGAAAGAAGAAGAAGAAAGGCTCCGTGTTTGTAAACTGGAGTCACTTGGACTTCTAGCAGGTGGCATAGCTCATGATCTGAATAACATCATCATGGGTATTACAATGGGGCTTGAACTGGCTATTGAAGATTTTGAAGGAGATGTGGATACATTAGAATCTCTTGAAGACGCTCAAGGTGCTGCTTTGCGAGCCAAAGATTTATCGAATCGACTGCTAACTTTTTCTAAAGGAGGTGAGCCCATCAAACAGCCTGGTGATGTTATGCTGACGATCATTGATACGGTAAAGTTCGCTTTGCGTGGATCCAATTTAAAAGCCAAGATCAGTCATCATGGTGATGCATTTATATCTGATATAGATCGAAATCAAATCAGTCAGGTGATCGAAAATATAGTGATCAATGCGCGTGAAGCCTCTCCCAGTGGTGATCTTGAGATTTCAATCAAGCATTCACAGATCGAAGAAGATGCACTTCTTGAAAACGGTGAATACATAGAAATTATTTTCTGTGATCATGGTGAAGGTATACCAAAAGAAGTGTTGCCCAAAATTTTTGATCCTTACTTTACGACAAAGGAGAAAGGAAATGGTCTTGGTCTGGCTACTTGTCATTCCATCATTTCCAAACATGGAGGCACTATTAAAGTAGATTCAAAAAAGGGAGAGGGGGCTACTTTTCGCATTTTGCTGCCTCAGCTCAAAGGGAAAAATGTGCAATCTGATATCGATATTATAGATCAACCTCTATGCGGAAATTTACACGTTCTTGTGGTGGATGATGAAGCTGCCATTTGTAAACTAGTCTCTCGTGGTTTGACCTCACTTGGTTATAAAGTTCAGACCGTGGAAGATGGGCAGCAAGCCTTTAATCAATACAAACAGGCTTTACAAAGTGATCATCCCATCGATGTTGTATTACTTGATGCCACAATTCCTGGAGGAATCGGAGGAGAAAAAGCACTTAAACTTTTAAAAGGCATTGATCCTGATGTTTGTGCCCTGCTTTGCAGCGGCTATGCGGATGGAAATTTAATGTGTGACTGGAAAGAAGCTGGATTCAGTGGAATTCTAAAAAAACCATTTTCTATGACAGAGGTATCACACATGATTCATCGAGTTCGTCAGCAATAGAATGGTTAAGGGTTTACAAGTACCCGGTTTTTAAGCAAAGCTGGCTTTGTGCCTCTGCCAGGCATAAGTTATGTTTTTTAGAAATTTCATTTTTCTGATCTTTATCTTCGTCATTGGCTGTAATCAGCGTCCTGCTGGTGTGGACTTTATTTTTGTCAATGGGGACGAACCGCAGTCATTAGACCCCGCTATTATTAGTGGACAGCTTGATATGCGTATGGCCAAAGCATTATTTGAAGGTCTTTATACATATGGTCCTGACGCATCCATTAAGCCTGG
This sequence comes from Verrucomicrobiota bacterium, assembly GCA_039193385.1. Taxonomy (GTDB): domain Bacteria; phylum Verrucomicrobiota; class Verrucomicrobiia; order Methylacidiphilales; family JBCCWR01; genus JBCCWR01. The sequence continues at coordinate 9,596 of JBCCWR010000007.1, read as the reverse complement.
CATTGCTACCCACCATGATCTTTCTGAAGACGGACTTACCTATACTTTTTATCTACGTAGCGATGCTACTTGGAGTAACGGAGATAAAGTCACGGCCTATGATTTTGAGAAATCATGGCGTCGTGTCTTAGAGCCTACCACCGCTTCAAAGTATTCAGAAATTATGTACTTTATTCATAATGCTGAAGCTTACAATAAAGGCGAATTATTCGACTTTAAGAAAGTAGGTATCGAAGCTCTCAATGAACTCACTTTTCAAGTTACACTCCATTCTCCCGCAGCTTATTTTCAGGGACTTACGGCCTTTGCCACTTATTTGCCTGTTCATTTGTCGACGATTAAAAAATATGGCGATGCCTGGATTAAACCGGAGCATATGGTAAGTAATGGCCCTTATCTCTTAGAAGATTGGCGGATTAAAGACCGCATTCGCCTTAAAAAAAATCCGAACTACTGGAATGCAGAATCAGTAAAATTTAATCGTATTGATGCCTTGGCAACGAGTAGTGCCAGCACTGCTTTTAATCTATATGAAACAGGTCAGGTGGATTTAATCCTGGATAAGACCATGATCCCCGGAATGCTTATGGGCGAATTAAGTGAACGGGAAGATATGCATAGTTATATTTATCTTGGAACATACTTTTTCCGTATGAATATGACGCGACCTTTTTTACAAGACTCTAAGGTTAGAAAAGCTTTGGCATTATCCGTCGATAAAGAGAAAATCGTCAACAAGATTACCCGTGGCGGTGAACAACCTGCCAGGACATTTTGTACACCAGGCATCAACAAGTACCAACCGCCAGAAGGTTTGGGGTTTGATCCAGAAGCTGCCTCCAAGCTTATGTCAGAGGCTGGTTACCCGAATGGTGAGGGATTTCCCAGAATCAGTATTTTATATAACAAGTCAGAGCTGAATCAGCAGATAGCTGTAGAGTTACAGGCTATGTGGAAGGAGCATTTAAACATTGATATTGATTTACGCCTGCAAGAGTGGGCTACCTATCTTCGCTCCATGGATAATCTTGATTATGATATCGCCCGCTCTTCCTGGATTGGAGATTATGTTGATCCCAATACATTTCTTGATTGTTTTGTAACGGGACGTGGTAACAACAGAACAGGCTGGAGTAATCCGCGTTATGACGCTCTTTTAGAGCAGGCTAATCTAAATCTTGATCCTGTCCAAAGAGCCGAGTTATTGAAAGACGCAGAGAGAATTCTTGTTGAAGAGGATATGCCTATTATTCCTGTCTATCATGTTGCCGGTAAATTGTTATATCGTAAAAACAAACTTGGCGGCATACAGCCTAATGTTCTGGCAGAACATCCACTGCAGTATTTGTATTGGAAAGAATAAAGGGGAAGGCAGTAAGGTGTTTGTTTATTTTTTAAAAAGATTAGTTCAGTCGATCATTGTTCTTTTGTTTGTTGTTACAGCGACTTTTTTGCTGATGCGTATAGCTCCTGGAAGTCCCTTTGCTGCTGAAAGGAAAATACCGGCCAAGGTTGAAGCGGCGTTGATGAAGAAATATAATCTCGATGGTTCTCTGGTAGATCAATATACCAGCTATCTTGCTAATCTCCTCAAGGGCAATTTTGGTGACTCCCTAAAATATGAAGGACGAACTGTCCTGGAAATTTTGGCGCAAGCATTTCCCAAGTCAGCTTTAGTTGGAGGTTTTAGTCTTGTAATAGCATTGTTGCTGGGAATCGTTCTGGGTAGTTATGCTGCTATTCACCACAATGAGCTCTTAGATCGTCTTGCTATGTTGCTAGCATTGTTGGGAATATGTCTGCCGGTTTTTGTTATAGCTCCCTTGCTCATATTAATTTTTGCTATGCAGTGGAATTTTTTGCCAGTCGCTGGATGGGGCAATCTATCCCACATCATTTTGCCTGTCGTGTGTTTGAGTCTTCCGTATGGAGCTTATTGTGCACGTTTGATGCGTACCAGTATGCTGGATGTATTAGGACAGGATTTTATCAGAACGGCCCATGCTAAGGGACTATCCGCACAGGTTGTCCTTTATAAACACGCCTTGCGCTATGCAATTTTACCTCTGGTAAATTATACGGGACCTCTGGCAGCTCATTTATTTACCGGGAGTATGATTATAGAAGAAATTTTCAAAGTGCCGGGCATGGGGTCTTTTTTTGTTAATGGTGTATTAAACCGCGATGTCTTTTTAGTGGGAGGTAGTGTCATCGTTTATTGTGCACTTTTGTTAACCTTAAATTTTGTCGTAGACATCATAAATGTGTATCTGGATCGAAGAATCCAGCTCTGGTGATTGAATGAGAACAAAACAAAAAAGATCTCTCCGTGGTATTTATGTGCCGGCTTTTGTATTATGTGGCATTTTATGTCTAGCCATACTGGGGCCGCTATTAACCCCTTATGGCTATGACGAGATCGTGGCGGAACAGTTTCAAAAGCCGGGTCTTGATCATTGGTTTGGAACTGATATTCATGGTCGAGACCTTTTTACACGTGTGTTGTTGGGTGCACGTATTTCCCTGTCTGTCGGTTTGGCTGGAGCCTTGATCAGCTTTTTAATAGGGGTCACATATGGTTTGCTGAGCGGATGGATAGGGGGGGCAGTTGATTCTGCCATGATGCGTTTTGTCGATTTGCTCTACTCGCTGCCGCGTATTGTTTTAGTGATTGTGGTCATTGCCGTATTTGATGGAAAAGCTAAGTTATGGATGGACAGTACTTCTTTAGCCCAGTTTGTTCCCTATACCAGATTGCTTCTCATGTTTTTAGCTTTGGGCATGATCGAGTGGCTGACCATGGCGCGAATCATTCGTGGTCAGGTTTTACGGATCAAGGCACTTGCCTTTGTCCAGGCAGCGCAATCTATGGGACAAAATACCTTTGGCATTGTCTTCCAGCATTTATTACCGAATCTTCGAGGGATCATTTTAGTTTATGTTACCTTGACGATACCTACTGTCATATTAGAAGAATCTTTTTTAAGTTTTCTGGGTCTTGGTATACAAGCGCCGCAATCAAGCTGGGGCACACTTCTTTCGGATGGTGCATTTATTATTAATCCCGTGAAATCCTACTGGTGGATTCTTGCTGGACCGGCCTTCTTTATGGCACTTACTCTGATGTCTCTCAACTTTCTTGGTGACGCTCTTAGGGACTATTATGATCCCAAATCAACTTAAAAAATGAGGCCGTTCATCGCATAGGTACTTTACCGTTTCCATCGTTTTTATGGATGAGATAAAATCAACAACCAGTCACATTGACATGAATGGTACGACGATGAGGGTGACTACGATGTTCAAAGATAAAGACACCCTGCCATGTGCCGAGGCATAGTTTGCCCTTATGAATCGGAATGACTTCGGAGGTGCGAGTCAGGACCATACGTAGATGAGATGGCATATCATCGGGTCCTTCATGCGTATGAATGAAATAGGGTTCATCTTGAGGAACAAGCTTGTCAAAGTAGGCATGCAAGTCGGTGCGTGCGGAAGGATCGGCGTTTTCGTAAATAATGAGACTGGCGCTGGTATGAGCTATAAATGCTGTAGCCGTGCCATTTTTTATTTTTGCGTTTGAAACGATGGTCCTGATTTTATCTGTAATTTCCGTGGTGCCTTTACCATTTGTTCTGATGTCAAAGCTTTCTGTAAGTGATTCCATGCAGGCTTTTTAGACGAAGAATGATCTTTGTTCCAGATATCAAAGCATGAGATGATGCGAAATCACCCAAGAAAAACTGAGATTGGGACTGGATTTTATGAGGTTTTCATAGCATAGTACGTAAGAATGAAGTGCGTGGGATATATCAAAGCTTGTTTAATTCTAAGTTTGTTCTTCATCAACAACGGGATTAAGGCCCGGGAAATGTCACCTGATGAATTCCTGGACCGCGCGATGGGTGACGGGGACAAGGCAAGTTCTTTTGCCACACAGGAATTTACTTCCAAGACGTTCAAGACAAAGACTTTTAATGCGGATAAAAAGTTTGATACCAAGACGAAATCATTCGACAAAAAGTATCAAACGAAAAGCTGGACGCCTGAAAAACAACAATCTTCTTTGACTGATAAAAAAACTGATTTTTCAGATAAAGAATCACACATGTCGGCTAAAACGTGGAAGGGTTATGAGCAAGCCTGGAAGGGCTCTGATAAATCCATCACCTACGACCAGAAGGCTCATGAAAGTGGTAAGTATGTCGATAGGTATGATGCAAAATATCGTGATTCTAAGAAATACTATGATGGACCTGAAGTGAATAAAATTTATGAAGAAATGGCTTTAATTGATAAATCACTAAGGAACACGGCTGACATTCAAAGCCATAAATTGACTCTTGCGGAGATAAGAGAAATTCTCAATGAGCAAAAATAGAAGTGATTCAGACTGACCAACTGAGCTGATCTTATTTTATCCCTATCAAACTAGTATCAATCAGGCCATCTGAAAAAATTCAGAGCATTTTGTCCTGTAGCGTGAATGACCTGTTCTACATCACACTTTCTTAGCTCAGCCATTTTTTGGGCAACAAGTTGAACATGAGCCGGCTCACACCGTTTGCCTCGGTGAGGCACTGGTGCGAGAAAAGGGCAATCAGTTTCAATCATAAAACAATCTTCGGCAACCTCCGCCGCAGTTTGTTGAACACCCTTGGCGTTTTTAAATGTGACGATTCCTGTAAAGGAAATGAGATGTCCTTGTGTAATGACTTCTTGCGCTTCTGGCAGAGTGCCACCGAAACAATGGAAAACTCCTTTGAATTTATTTTGATAAGGTTGAATGGCATGCATGAGTGGCTGCCAGGAATCACGTTGATGAATAACCATATTTATATTTTGGCGTACACATATTTCTATCTGTGCTTGAAAAAAAGCCAGTTGTTTCTCTTTTAATTCTTTCAGGTTATTCTGGGGATTACGTTCCTGAAGTTTATGATAATCTAAACCACATTCACCGATGGCGACAACTTTGGGGTGCGCGGTAAGTTTTTCAATTTCGATTAGATCAGCTTTATGAGCATGTTTCACATCACAAGGATGGATCCCTACAGTGGCATAAACGGAAGGAAACTTTTCTGCGAGTTGAATGGCACGTCGACTCGATGGCAAATCAGTTCCTATGCTGATCATACGGCTCACTCCCGCATCTTCTGCACGTTTTATAACATCACTAAGATCATCCTGAAAATCGGGAAAATCTAAATGGCAATGTGTTTCAATTAACATGAGGAAACAGGTGTGTTGGATGATGCTTACAGTGAAGCTAATTCTACGCGAACCGCATCAATCCATTGATGTATTTCCATTAGCAGTATGGGAAGATTATCCAGCTCGTCTTCGTCTTTAGCTAGCTTATCAATATAATTTTGTATTTCTGAGGATTTCATTGGTAGATGCGCTGTTAATTGGATGAGACCATCGCGCAAGTCATGAAGATGATTCTTGATTTCTGAGGAATCACCATCGATTGAAGTTTGCAAGAGAGAGCAGAGTTCCTGGATGGATTGGAAAAGCTCTTCCATACTCATGGACGTATAATCTTTTGCAGGATTGATGTCGGTAACTCGTTCTCGCATCGCTTTAGCCAGTAAAACAATGCCTCCAGCCAAGGCAACTGCAAAAACTAGAGTGATGATATAAACGTATTCGGGTGGATACATATAAGCTGCAATGCTCATGGTTTGATAATGACAGGGCTTCTGTGAAGCTCAAGATGCTATTTTAGATAGCTTGGTTGGTGTCTTGAATAAGAGTTACAAATTCTCCTTAAATCAGGATTCTAAGTGAAATGAAGATGGACTTTCTTTCTCTTTCGGCAAATCTTGCTTTAAATCATCCAGGACTTTTTCAGGCAGCTTTTTTGAGGCTTTGACACCAAGTTTACGAAGAGTTTCGGTTTGTGAAATTAAATTGCCACGTCCGTTACGAAGTCTCTTGCAGGCCTGTTCATAAGCATTTTGAGTTTGGTTGAGGTGACGGCCAATTTCTTCGACCGAAGTATAGAAATCAACAAACTTATCATAAAGTTTTCCTCCACGGTCTGCTATTTCCTGTGTGTGTTTATTTTGTCTGTCTTGATTCCATATGTTTTTCACCAATCGTAATGTGGCGAGTAGTGTGGAAGGTGTGATGAGAATGATATTTTTGTCGAAGGCGAATTCATAGAGATCCAGATCATATTGAACGGCAGAGGTGAAGGCTGACTCAAGGGGGATGAACATAAATATGAAGTCTGGTGATTGAATGTCGGGGATGTTTTGGTATTCTTTTTTACTAAGCGCTGTAATATGTGTTTTTAATGAAGCTGTATGTTCTTTTAAAAAAGAGAGACGCTCATCTTCATTTTCAGTATTGCAGAATTTTTCGTAGGCAGTCAGAGAGACTTTTGAGTCTATGATGAGGCATCCGTCATTTTCAGGAAGTCGCAGGATGACATCAGGGCGTTTACGTTTCCCCGTCTCGACATCAGTGTAAGAATCTTCTGTTTCATATTCTATGCCTTTGGTTAAACCGGAGCGTTGGAGTATAGTATCTAAAATCATTTCTCCCCAGGTGCCTTGAGTTTTGGTTTCACCTTTAAGAGCTGATACTAGCTTGTTGGCGTCTGCAGAAAGTTGTTGGTTGAGATTTCGCAGATTTTTTAATTCATTCATGAGTTCACCACGACTACGAGTTTGTTCGGTATGGGTGTTCTCAATGCGTTTTTTGAAGTCCGTCATGCTTTCTTTGAGTGGATTTAGAACGGATTCGATATTCTGTTGGTTTTGTTCCGTAAAACGCTTTGAGGTGGTGTGCAGAATTTCCCCAGCCATACTTTGAAATTGAGCCTTTAACGCTTCACGATTATTAGAGAGGTCGTTTTTTTGTGTTTTAAGCGCTGCGAGTTCTGATGAAAGCGTGCGTAGGTTCTTTTCTTTTTCCGTCAGTTCAGCATTGGCTGATTGCTGTTGTTCTGTGAGGATTTCCAGTTTAGCGGATAGAGAGGCTGTGAGTGCTTGGGAGCGCAGGCGGAGAAAAAGCCATGTAAGCAATGAGCCTATGAATAATCCTGTGAGAATAGCTATGTAATCCATAATTCTGAATTTATCATAGGAGGTAGGACAAATACAGACCTATAGCTTCCTGAGACGGCATGTTTTTATGATGATTCTTTACAATCCAGCCAAATAGAATTTTTGCTGAAAAAGAGTGAGGTAGATGTGATTGAAAAAATAGCACGCTCTTATATTTTTTATGTATGCCTCATCTAATCATTCAAACGAATCTCAAGGTTTCTGCTGATGAGCAGGAAACTCTACTCACAGAAGCATCACATCTAACATCAGAAAGCCTCGGCAAACCGGAAAGTTATGTCATGGTTACTCTAACAGATCAGAAGCCTATGGCTTTCGCGGGGACTACAGAGCCGTCAGCTTATTTGGAGCTAAAAAGCATTGGTCTTTCTGGAGCACAAACAAAGGCTTTATCATCCAAGCTATGTCATTTCATGGAAACAAAGCTTAATGTACCTGCCGGGAGAGTATACATTGAGTTTGCGGATGCAGCGCGTGATATGTGGGGTTGGAATAACCAAACCTTTGCCTGATTTTAACCTGCATTATGCGATAAATGGTTGTGTCACTATGGCATAATGCAGGTTTAAGTTAATGATCAGAGTGTTGTTTCCACATCGTATTCTGCCACGTAAAGAGTTTTTTCAAGCCACTCTTTGCTAGAGCCAGGAGGTTATTTAATTCATCTGGACTAAAAGTCGCTTCTTCGCCTGTTGCACCGATTTCGACGAATTCCCCTTTGTTTGTCATGACGACATTCATATCTACAGATGCATCACGATCTTCAATATAGCAGAGGTCAAGAATAGGTGTTCCCTGATAGATGCCTACACTAGTGGCTGCTACAGCAGATTTGAAAGGTGTTTTTTTCAAAAGCCCTTTTTGTATGAGTCGATGAACAGCTTGTTTCATAGCGAGATAGGCTCCTGTTATAGCTGTGGTTCTTGTTCCACCGTCTGCTGCCAGTACATCACAGTCTAACCAAATGGTTCGTTTTCCCAGAGACTTTAAATCAATGACTGCACGTAGCGAACGTCCGATAAGACGTTGAATCTCTTGACTACGTCCATCAAGTTTGCCCTTGTTAATATCGCGAGGCTTACGATCCAGAGTTGAAGCAGGCAGCATGGAATATTCTGCCGTCAACCAGCCTCCGGGTATATCTTGACGCTCCATCCATTTGGGCACGCTTTCTTCAATGGATGCAGCGCAAATGACTTGCGTGTTTCCGCATTTAATAAGCACAGAACCTGATGCATTGGGTGCGATGTCCCAGATTAATTCAAAAGGTCTTAGTTGATTCGTTTTTCTTCCGTCCGTTCTTTTCATCAATGTTATTGATACAGAACTCTACTTGAGAGACACGTTTAAATTTCAAAAGATAAGAAGCCCTTTAGAAATGTTTCCATAGCTTTAGCATATACCTGGCTTGTAAGATTGGATCCTACAGGCCAGGCATATCTATAATATCTTTATAAGCTTCTCGATAGATCTTCTCTGCAATGTGCCTAAATTGCTGAAATTTCTTGTATTAGAGAATGCAGGCAGAACTTTTTTCTTATTAGCTCTTTGTTACTTCGGAATCCTTATTCTGGCCAATGCTCTTGGTCTGCTCTTCCAGACGGAAACGATCTAATTTATCAAATGGAAGGCATGCAAAGAGCTCAATGCGTCGGCGTATCTGTAATGAAATATCTTTGAAAATCTGAAAGACTTGCTCCTCGTCGCCTTCCGCAGCTGCAGGGTCGGGAGAACCCCAGTGGGCTACGATGGGTTGACCTGGCCATATTGGGCATGATTCTTTAGCGTTGTCACAAACTGTGATGACAAAGTCAAGGTCTATGCCCTTAAATTCATCCCAGGATTTACTACGTGCATCACTGGCATCGATCTTATGGAAGTCCTTAAGAATCTTTAAAGTCATAGGGTGAACTTCCCCTTTAGGATCTGCACCTGCGCTGTAAGCTTGGATTTTACCCTCTCCAACTCTGTTTGCCAAATATTCAGCCATAACACTTCTGGCTGAGTTTCCAGTGCAAAGAAACAGCATTTTGAATTTATTATCATCGCTCATATGAGTTATTTCTCCTTAATAGTTTATGTTTGATCAAATAAAAGTATGTATGAAAAATCAAGTTGCTAATATGTTGATTGTGTTACAAATGGTTGACAATACATAGCTTGACGCATCTCATTTAAAGCTTTTACTTCGGTATATTATTATACTAGGAGCCTTGAGTTTTAATTTCTTTAGAGTCATTGACGTGACAACCTAATTCAGAGGAAACCTTATTGAGCCACTCTATTTGAGGCATGAGCTCATTGCGTTTCTTTAAATCATTTTTAAAGATGGGGTGGGTCTGGGCAGAATCTTGAAGACAAGAAAGATTCTTTTCTAATTCAGCGGTTCGGTTTCTTGGCAAATGATAAATCATCCAATTTTGGTGTCGGATGGCAGAAACGATTCCGTGCGTTCTCAAGTAAGCCAGATGACGTGACAGCTTCACTTGTGGTTCTTGCTTTATTTCTTGAATATGG
>JBCCWR010000006.1:0-45422 GCA_039193385.1 Verrucomicrobiota bacterium | reverse complement strand
CAGCTATTTTGACGTACAACTCGAATCTCTCCACCAAACTGCTTAATAAGAGACTTTCCCATATCCTCTTTGTGCAGATAAATATCTATTCGGGCTGACTTGCCACCAGGCAGATAATTGATGACAAATTGTGTTCGCGGAACAAAAGCAAGTCTTTCTTCCCACGCATCAAGTAACCTTAAACTAACGAGACGACGCCAGACTAATATTTTCAAACTGGGAGCCATCAAAACTATTTTTCGATGGCGGAGATTGCTTTAAAAAACTTTGATGGATCAACTTTGTATGCTTTTACTTTGCCTTTAACGATTTCAATATCCTGAAAAGACCAATAGCGTTCTCCACCTTTATCAGCCTGAAAAAACATCTTATACAAACCTGGTTCCAGCTTTTGAGTATCTTCACTATCACTAACTTGGATATAAAACACATTTCCACTTATTGCGGGAATTGTTTTGCGAATATATTGCTCATAAACAACTAACAATTCCTGTGCAAATGGATCGATAGATTTTTCAAGTCGAGCATTCGCCTTATTCAGCTGATCCGAGTATTTTTCTACTTCTGCCGTGTAGGCATTTAATTCAGGATCCATTTCTTCTACCTGAATCTTCATCGACTCAATACGCCTCTCAGCGGCTTTAATCTTGGGCCCTGGTAGTTGTTTGTATTCAAGTGCTGTCTTTTGAATTTCCTCCTGGCGTAAATCCCATTCCTTAATGTAGGCACGCCACTCTTCCAAAAGGCTCTCTGCCCAAGATCGCTCTTCATCTACCTTAGCTGCATCAACTTTTCCATAGAGAGCCAATCTGTATGAATTAACCGCAAGCTCGGGGTCTTTAACGGGTAAGTCATCACTATAATCTAGATTCAATGACGCTGCACGAGTTTGAATAGTTTGAAAAACAGCATTCAATTTTTTCTCATACTCTTCATCTAGTTGTGAACCCTCCTCTTTCCAAAGGCGGGCTAGTTCATCACTATTTCTTTGTAGAATTTTCGGAATCTCTTCACGATCTTTTTGCATAGCATCAAGAAGTAACTTTTTACGTTGATTGACTGCAGCCAGGTCGCCTTGCGCTGCATCGAGGGAATCACTTAATGTGGCGATTTCTTGTTCAAGTGGGGCTCTCAAACGTAGGTAATCTCGTCGAATCAAATTTACTTTGCCGGTAAAGTCATAGATTAAATGTGCTTCTGGTAACAATTGATATTCCCCTGACTCAACCTTGACCTGTACGGACGTCTGCGGTTGGATCATAAAAATGATCGTTCCAATAACGCCTAGGAAGATAAGGGGAACAAGAATTTTTATAACAAGAGGAATATCCGCAAAGATAGAACGTTGTTCTAATTCATTTGTTCTTTTTACGACGACTTTTTGCTTGCGCTTCCTAGGTTGCCTATTATCCAGCCTAATTTTATCAACAGACTGTTTTCGGGTAGTTCCAATTTCTGGAGTAGTCTTTTCTTCTAACTTGATTTTATTGATAACTTGCGCCTTAGGTTGTTGCGTTTTTGCTTTCACGGCAACATCTGACGGCTTCTTCTTAGCCTCTATTTTTAATCCCGCTTTGAAAGGAGTCTTTAGTTTTACTTGATTCTCTTGAGCGGTATTTTTCTCTTCACTTTGCTGGATAGAGAGTTTTGCATTTTGCAGGGTACGACGTTGTCCGCTAGAAATGCGGTCTTTATCAAGCTTCATCTTGGGAATTTTAAGTTTTCCCGAAGGTGTAACTTCCAGTGGGCTCACGTTTTTAGGCTTAGGTAAAGAATCGAGACCTTGATTATCAGTTTTAACTATCTCAGATTTTTTTAGCTCTGAAGATTTTTCATCCTTTGCACCAGATAAAATGAGATTCAAAGGATCACTCTGTGAAGACTTCGATTTGTCTTTGTCCATCTGTTGTTTCTGTTTTTTCTCTTCAGACATGTTTATTCACCATAGGGTATGACCCGAGTATCTTGAGCCAGTGAGTTTTACGGCTTACTTTTTCTAAGGCTTTAGCTATAAGTGGATCTTCACAATGGCCTTTGATATCAACGAAAAACAAGTACTCCCACTCCCTGTCTTTTGACGGACGAGACTCTATCTTTTCCAGATTTAATTTTTCTTTGGAAAAGATACCCAGGACCTTACTTAGCGACCCTATCTCATGACGGACAGAAAATAATAAACTAGTTTTGTCTCGCTTTGTTTGACTGGAATTCTGATGCCCAATAATTAAAAAGCGTGTCAAATTCTTGGTCGAGTCCTGTATATTTTTCTGAATAATATCCAGCCCATAGAGCTCAACACTCAACTCACTCGATATGGCAGCAGCATGTTTCTCTTCTTTAGCTCTTTTTGCCCCAAGTGATGTGCTGGCCATTTCCACAAGCTTTACACTGCTATGATGACGCCCAAGCCACTTGCGGCATTGTCCAAAAGCCTGCGGGTGGGAATAGATCACATTTATCTTATTATCCTTATTCGCTGCGCACAAGACATGGCGGATAGGAAGAAAAATTTCCCCACAAATTTTTAAGTCTGTATGAATGAGTGCATCATGTGTGGCATTCACGCCGCCTTCCGTGGAGTTTTCAATAGGGACAATACCCGCATCGACTTCTTCACTGGCTACAGCATCAAAAATTTCCTGAATATTTCCACAGGCTGCGAAACGATCAAAATTCCCAAAACGCTTTACAGCTGCTTGGTGACAATAAGAGCCTTCAGGACCTAGATAAGCAAAACGTAATTCTTTTTGCCTGCTTCTTGAAATAGAAATAACCTCGCTGTAAATAGCACGAAGCTCAACTGTAGACATTGAGCCATCATTTAGTTCTTCCAAACGTTGTAATAACATTTCTTCACGTCCAGGGGCAAAAACACTCTGGCCTGTGGAACGCTTAACATTTCCAACCTCTTCGGACAGCCTCATACGGTCATTGAGTAGCTTCACCAGCTTCTCATCAATCGCATCAATTTTCTTTCTGATTTGCTGCAACATGATTATCAATTAATTCCGGTTGTTCCTCTGGGGTCGGTTGATGTTTTTCCGGCAACTGAACTCTTTTTAACTCTTCAACATTGGGTAAATCATCCAGAGTATTTAAGCCAAAATGTTGTAAAAAAAGATTTGTCGTTTCATAAATAAGTGGGCGTCCGGGAACATCTGCACGCCCTGCTACATGTATAATTCCTCTATCAACAAGCGTTTCCAACACACCTCCAACAGCTACTCCTCTGACTGCTTCGATCTCAGCACGCGATATAGGCTGACGGTAAGCTATGACAGCTAGAGTTTCCAGCGCCGGCTGACTCAAACGTGGCGGTTTTACAGGACCTAGCAATGGTGCAAGGTAATCCGTGTACTCTGGGCGCGATACCATACGGAATCCTCCTCCTGCCTCTTGGAGCATAATGGAGTGACTCTCGAGCATATCGCGCAACTCATCCAGTGCCTGAACAATATCCTGTTCTTTTACTTTCGCCAAAATTTCATCTACTTCTTTTCCATCCTCAGTCAGAGTTTTAATGGACCTCTTAATAACCTGCGTCAGCTCTATTGCTGACAATGGCTTAACTGATTTAAAAAGAATTGCTTCAACTATAGTTTTAAGATTCATTCACTTTTTTGAATACCTTCGATCACAATATCAGAAAAAGAACCTTCCTGAAAAACCGTTAATTGTTTCAGACGAATCAACTCAAGTAAAGCCAGGAAGGTCACGACAATTTCACCACGTATACTTATTTGAGAAAAGAGAGTAGAAAACATGACTCGCCCTTCAATGCGTATTAATTTGCGGATATGTTGAATTTTTTCACTCACTGTAAATTTATCATCAAAGACTTCGCGAAATTCTTCTTTTTCCCGAGCACGTTCAATAATTTTTTCAAATGCTTTTATAAGATCGATAACCTGAACATTACCCAGCCCAGTAACAGCTTGGGCTTTGAAGGCAGGGTCCGGATCACGTGGCATCATTTTTTCTTGGACAAGTGCTTTTTGTTCCAAATTTTCTGCTGCATCTTTAAATTTTTTATATTCGACTAACTGCCGGATTAAATCCCACCTTGGGTCATTTTCATCGGCCTCATCATACTCTGGCATTTGCTGCTCTACAGCAAGTAAACTGCGGCTCTTAATATAAATTAAAGTGGAAGCAACAACTAAAAACTCACCCGCGACCTCAAGATCCATTTCCTCCAGATGGCTCAGGTAGGCTAGGTATTGATCTGTGATCTTTTCGATTTCGATATCATAGATATCTACTTCATTTTTACGAATAAGGTAAAGTAGTAGATCCAATGGCCCTTCAAAAACCTGAAGTGTTATACGCCAACCTGGAGTATCGTAATCGATCATATCAGTTTAGTAATATTAAAGCCCCACAGCATGACGAACCTTATCGAGGACGGCACATGCTGTGTTACGGGCCTTTTCTTCACCTTTCTTGAGGACCTCTTCTACATAAATAGGATCTTTTTCAAGTTCTTCACGTCGACTTCGCATCGGTTCTAAATAATCCCACATTTTTTCAAAAAGCTGTTGCTTGTAATGCCCATAACCCTGACCACCTGAAAGCATACTCTGTTTCATCTGCTCTACATCATTTTCTGAACCAACACATGAAAGCAACATAAGAATAATAGAGTCTTTGATTGGTTTCGGATCTTCTACAGGTGTCGAATCTGTTTTGATACTCATGATTTTTTTGCGAAATTTCTTCTGTGATGAAAAAAGATCAATGGTATTGCCATAAGACTTGGACATCTTCTGACCATCTACTCCTGGGAGAGTGGCCACTGCATCACGTATTTCAGGTTCTGGCATAACCAACACATCTCCAAACTTTTCATTAAATTTAGCGACAATGTCGCGTGTCACTTCAAGATGCTGTTTCTGATCTTTACCCACTGGAACAAGATTAGCTTGATAGAGAAGAATATCTGCCGCCATCAAAACAGGATAAGCAAAGAGGCCGTGATTGGGTAAGATACCACGGGCTGTTTTATCTTTATAACTATGACAACGCTCTAGCAATCCCATAGGAGTTATAGTGGATAAAAACCATGCTAGTTCATGAACTTCCGGAACGGCACTTTGCCTAAAAAAAACTGTCTTTTCAACATCCAGACCCGCAGCGAGAAAATCCAAAGCCACACCAAGAACATTCTCTTTGAGCTCCTTGGGGTCTTTGATGCTTGTCTGTGCATGATAATCTGCAATGAAGTAATAGCACTCACCCTTTAATTGCCACTCCACAGCAGGACGCATCATTCCAAAATAGTTTCCTAAGTGTGGAACCCCTGAGGGTTGAATACCTGATAATATTCTCATGCTAACCCAAACTTATCCTATTCCCATTCAATCGTTGCAGGCGGTTTTGATGAAATATCGTAAACCACACGGTTGACACCATCCACTTCATTAATGATGCGATTAGATATTTTGTTTAATATATCATAGGGCATCTTTACCCAGTCAGCAGTCATACCGTCCTGACTTTCTACCATCCGAATCGCTATTGTATAATCATAAGTCCTCTCATCTCCCATAACACCAACGCTTCTCACGGGTAAAAGAACTGCAAAAGACTGCCAAATTTTGTAATACCATGCTGATGCTTTCATTTCTTCAATGATAATGGCATCCGAATTACGCAAGATATCCAGCTTCTCTTTATCTAGTGAACTCAAACAGCGTACAGCTAGACCAGGACCTGGAAAGGGTTGACGCCAAACCACTTCTTTCGGCAAGTTAAGTGACTCCCCAACTTTACGAACTTCATCTTTAAAAAGTTGCCGTAGTGGCTCAAGAAGCTTCAGTTTCATGCGCTTAGGTAAGCCTCCAACATTATGATGCGACTTAATAAGTGATGCCGGATTACCATCAATAGGTACGGACTCAATAACATCAGGATAAAGCGTTCCCTGAGCCAGATACTTGGCTTTCTTTACCTTGCTCGCGGCTTCTTCAAAAACCTTAACAAATTCGCGCCCGATAATTTTACGCTTTTTCTCTGGGTCAGTCACACCCTCGAGTTTTCTCAAGAATCTCTTGGAAGCATCAATAACTTTTAATTTAACACCCAGGTTTTTGGCAAACAGCTCTTTGACGGCCTTTACTTCATTTGCTCGTAATAAACCATTATCAACAAATATACATTGAAGCTTATCATCTAGCGCTTTATGCAACAAAGCCGCGGCAACACTAGAATCGACACCACCACTAAGACCCAAAATAACTCGATCATTTCCTACAGTGCTTTTGACTTCCTCGACTGTTTTATCTATGAACGATCTCATCGTCCATCCAGCTTTACAGGCACAGATACGTTTCACAAAGTTCGTTATCATTTTCTTACCTTTGGGCGTATGAGCAACTTCGGGATGAAATTGAAGGCCGAACATATTATCTTTCTGAATAACTGCATAAGGCGAATTATCTGTTTGAGCAATCGCTTTAAAGCCATGAGGAAGTTTAGTCACCTTATCCCCATGACTATTCCAGATAACTAGCTTTTGAGGCAATCCCTCGAATAACAGTGAAGTCTCTTTAATTTCTAGATCTGCTCGTCCATACTCACGTTGCTTACTACGTGCAACAGTTCCGCCTAATGCATAAGCTAATAATTGCATACCATAGCAAATACCCATCATCGGAATGTCTAAATTAAAAATATCCTTATCTGGATGCGGCGCTTTTTCGCCATAAACACTGGCAGGCCCACCTGAAAGAATAATTCCTTTAGGCTTCCGTTCAGCAATTTTAGAAGCCTGGGTTGAGTAAGGTAAAATTTCTGAATAAACGTTGCACTCACGAACTCGACGTGCAATCACTTGAGTGTATTGCGATCCAAAATCGAGTATAATAATTTTATCTGTCATATATGAAAAAATCTCCGTGATTAATTTGTAGATTTAAAGCTCAGCTTAGTCTTCAATTTTCATTTCGCTGAGCCGATTACGGTAGCCACAGTGAGGACATCTTACAAAGAATATATGACTCTTTATATCTAAAGATACTCCACAAACGGGGCAATTTACTTGTTGACGCTCAGAGCGAACAACGGTTTGATTCCGCCACGTAAACAATAGCCATGCAGCAAAGATCACAGCAAGAAAAACAAAAAGGTATATCAAAAAAAATGTTGCTAGATCCAAAGTTATCATAAATCACCTCCAGGCTTCTTAGTTTCTTGAAAATCCCAGGAAACGACAACTCTTCCCCAAGTCAAAATTTCCAAGTAATCTCCTGCTTCTTTAAACCTCCAATCACGTAATGTCTCAAGAGCCATATAATCTAATTCAGAATTTTTTGAACCTTCTTCAACCAAAGCAAACTCAACCACACCAAGTCTATTTACACCAAGCAACACTATCGTCACGCCATAAGGTTGCGTTGCTTCAGGCTGTGGTAAATCTTTACGTAAAATAATTTCTCTGGACGCAAGATCACCGGTAAACACCACACTTGTTCCACTTAAAGAAGGTGGAGCCTCAACAATTAAAGGCATGGGCAGAGGCTTGTTGTTGACTATATTTTCAAGCGCGCGTTGTGATGCTGGCGCTAGTCCCTGAATCGTCTTCTCTTCAAGGTTAGAAATCATCTGAGATAAGTCTATCCATGTGCTTTCAGACTCCTGAAGTGCGGGCATTTTTTCAGTATCTTCCAGTAAACCCTCTATCATAGGCAATGATGCTATAGGCTGGCTCACCAGTCTTGGATCACGCAAATTGATCCAGCCCATACCACCCCCTTCATTATCTTCTAGCCAATCACCAAACTCAGAAGTAAATACGGCCAATGTTACCTCAGGTGCAGGTATAATTAATCGATCCGGCACAACCGGTGCCAGCTTCACCATAAAAAGCCCTAACAAATGAAAACAAAATGAGAAAAAGATGCAGACGCCGAACCAGCGTTTTTCCTGTGGAACCATTTTATCATATAACTCATGGAGAGTCATTGCTTCTCAACCTGAGTTGCCAGTAACATAGGTAAACCTACTTTAATAGCATGATTCATGATTTCTACCACGACGCCATGACTGACATCACGATCTGCTCGTAAAACTACAGTTACATCGCTTTTATCATCAGCTAATTCACGTAAACGTTTTTCCAGCTGCATCATATCTAGCTGCTTATCATTAAAGAATATAAGAGGGGGCAAATCTGACGTCACTGTTATGATATAACGGGAATCACGAACTCCTGCTTCTTGAATACTTCCAGGAGGATTGACTTGGATACCAGGCTGAAGAACGAAGCTCGAGCTAAGTATAAAAAAGACTAGCAGTAATAACACGACATCAACCAATGGCGCGAGATCAATAGGTCCACGTCTCACTTCCAGATTACTTCTTAACCTCATGCTTTTAATGATTAATTCGTATAATTTTAGGCCTTAATCTCTTTTTCTTCTACACCAGGATCATCATAAAGAATTTGTAATACTTCAATTCCTGATCTCTCGATATCCGTAACAATGGCATTCAAACGCGCTGCAAGATAATTATAAGCGACATAACATGGAATGGCTAAAGCTAGACCTCCAGCTGTCGTAATCAATGCCTCCCATATACCACCAGCAAGATCACTGATGGGTGCAGCCCCCATAGACTGATTCATTTCCATAAAAACCTGAATCATACCTGTCACTGTTCCCAACAAACCAAGTAATGGCGCAATTTGCCCAATAGTGGCAAGCAAGGCCAGGTTCGCCTCCAGTTTAGGCATTTCCAACTGCCCCACTTCCTGGATAATTTCTTTGAGCTCTTGTTTCTTTAAATGCCTCTTTAAAATCGCTACCTGAACCACACGAATGGCAGGGCCGTAAGCTTCGTCACAACGCTCCAAAGCTTCATTCCAACGCTCTTTACGCAACAACCTACTTATACCTTTTAAAAAATCGTTAACTCTTACAGTACAACGATGGTAAAAAACCATTCTTTCGGCAAAAACCGCTACAGCTAATACACTGCCTATAAAGATAAACCACATAATGTGGCCACCCATTTTTACAATTTCAAAAAGTCCTACCATTTTACTACGAGTTAAATTTGTTAATTTGAAAAACTTAAATTTTACCAGATAAAGGAACGACGCTCTGACATAACACGCTCATCTTTAAGCAAAAGAATACGCCACGCCAATACTTGTCCATAATCACGATATTGCTTACCAGTCACTGCAAACGTAGCTTTTACTTTTCCACGCACTTTATTGAAAGGAACTTCTATTGTATACACCTTATCACGTGACCCCGCCTGACGGTATTCCAGACGAACCGTAAAATCACTTTCTAATCCTTTATTGTACCAGTTAACTACGTAATACTTGCCGACACGAGCTTCCTTCTGAGCCTGGGTAATTGCACCATAATTGAAATACTTAAACTCATATTCTAAAGCCTTATTACCGCCTGTATCTGTGCGCTCAGGATCATTGAGAAATTCATGAATCTTACCTATGAATACTTTTTCATCATCTTTTACGCTACGGTCATAACGCTTGCCTGTCTCAGCAGGTTGCACCATAGGAATCTCTTCATCTGAAGCATCAGATTGAACAACAGCATCTTCCACCAATTCATTTTCATCCTGCCCCTTGTCAATTGTCAGGACACTATCTTCTTCAGAACTTTCGCTACCTTGTTCTGACTCAGTAGTTTCAGAGTAAGAAGACTCATCCTGAGTCTTTTCAGTATTTACAACTGCATCATCGTCCGCATCTTGAGCCAGAATCAGTTGAGACATCATCAGAAAAAACATTAAAGGCATCAATTTCATTTTGTATTTCCCGATTTTTTAAAATTAATTCAAAAAGATGTTCTAACCTCTCAAAACAAAACGGTCAATGACTCTCCTTTTGCGCTACCATACGCTTAGTATAAGCAGAGGCACCTTGAACGAGAAAGGTAATCTCCCCACGAACTTTCCCAGACTTAAAATAATCTAGAATTTCAGCAGCAGATCCCGTTTTGACCTCTTCAAATTTTTTTGTCAATTCGCGAGCAACACAGATTTTTCGTTGTTCTTCAAAAATAGAAACACTTTCTTCTAGGGTACGAAGTATACGGTGAGGTGATTCAAAATAAACGCTTGTACATTCACGTTGCTCTGCACGGTGCAACTCTTTCTGTCTCTGCCCACCTTTAACAGGAAGAAACCCGCCAAAATAAAAAGGCGTCATCTTCAACCCAGAAGCTACCAGAGCATGTAATACAGCTGAAGGTCCCGGAATGACCTCCACATCAAGATCATGATAAAGGCATTCATGAATTAATCTCTCCCCTGGATCTGAAATTCCTGGCATACCTGCGTCACTAACGAGCGCAACATTTTCGCCATTTTTCAGATAAGATAAAATTTCATCTTTACGTTTAGCTTCATTGAATTTGTGATAGCTTACTTGTCGACACGATATCTCGAGATGCTTGAGAAGTATGCCTGTATGCCGTGTATCCTCTGCCGCTATGAGATTGACTTCTTTTAAAACTCTAACCGCTCGAGCAGATAAGTCTTCAAGATTCCCAATGGGTGTTCCAACAATAAATAGCTTGCCCGCCATCATCTAAAGCCAGTGGGATTAAGCCAATCCATCGTCATACGACACATTTAGAAAAGCATATGCCTTTCGATAACTTGCAGATTCTAAAAAATGCTTGAGTCTAGGCGATGCCAGAGGAATAGCAGCCTTAACCGCTTCGTCGAGATTCTCGAAAATCGGTTTTAAATCGGGAGGATTTTCGCTTTTCTGTGCTGCTGCTGCTTCAAAATATGTTTCGAGAGCAGTCTTTAAAATCATTAACTCCTTTGTCATATCATTCATACAATAGCTTTTATTAATATCACCAGTAACATCTATAGATAACCGGCTTCTTTGAAGCTATAATAGCCTTTATGATTTAGTGTGGCACGCCCCAGGATGACATGATCAATAAATTCGACCTGCATCAGTTGGCATGCATCTCGCATACGATTAGTAAAACTAAGATCTGTAGAACTCGGTGAAGGATCACCCGAAGGGTGATTATGAACGAGTAATAAACCATATGCTTTATAGTTCAAAGCCACTCGAAGAGCATCGCGAGGATGTGCTATCGTTTCATTAACTGTCCCACGACTCAACTCTTCCATTCCAAGAAAATGTAAGCGCGTATTCATTGCTATAACACGTAAACTTTCATAATCCAATGCTAGCATCTCCGCGCCCAGGTATTGCATAACAGCCTCTGGCGTCTCCATGCGTAAAGCACCCATTGATTTTTTTTGCAGCCTGATTCCAAGTTCAAAGGCTGCCTTCAATTGAATAGCCTTAGAAGGCCCTACTCCCTTAAAACCAGCCAACTCTTTAACATCTGCTCTAGAGAGGCCTTCCAATGAACCATATTTACATAGTAATTCCTCACCAATTAAAATTGCGGATTTTCCCGCCATACCCGTGCGTAAGAGAATAGCTAGTAATTCATCTATTTTAAGTGCCGAAGCTCCACGATCCCATAAACGTTCTCGAGGGCGCTCCTCTTTGCGCATTTCACGAATTTTCAACATAGCTAATTAGAGAAAAACAAAAGCCGGGTCTCGTGAACCCGGCTATTCTGTAAATAACAATGATAAGAAATTAATTACCTACAATAAATACTCTGCCTTGAGGATCACGTCTCTTGGTTCCAGCGGGGACTGCACCAACGGCCAAACGAGTTCCATCAAAAGGACTTATTACAACATTAGGATCGTTAGGATCTCTTTCTGCCACTGGGTAAGAAGTTTGTCCTTGATTATATGCATTAGCACCAGCACCTACCAGTGCTCCTCCAGCTGCACCAGCTAAAGCTCCGATAGCAGCACCTTCTCCACCGCCAACTAAAGCGCCAATTCCCGCTCCTGTGCCTGCACCCACTGCTGAAGAACCAACAACTGTGGATGTTCCAGATGAACCATTGCAAGATGTAAATATCGCCAATGCTGGCACCAAAAGAAGTGATAAAGCTTGTTTTTTCATATTAAGTATTTCCATTAAATAGTGTTTACATCTGATAGCAGATTCACCAGAGCATAACAAGCTGTAAGAAAATTTTTTCACCTCGTTCCTACATATATTAATTATTTGCAAAAATTAATTTTTCATCAGACAAAAAAACTAAAAAGCTTCTTATACAGGCACTAAAAAATCATGTCATCTCTCAATGGATCTAATATTGCTCGTTATTGCTCATATAACAGTCTCTCTGGATTTGGATATAGAGCAACTGCCATGAATTAATCAAATTCTAGACCCTGGAAAACTTCTAGATTTTGTCATGTATTCATCATAGACATTTTTAAAAAATTAATATTTTCTGATTAATACTGAATCATCCTAAAAAAAGACGCGTCGTATCCTGCATGAAGATATTATGCGTCTGTCTTGTGGGTTGTGGAATTTTAACTTCTACAACATATGCTCAAAGAACCGTTTTCGGAGAATCGGGAACAGGTCAACCAACAAACACAGTCATGGGTATTATTGCAGGTGCAGCAGCAGGTGCTGCCATTGGTCAAGCGACTGGCGGAGAAGATGGCTGGTGGATAGGATCTCTCGTTGGCTCTGCTGTCGGAGGCTCCATCGGTAACACGGTGAGTGCTGGGAATTATCAATCCGTAGGCTACCACTGTCCTCGCAGGACTAGTTATATACGTTATTCCTCTCCCTATAGCTATAGATCAAGATATTATCGTTCTGGACACCGTTATTGTGGGCGTAGTTACTCTAAGGTTATTTATACCAAACCTTCCATCTCCCACAGGACCGTTTACGTCAAGGAAGATAGTAGTGAACGCGTTCCCTATGGTCACATGCAAAATGGTGGAGAAGTCCGCTCTCCATGGTCCAATTTCACTGTAAGTGTCGGAGGAAAATCACCTGGTGATGTCGTTTATGATGCTAACACAGGTCAAGCCTTCAGAATTCCATAAACATTTCCCTCTCAAACTAAAAGACTAACACCGCATCCCTGCAGCCTTTTTATCATCGATAAAGAGGCTGCAGTATTTTCTGAACGCAAAAATTACTAGCCTGTAAAACGACACCAAGCTGTAGGGGTCTCATAAACAACAATCTCACTTAAGTCTGGAAGCTCGTTTTTTAAGCGCTCCCAAAACCAAAATGAAAGATTTTCCAGAGTGGGATTTTCCAATCCTTCAATTTCGTTAAGATAACGATGATCGATCAATTCAATAATTGGCCTTACCTTTTGTGCAATAATTGCATGGTCATACAACATCCCCGTCTTCTGATCAATCTCTCCAGTGACAGAAATCTGTACTCTAAACGTATGTCCATGAAGCTGACGGCATTTATGCCCTTCAGGAAATACAGTTAAAGCTTGCGCTGCATCAAAAATAAACTCCCGTGTTAGTGTGATTTGCATTGCTATAATAAAGTTAAAATTTTGGCTTCGAATTAGATTATTGTGTCGTGCTTCTTTAGCTTTTTTTAAGTTTATCAATGACAGGAAGTTTTCCCACTAGGGGCATAAAATCCATTTCCATACGTTCAGATGTAAGAGCATCATTTTTAGCAAATTTCACAACCTCTTTCCATGCTGCGGTGCTCCATAGATCACGCACTTCAACAATAGGACTTCCGCTATAACCTAATCCATGCCTCTTCACCATCTGATTTGCCAAACCCACTACCGCCGTAAGAATGCCGTTTGACTCATTGAGCTTTTCATGGTTTTTCACAGCAGCTGTAATCGCTGAATCAATACTTTGCTTTTCCAGCCAGTAAGCACCAGCTTTGCCGTGTGTCAGGTTGAAAATTTTTTGCTCCCACAGCTCTACAGGGTCTTTGGAATTAGCAGACTGACGAAGCACCGCATAGTATGTAAAAGATGCTACTTGTGATAAGACAATCTTACCAATGTCATGAAATAGACCCGCAAAAAATGCTTTATAAGGCATATTCGAGGAAAACATACTTCTAATAGCAGCAAAGCTTGAAGTTTTTGTCTTATCTCTTTTGACTTCCATGACATACTCGAGAAGTAAACTCGACGTAATACCAACTAGCAAAGAGTGCTGCCATAAAGGGTACCAAATAAAATCATCATCACGGGGCAATTCATCGCGAAACATCAAGCCTGTCAATAAGAGACCTTGAACCAACTCCTCACCTACACACCTAACTACCTTCTTGGTCGTAACAATTTCTTTCTCAGAGTAAAAACCTGAATTTGCCACTAGATGTATGTAATCACGCATCTCGGGAACAATCTCTAAAGCCTTAACAAGATCGTCGACCTCACAACGTTTTGGTTTGGATATATCACCAATAATTGTATTGAGCTTGTTAATCTCTAGAGGTTTACGCTTGGAGTCAATTGACTGATAGACAGCATCAGCCTTCCATTCCACAACTGAGTCAACCCCTGCAGAAAGCCAGCTCTCACAACGTTCATGAAGCAATCCATGTAAAAATTCAGGTCGCCCAAAATTCCTCATAGGAACGACAACGGGCTCCTCCTTTTTTTCATCATCATATTTACGGACATTAACGGGAGGAAGTCTGTCCACTTTATATACGGCGTCACGCAACTCTTCGTAATTTTGAAAACGATCCTCAGGCTTCTTTTGCGTCATACGATCAAAAAGATTAATCCATCCTGGTGTTAAACCATAGGACTCAGCTTCAGCATAAGGAAACGGCTTCTCCAGATGTGCCACTACAATGTCTTCAACAGTATTGTACTCGTGAAGAAAGCGCATGGTCATCAAGTGATATAATGAAGCTCCTAATGAATAAATATCACTACGCTGATCCGTAGGCTCATTCATAATTTGTTCTGGTGAAATATAAGCAGGCGTTCCAATACATTCGCGGTCCTGATCATCATCTACACTCAACGAACGTGCCAGACCAAAATCCGTCAACAAAATAGAACCATTCGAATCAAGCAGGAAATTGGAGGGTTTGATATCAAGGTGAACAATCGAGTGATTTAAAGCCCAATCCAAAGCTTCAATAGCCTGATTCAATACCCATGTGCCCTGTTCTATATTCATGGGAGTCATGGCCTCAATCCAATCATCAAGCGTTGAACCTTCAATAAAAGGCATGACAAAGTAATAAAGCTCACCTTGACGACCAATGAAATAGATCGGAACAATATTAGGATGGCGCAAGGCGGCAATATTCTGGGCCTCTTCATCAAAGAATTTTAGATAGCGAGGATTTGTAGAATACTCTTTGCGTAGCACTTTAATCGCAACTTCACGATTTAAACTGGATTCAAAGGCACGAAAAACATGACCCATACCACCTTCTGCTATATGGCATATGATTTTGTAATGTCCCAATAATGTATCTGGAACTAAATCCTCTAAAACTTCAGCTTGGCCCATTTTGTGACAAATTTTTGTTAAGACTTTATAGAAATGAACATCTATTTCAAAGCGAATGTTAACTAAAAACGATTATTCTACGCAACTTATTGCAGACACTGCCGTTATATAATTTATGAAATTAAACACCTCCCACTATAAAATAACGATCATTACCGTGCTAACTTTAGCATTACCTTTGGTAAGCTTGGCTTTTCCGTTGAATAAAGGCTTTGGTAAAGGAGCAGAAGAACGTGAAAGAACCCCAGAGCAGGAACAGAGACGGCAGGAAATGATTCAGAATTTTGATGCAAACGGCGATGGTAAACTCGACCGCAAAGAACACGAACAAGCTAGAAAAGCACGTCGTCAGCAAATACTTGAAAAGTTTGATGAAGATAAAGATGGCAAACTAAATGAAGAAGAGCGGCAAAAGGCCTTTGAATCTCTGCCACCCGACGTTCAAGAAAAAATGCAGGAAAAACGTGAAAGAATTGACACAGATGGAGATGGGCAAATCAGTACAGAGGAACGTAAGGCAGCCATGCAACACTTTAAAAAGAAAAAAGCAGTGCATCATAAAATGAAGAAAACTAATGCTGAAACTAGTGCAGATGCCAGTGCAGCTCAGTAATACAAAGGGACTACTCTTCAGTAAAGCAACAAACCAAGGCCGAATATCTATGAAATTCGGCCTTTCTTTGTAGCAGGAATATGAAATCATACATTGAAGCGAAATTCCATAACATCGCCGTCTTTAACAATATATTCTTTCCCCTCAATACGTAGTTTGCCTGCTTCGCGAGCTTTAGCATGTGAGCCGAGATCGATCAAATCCTCAAAAGCAATTGTTTCAGCAGCGATAAAGCCACGCTCAAAATCCGTATGTATCACCCCTGCCGCTCGTGGAGCTTTATCTCCATGATGAATCGTCCAGGCACGCGACTCTTTCTCGCCCGTGGTAAAGTATGTTCTTAATCCAAGTAATTCATAAGCAGCCTGTATCAAGGAGCCTACGCCAGATTCCTCCACTCCCAAATCTTTCAAGTATTCTAAACGCTCCTCATCTGTTAATTCCTGTAACTCTTCTTCAATATAAGCGCTAATAACAACAGCCTTTGCGCCAAGATTCTCAATACAGTATTTTTCTACGTTCGCAACACGTTCACCTGTAGATCCCTCACGTTTTCCAGAAAGTAAATCTGCTAAGTCAGACTCTTTAACATTGCAGGCAAAAAGAGTAGGCTTAGTCGTTAATAAAAAGAAGCGTTGCAGAACTTCCTTATTATCTTCTTGAAGATCTAAAGTAATTGCAGGGTTACCTTGATTTAGATGGGATTCTAATTTTTCTAGTACAACCTGTTCTTGTTTGGCTTCTTTGGAACCAGATCGAGCCAGTTTAGCCACACGCTCTTTTTGCTTTTCCACAGAATTTAAATCTGCCAGAACCAATTCGGTCATAATCACCTCTATATCACGTAGTGGATCAATCGACCCACTCACATGATGAATGTTTTCATCATCAAAACAGCGTATAACCTGTACAATGGCGTCTACCTCACGAATATGTGAAAGAAACTTATTTCCAAGACCCTCTCCTTTACTTGCACCTTCTACAAGTCCGGCAATATCCATCATCTCAATGACAGCTGGAACAGTCTTTTCACTCTTTGAAAACTCAGACAAAACATTGAGTCTGTTATCAGGCACAGTGACCACACCCGTATTGGGTTCTATGGTGCAAAATGGATAATTGGCAGCCTCTGCCTTACGCGTTTTTGTAATGGCATTAAAAAGTGTGCTTTTTCCTACATTAGGTAATCCTACAATTCCTGCTTTCAACATTATATATCCTCAATACTTACAGATTTTCTCTCCCTCTTTACAAAGCGCTGTAACTCTTTATAGCCAATCTCGTGAACCAGTTTTAGTGCTTTATCAAAATCACGCCCGACTTCCTCTGGCCTATGCGCATCAGAATTAATTAAAACGGGTATCTCTCGACAAAACGCTTCTTCAAGAAATTCACGACTCGGATAAATCTCACCTGTATCTTTATAAAGACCCGCAGTGTTTAATTCGATCGCCACATCATGATCACGAATAGCATCTAAAGTTTCTTTGTAGAAATGTTTCAACTCACCCTTAGGGTAGCGTCCAAACTTCTTTACCAGATCCGCATGCCCCAAAAAATCAAACAACCCTGAGCAGGCCATCTTAGTATATTGTGCAAAGTATAACGTCCATATTTCTTCCACTGGCATTTCATCCCACTTTGACATCTTCATAGGATTATCAACATCCCATTTATCTGATATGTAATGAACAGAGCCGATCAAGTAATCCCAATCATAGGCTTGATCTAATTTTCGAACATGATCTTCATAATCATCAAGATAGTCACACTCTAAACCAATACGAATAGGAAAGTCCGGATAAGCTTCTCTCGCCTCATCGACCAATTTCAAATATTCCGGCAACTCATCAGGTCCCATACGCCAATCATCAAACTGATCTGGCATAGGATTATGATCCGCAAAACCTATCTCCTCAAGACGACGATCCTTCGCCACCTTAACATACTCACATGGATGTCCCACAGCATGATGACAGAGTGGCGTATGTATATGATAGTCCGTAAACACTAAAGTTGCATCCTATCTAGATTTTTCTAATTAAAAAAATTTAGAAACCAGTGTATCGAAAAATGGATGCAAGGCTTGCCTTCATTTCATAACGAGGAATAATCTGGTCAATGAGACCATGTTCCAATAGAAACTCTGCCGTCTGAAAGCCATCTGGAAGCTCAGACTGTGTCGTTTCCTTAATGACACGCGCGCCGGCAAACCCGACCATGGCCCCGGGTTCAGCAATAATTAAATCTCCTAGTGAGGCATAACTTGCCATCACTCCTGCCATAGTCGGATTAGTCAAAACAGATATAAAGGGTAATTTCGCTTCGGCATGCTTAGCTAAAGCACCACTTGTTTTAGCCATTTGCATGAGACTAAACATTCCCTCATACATACGAGCTCCACCTGATGCAGAAATAACTAAGACGGGCCTCCTATCCAAGGTGCCGCGCTCGATAGCACGGGTAATCTTTTCGCCAACAACTGCCCCCATACTTCCACCTAGAAAACCAAAATCCATAACAGCTAAGGATATTCTTATACCATCTATATGACCCCAACCACTTACTACGCCTTCATTCAATCCTGTTCGCTTTTTATAGTTTTCTAAACGCTCCGGGTAAGTCGTCTTTCCTTTGAATTTCAATACATCTACAGAGGTTAAATCTGCATCCATCTCCTCAAAAGTTCCTGCATCAATAAGGCTATCCACTCTTTTACGAGCAGATAGAGTCATATGATGATCACAGCTCTTACACACCATCCAATTCTCTTCCAGCTCTTTATTAAAAAGCACCTCCCCACACTTCGGACATTTGATCCATACGCCTTCAGGAATGTCTCGTTTCTTGGTTCGATCACCTACTGTATTTCCAAATTTTGGTTTACTAAAAATAGCCATGATAATTAATTTAAATCTAATATACGTCTAGCCTCTGGCCACAGTCAGTGAACAAACACTATCCGCGTGATGTTTCAAAAGCACACGGGCACAAGAGTCGACTGTAGCCCCAGTCGTAAAAACGTCGTCTATGATTAGCAGCCTTGCCCCACAAACGTCAAATCCCCTCTTCAGATCATAGACTCGAACTTGGTTTTTTAAACGCTGGCTTTTACGTAGACTTGCCTGAACCTGCGTAGGCTTAACCTTACGAATCGCCTTCCATACTGGAAGTCCGGTCAACTTACTTAAGCCTTTGGCCAACTCTTCTGCCTGATTAAATCCGCGTTTGCGTAAACGTGAAAAATGCAAAGGAACCGGCACCAATGCTTGTGGTTGCCACTCAAGAACATCTCGAGCGTAAAATCGATCAAATCCCTCTTTAAGCCATTTTATCAGTGTCGGATAATAATAACTCTTTTGCTCATATTTAAATCCGTGAATAACCTCCCGAACACCATCTTCCGCCAAATAAGCAGCTCGTGCCTGATCTAGGCCCCAAGTCCGTCCTCGGCAATTCGCACATGCCCTTTTGTTTAATTCACTAGATAGAGGATCTCCACACTGATTACAGAAGGGCTCTTTCAGCTCCTGGACGTTACCTGGAATTTCAACCTGAGGATAAACGAGATCAATACATCCCTCATAAAATTTTCTAAGATAACTTTGTAACACAAAATTTTACACTACTCGTAAATAAAGAGTACGTTGGATAAAGAATAACTTTTAAAGTCTGAGATAATGATCACTTCATGGAAACTTGAACGCCTTGACGGAGTGCATTTTCCTTGAGCCAGCTCTTGTAATCTTCATCCTCATCGATCATGAGCCAGCCTTTCATACTGTAATGTCCCACACCACAGAGTTGTCCACAAATAATTTCGTATTCTCCGGTTCGAACTGGAGTGAACCACATAGGAACTTCAACGCCTGGAATAGCATCTTGAGCGATACGCATATGCGGTAAAGCAAAGTTATGAATAACATCTTTTGATGTGATGCGGATAATAGCTTCTTGATTTATTGGAAGATGCATCTCCGTTTTTGCTAGAATATCATCTTTTGCATCGGGATCAGAACGATCCAAACCGATAGGATTATCCGAAGTTATTAATGACGGATCTTTCTTACCAAATTTACGGTCAGCGCCTGGGTAGTGGTAGTTCCAACCATATTGCTCAGCAATAGCATGAACAACAATGGCCTTTTCTTCGTCTGGAAACTCATTAACACGTTCTATCCATAGCGGAATGGCAATAATTAGCAGCAAAAAGGCTTCAACTAAAACAACGGAAATTTCAAGATGGGTTGAGAACTTATTCTTAACACCCTTGTACGAAGCTTTAGGATTTTTCTTTGCCGTAAATTTAAAAAGCGTAATGAAAAAGAAAACAATCCATCCAATAAAAAGAATAAGCATGAACCAGTGAACAACTTCCAACATATGGTCAATCTTATACCCATGAGCTGCAGCGTTTACAGGCATTCCCAGAAATTCATTAATCAAAGCAAGAGTCATAAGCATCTCCTAGCAATCTAAGCCAATTTTGCGTTGGCATATTTTTTTTCACGTCGAAAAAGAACAACTGCTCCCGCAGTTAATCCTGTAAGTACCATTCCTATTAGCAGTACCATGAAGAGAATCGCTAAACCGATAGATTCGGTCACTTTATCTCCTTTGGCCCCAAAACAAACCGAACAAGCCATGAGATCCTGGCTTAACATTATGGTGGTCAAAATCACCGAAAGTACAACTTTAGTCATCATCGCTTTCATAAAATTTTTACCAAAGATTTTTTCCTTTAAGTTTCTGGTAGAACACAAAACCATAACAAACACAAATGACCGCAAAAATACCTCCGCCAATAGCTCCTGCTAAATAAACTCCCTCTTTTAAGCTGCTATATTGCCATGCACTCCAAGCACCTAAAAATAGAGAGGCTAAAGTCGTTATAGTAACGAAAACAATATGGAAAAGCTTTAATGACATAGTCTAACTATAGATACTCTATTTTGTTGTAGTAGGCCCAAATAGATAAGACAAAAAGAGCTATGACAAAGACAGTTGAAAACAAGAGAATGACATAGATCAATTTCTTTTCATCAGATAAGTGCATAAAAAAGACGGCTACAAGTGAAGCTTTAATAGTGGCAATGACCAAACCAAGCACGATGTCAGGGGCACCTATACCATCAGCTCCAAGATCTACAAAAGAAACTAAGACGGTAATAACAGTAAAAACAATTAATGCCCAGAATATACCCCAGTATAATTTCATGTGCTTACGAAGATGTTCCATCTCGTGAGCTTCGTCGTGATCTGAGTGTTCTATGTTTTGTGTATGTTCTGACATATAACTTTCCTTTGGTTTAGAATAGATACATAATCGGAAAAAGGAAAATCCAAACCAAATCTACGAAGTGCCAAAATAGCCCAGCTACTTCAATACGGTTGGCAAAATGCTGACGGTCTTTCTTGAAAAGCGTTGAGCCACGTCCGCCCGGCATTGGTAACCAGAAGTAGCACATCGCCAAGGCACCGCCTATAACATGCACAGCATGTAGTCCCGTCATCGTAAAGTAGATAGCAAAATAACCGTTATATTTAGGATAAAAGTAGGAATGGCGTTTGATAGCATCTGGCTCAATTTTCAGATAGTGGGAGGCATGCTCAGGTGTTTTATACTGACCCATAGCCTTTTTGATCATATCTGTAATTTTAGTGGGATGCGGCTTAACCTTTTTATCAGTAACCTTAACACCCTCAAAATCATAAGTAAGCAAGGCATCTCCATATTTTTCATACTTAGCGTCGGCATTGATGTACTTATGCCAAGGTTGCTTATGATCAGGCGCCAGGTAAAGTGCAGGCATCTTAAGCTTAGAAAGACCTTCATTTACTTTCTTTAGCTCTTCAGATTTAGCATCTACTTCTTTTTGGAATTCGGATGCCTTAGTAGAATTTTCATCTTTTCTCTTAGCGATGTGAATCTTGTTTGAAAGCTTGGCAATTTGACGACTTAACGTACCACGCTTTGCCTCCAATTGAGACTTTTCATCTATGTAATGGTGGTACTCATCATAATTTTTGAGATGTCCGGTAATCTCAATATTATCCTGCTTCAGAAAAACACCGAAGTGATGAAATTTTCCGTAATATTCGTAGGACTTAACACATACGAAAATAAGAGAACAAAAAATGGTAATGCCTAAGAAAATTCTGAATTTAGTAAATTCATTAAGACGCACACTGAGCCACGCCATGACAACCGTAACGCTGGAAAGAATAAGAATAGCTGTATTAAAAAGACCAGGTAAAACTTCAAGATGCCCATGAGGCCAAGTACCCTCAGGCGCTCCTAATCTTAGAAATAGATAAGCACTGAAGAGTCCTCCAAACAACATGACCTCTGAAGCAAGGAAAAGCCAGATTCCCAATTTAGCATTATACAAACCTGTTTCAGGTCTTGGCTTAACAGTATACGGGATAACGTCCATTATAATGATTCCGAAAAATTAACTTACTTTCCCTTGAGGCAAAAAGTCCTCATCCGCATCTGGCACGCTATATTCGTAAGGTCCTCTATCAACTACAGGTTCTGAGGTAAAGTTACCATGCCCTGGAGGTGTAGGTGTCTGCCACTCCAGCGTTGTAGAATTCCAGGGATTATCTTTTGCTTTTTTACCAGTCCAGATACTGGCAAAGAAATTAATAATAAAAGGAATTTGTGCAACGAATAAGAACCCTGCAGACCAAGTCATGACAATATTCAAATCCAGATAAGTAATCCCCTCAAAGCCAAAGATCTGTGTCCACTCAATAACACGATCGGTCAACTCATATGAAGCACCGCCGTCATACCAGCGACGATGAAAACCTGCCATCCCCTGTAAAAACATGGGCATAAAAATTCCATTCATGAAAATCAATGAGGGCCAGAAATGAACCTTACCCCAGAATTCACTCATATGACGCCCGGTTACTTTCGGATACCAATGATAGATGCCCGCAATCAAGGCAAAGATTGTTCCTGGTGCCACAATGTAATGGAAATGACCAATAACATAGTAGGTATCATGCAGATAAAGATCGAGTGCACTAAATGCAAGCGGGATACCCGTTAAACCGCCAATACCAAACATTGGCAAGAAGGCTGTAGCGAAACACATAGAAGTGGGGAAGCGCATAGAAGCACCCCACAACGAAATAAGCAGACAAGAGATAAGAATAACAGAGGGAATAGAAATAATAATCGTCGTTGTCTGAAACCAAGCACTTATCCATGCACCCATATTGGTGAGATACATATGGTGTGCCCACACAATGAAAGAGAGAAAACCAAGAACAAAGATAGAGCCAACCATGAGTCTGTAACCCCATAATGGCTTACGCGTATTCGTTGTCAGAACTTCTGCAATGATACCAATGGCGGGAAGGATCAAAACATAAACTTCTGGGTGGGCTAGAAACCAGAATAAATGCTGCCATAAAAGAGGGCTACCACCGCCACTGATGTCCATAACCTCTCCACCAACGTAAAGACCACTTGGCAGAAAGAAACTCGTACCCAACATACGATCAACCAGCTGCATAATACCTGCTGCCTCTAAAGGCGGGAAAGCCAACAGCAAAAGAAAAGCTGTAATAAACTGCGCCCAACAAAAGAACGGCAAACGCATCCAGGTCATACCTTTGCAACGCAATTGGATAATAGTAGCTATGAAATTCACGGAACCGAGTAAGGATGCGGTAATCAAAAAGACCATACCTAGTAGCCACATGGTTTGCCCATTCCATAGAAACATATATGAATCACCGCTATCAGCAATATTCGCTAAGGGCGAGTATGAAGTCCATCCTGACTTGGCTGCTCCTCCGGGAACGAAGAAACTCGCCACCATAATGAACCCTCCAACAAACTGCACCCAGAAGCTGGCCATATTAATTCTGGGAAAACACATATCTGGAGCACCGATTTGTAAGGGCACTACATAATTACCAAATGCTCCAAATGCTAGAGGAACAATAGCTAGGAATACCATAATGGTTCCATGCATAGCACCGAAGGAATTATAAAGTTGCGCAGTCATCACGCCTCCATCAGCCATCTCTCGGCCCAGAAAAGCTTCCAGTAATCCACCAACAAAAGGAATGGGATCTCCAGGATACGCCAGCTGCCAGCGCATGAGGCCAATTAATATAAAACCAAGCAATAGAAAAAACAATGAAGCCAGTGCATATTGAACTCCAATGATTTTATGATCTGTTGAAAAAATATACTTACGCCAAAAAGGCAACTCATGATGATGACTATCATCATGGTGAGAATCGTCTGCCTTAACTACACCCATTTATTACTCCTAAAACTAAAAACTAACATCGCTCTTTAACTTTGAGCGAAGTCAATGAATGACAACTTAGATAGAAAACACATTAAATTTTTCCTCATCAAGATAAAAATACTTATATTGTTTTTTAAGTTATAAAACTGCACTTAAGGGTATCTCCTAATAAAATCAAGTTAAGCAGGGGGTGACTCCGTGCTTGCCTCATTTGTCGCATCTGAATTTTCATTACTATCTTCACTGCCGCCTGAAATAGGACCCGCAGGAATTTCTAAAAGCTCTGGCTCCGTCCACGCTTTGCTTCTATCAGCCATTTGATCACGCATCATAGCGACTTCTTCAGGCGTAATCGGAGGAGCAGAGTTTCCCCACTCCTGACGCATATAGGTTAAAACAGCAGCAATATCTTTATCACTCAACATTTTTTCCCATGATGCCATAGCTCCACTGTAAGACTGCGGCGGGCCACCATTAATACTGATCGGCCCCACCAACCCTTTTAGCAAAATACCAACGAGACGTTTAGGCGCTTCATCTGTAACCCAATTTGAATTGGCAACAGGAGGATACATGCCTGCTGCACCCAAACCTGTAGCCTGATGACATGAAGCACAGTTTGAAGTATAAATTCGTTTACCGCGTTTAATAAGTTTAGCTGTGGGATCAGCACTAGCTACAGCTGCAGCCGACGCTGCTGCAGATGCACCTGCATCAGATCCAGGACCGCCATCATAGTAATAGTCTGCTTTGAAGTTACCACTGTTTGTTCCAAGATAAATTCCGGCAGCAAAGACAACACATGCGCCTGCAACCACTAACCAGAGAGAGACTGGCTCTTCTCCTTCTTCAGGATCATCTTTCTCACGAACAATAGGAGCGTGGATCTCGTTCAAACTTTTATCATCACGATAGTCAACGCCTTTGGAAGCCGGGTTATCGATTTTTTTCTCTTTATTAGAAGGTGGTATTGTATCACTCATCGAAAGGTGCCTCCGGCAAAGGATAATTTCGGTTTAGAGATAGAAGATAGGCAACGAGAGCCTTTGCTTCTTCTTTAGGAACAATTTCATAGCCCTCTTCAATTTCTTCACCAATGTCAATGAGAGCATCCGGCGAAGGCTGTCCCTGAATCTTACGCTTTTCATAAAGATATTTGTAAGGCGACATAGTTGACCAACTAGACTTACTTTGAGGGTTGTAAAGATGTTCATGGTGCCAGCGTTCATCTCGTAAACGAACGCCTACATTTGTTAGATCAGGTCCTGTTCGCATCGTTCCAAGAAAAACGGGTTTCTGGTTGATATAGTCACGAGCAACGGTACGACGTCCTCCCCATCCACGCTCAATATCACTGCCTTGACTCTTGGGACGAATCTGCTGTGTGTGACAATAGATGCAGCCGTTGCGGGCGTAGGATTCCATACCGCGTTTTTCGATTCCTGTTAATTCTAAAGGAAAACTGGTTCCTTCATCTTCGTCCACGTAAGGCTGAAGATTTCCCAGTTGCAGATAGGGAAAAACGACCAGCCCCAACCATGCGAATAAAAAGGTCAGAAAAAATCCAATAAATAATGTTTTAAGATGATTCATATCTTTTAACTAAATGACTCCGCTTAATCTACTTAACTTACAAATAAGCAGGGCCTCCTTCTTTACGTCCAAGACGAGCCATCATTAATCCAAAGTGAATGGCGAAAGCAATATGTCCTACAGCTATAAGAGCGCCTGTGATCGTTCTAGCTATGCGGTAGTACTTTGGCGGACCATCCACAATTTGTTCAAAGGTAACTGCAGGATCCGCTAACATCATGCCTTGGGTGATACCACCAACGGTTAAAACAAGAACCATGCCCATAATTCCATAGGAACACGCCCAGAAATGAATTTTGATTAACAGAGAAGAACGC
Source organism: Verrucomicrobiota bacterium (assembly GCA_039193385.1). Lineage (GTDB taxonomy): Bacteria > Verrucomicrobiota > Verrucomicrobiia > Methylacidiphilales > JBCCWR01 > JBCCWR01. Next base: position 19,233 of record JBCCWR010000006.1, on the reverse strand, counting down.
CACTCACAGTCTACTAAGCGCGGCGTAATATAATAAATAGCCCCAAACATCATCATAGTGAAAAAGGCATAGAGACCTAAGTGAGCATGTCCTATGGTGTAATCAGTAAAGTGAGTGATTTCATTGAGTTGACGAATCGCCATCGTACAACCTTGTAGGCTGGCTAAGGTATAAGCCATGGCGCCGAAGACAATAAACCGAAGCGTCGGGCTGTAAGCTAAAACATGAAAGTTTCCTTTCATGGTCATGTGGTGATTGATCGCTGTCGTAACCACAGGTATGACCATCATAATGCTGGCAACAATACTGCAAGTGATAACCCAGGCAGGAAGTGGACCACCAATCAAGTGATGTCCGCCATTCCAACTATAAAATAACGCAAGGGACCAGAAACCTATGGCAGAGAGATAATAACTGTGAACCGGACGTCCTATTACTTTAGGAATCATGTAGTAAGCTGTAGCAAGGCCAATGGGTGTAAACCATAGGCCTAGTGCGTTGTGTCCATACCACCAGTTGATAATACCTTGCACCGATCCGGAAACAGGCTTGAGAAGAAATACAAGGTTGGCCGTCGCGTAGAGCCAGGGAAACCAGAACAACGCCGCCATGATATACCATAGGGAAACATAGACATGACCGGGTCTACGACGCAGGAACATATCAACAGCCCATATGGAAACTAAAGCATAACCAACAAACAGAAACATTGTCGCGTAAGGCGGGAACTCAAGCCACTCAATAGAGGTGCTATCGCCCGAAAGGATACCTATAAGGCCAATGAAAATACCAATATTCCAAATAATACCGGCCGTAACAACTAAAGCCCCGTTGCGCAGCGGAATATGACAAAGACGAGCCATCAGCCATATGGCTACACCCAGTGCAGCAGATGATGACCAACCATAGGCTACAGCATTCAAATGTGCAGGACGAAAACGACCAAAGTTGAGAAAGCCAAAATCAACCCCAAATAAACTTATGAGAAAGTTAGGGTCATGTAATTTCCAGGATGCTGCAAAACCAAAAAATGTGCCTACTAAGAGCCAAAAAATAGCCCCAGAAAAAAACAGCATGACCGGACTGCGGCATGACTTATCAATCAACACGCGCAATTCAGCTTCAGACTGAGCCTTTGTGTTTGGGGTCTCTAATTGTGCAACTTCCGCCATAGTTTAAAACTTTCTCATCTTCTTCAGTTTGCGTTTTTCTAGTTTGGCTTCTAAGTCCATACCTGGGAAATGGTCGGTGATCTCACCGACGGGTTCATCCTTTCCAAATATAACTTCCGCACCCTGTTTCATATCACTAAACTGACCGGATTTAGCTGCCCAAAATAACGCATAAATGGCACTACCACCAAAAATGGTCATGGATCCGATAAGAATAATATAAAAGGCCGTCATCATATGCTGGTATCCTTTTTGTATGCGGGAGATTTGATATTGGTAGGAATAGGAGGCGACGCCATAGGTATAGGCTGAACTGTTTTGGATCTAAGCGCACCAACGGTGTCATCCATCGCTTTATCTAAACCTTCGAGCTCCTTAACATCCTCTTCTTGAAGCTTAGCCAGCGTTTCATAACGCTGATCAGCCTGCGTATCTTCAGCACCTTCTGCTTTATAGGAAATACTGCTGTTTTCAATAATGACCCATGTTAAAACGCCCATAAGTAAGAACAGGGACAGGACGAGAGAAGCAACCCCGACACTTGAAAAATCTTTTTTAGCCATTATTCAAATCCTTCCTTAGTTAATGAGTGTTACAGACTCAAAGAGCCTTGGGTCTTTATGAGGAAACAATGCACCTTTTGACAAAGAGCGAATGAAGAAAAAGCCCAATATGCCTACAATGCCCACTAGATTTAGAATATCAAAGGGATGAAATGCAATACCCGAGGTATAATGATCAATGGAGTATTGCAACTGCGGCATTACGATCCAGTAATGATCCACACAATGCATAATTAAAATGATAGTGCATACCGTCAATAAACGACGCTGGTCCCATTTTCCAGGCTGAGTCAAAAGCATGAGAAAGGGTAAGAAGAAATGCAGAACAACTAATGCATAACTCATAAATTTCCAACTACCGGTATTACGCATGGTAAAGAAAATCGTTTCTTCAGGAATATTCGCATAATAAATCAGCATGTATTGGCTGAAAGAGATGTAAGCCCAAAATACCGTAAATGCGAAAAGCAGCTTACCCATGATGTGATTATGCTCCACAGTCATCACTTCACGTAGAAAGCCCGCATTGCGCAGTGCATTGCTGGTAATGATGAGTAGTGCCATAGAGGCCTGAGCAGACCCTGCAAAGATATATACGCCCCACATGGTGGAGAACCAGTGAAAATTTAGAGCCATCAGAAGATCAATTCCGATGAATGTGATCATCAATCCGAAACCGACTAGCCCCGCATACGAAATTTTACGCATAATAATATTACTATGCTTTTTAATAAACCCTAAACGTATCTGTTCATCTCCAATCTTATCCTGGTTTTTCGATATGGATCTAAGCCACCAAGAAAGGCCGATAAAAACCAGAAAATAGAAAATGAAACGAATAGTTAGAAAGGTGGGATTGAGAAAACCTGCTTTCCAATCATAGAGAACATCCTGACCAGGCTTAACCATCCACCAATCCAGAAGACTCCAGCCATTAAAAAGAGGATTAATGTAAATGAACCAGACTATCGGGGCAAAGAAGAGTAGCAAAACGGCTGAAAGGCAGGCAAAGTTCTCCAGAATACGTCGCAGAATCACAGACCACTTCGCATCTACTGCATGATGCAGCATTGTCCAGAAAAGCATTCCAGAACAAATGGTAAAGCATACCATATAAGCAAAGAGATAAGAGTAAGCGAACTGACGCTGTATGTCTTCAATGCCTGAAGCAATCCCTACAGCAAGAAATATAACTGAACCAAGAATACCTACAATTCCTGCTATTAAGAATATCTTCTGAAGTAAAGCCCCTTTGCTAGAGTCAAAATATTCTTCTTTAGGTCGAGTTATAGCTCCATGTCCCATAAATTTATTCCTCAGTTTCCTCAGGTTCAGGTTGAGTCTCGCTCGCCTCATTTATTTCAACAACAGGCTGAGTCAAAGGCATGGCAACGGCAGCTAGCTGCCCGTTTTGCTTCATTTGTAGAGCACGCACATAAGCAACAATAGCCCATCGGTCATAAATCTTAATGTGAGGGTAAGGCCCCATTTGACCTTTACCTTTACCAATAGTGTTGAAGATATCACCATCCGGTAAGGCGGAAATACGTTCATCAGTTAAATTGGCAACGCCGCCTAGGCCATAGTTAGTAACCACTCCATTGCCCAGTCCTGTGATACCATGACAAACTTTACAATTAATATCGTATCTCTCTTGACCACGCTGCAGTAAGGCTTCATCCACTTCAACAGGAATACCATCACCCCAGGCATCACGAATCATCCCAGTATTCAAGTATTGATCCTTTCCGGTGATACGAGGCTGATCAAAAGATATGGTTCCCTCAACGGGCATTCTATTGCTTCGATTATCCGCATAAAAGTCGGAAGGAGCTTGTGCTTTAAATTTAGGCTGATGATCCATATCCGGAAATATTTCAATAGGAGTCTTCTCAAATTTCTGGCCTCGGAAGCCAAAGAAAATGACGACGGATAGGATGGATATTATAAACGCAGCAAAAAAGTATTTCATGCTTCTTCCTTAATGACAGTTACGTTCATTCCTCCTAGTGATTCTAAATATTTTCCTGTCTTCTCTGCAGAAAAAAGCGGATCTTTGGCTTCGATAACCACAAAAAAACCATCATCTTGTCCCTTTTCAATAAAGAGATCCCAGTTGAAGATAGGATGATAAAAAGTAGGCATGCGGTTTAAGATAAGCATTCCAGCTAAAGTGCCGAAGGCTGTGAGAAGAATGGTCAGCTCAAAGAAAATAGGAAAAGCGGGCTCAAAGGCGAAATAGGGCTTACCTTGAACAATGAGCGGATAATCAATGCCTGATGTGTAAAAGATCATAATGAAGGCGGTGAGACATCCACAGATACCACCTCCAAGTGATAACGCGGACACCTTGCTGGAGCTTAAACCCATAGCATCATCCATTCCATGCACAGGAAAGGGAGAATAGGTGTCCCATTTTTTGTAACCATCTGCTGTCACTTTTTCCGCAGCATGAAGGAGGGCTTTAGCACTTTCAAACTGAGCACCGACTCCATAAATTGTTTCTTCTTTCACAGATGTTTGGCTCATGAGCTTGACCCTCCTTTTTCAATCTCATGAATTTCTTCATCTTTGGCAAAATGAGCATCTGCCTGAGGCATGATGGCCTTCACCTCAAACATGGTAACCATAGGCATGAAACGAACGAACATTAGAAAAAGAAAACAGAAGAGACCAATGGTCCCAATGAACAATGTCCAATCCACCCAGGTTTCAGCAAAGTGTCCCCAAGCTCCAGGTATGAAATCACGGTGAATGGATGTTACGATAATAACGAAACGCTCATACCACATACCCACATTTGGCCCAAAGAAAACAATGATCCAGCAAATCCAGGGAGTTGTCCTGAATTTTTTTATCCAAAACAATTGAGGAGAAATCACATTACAACTCATCATCAGCCAATACGCCCACCAGTAAGGTGCAGGTTCGATATGGTCAATCGGCTCAGCACCGAAGATGCCGCCAAAGAAGTTGATCACTTCCGTCATGCCGGGAAAAGCCACACGGTTATTCAGGAAGGCATACCACTCATAGGGATTACCTCCATACCAGGCAATGAACAACTCACTTAAGTAAGCATAACCAACGATACATCCAGTTAATACAATAATCTTGGACATGTTATCGATATGCTTAATGGTAATAATGTCTTCGAGTTTAAAAATAGCTCGGAATGGAATGAGCAGAGTCAACACCATAGCAAATCCGCCAAAGATCGCCCCGGCCACAAAATACGGTGGGAAAATAGTAGTATGCCATCCCGGTATTACGGATGTAGCAAAGTCGAAAGAAACGATACTGTGCACAGAAAGAACAAGCGGTGTGGAAATGCCGGCAAAGACGAGATAGGCTTTCTCATAGTTTCTCCACTGCCTATTGCCGCCTTTCCATCCCAAGGCAAAAAAACCATAGATGTATGATTTAATTTTGTTGCCAGCGCGTATGGCTCGATCACGGAAAGTGGCTAAATCTGGAATTAAACCCGTATACCAGAAAATCAAGGAAACCGTAAAGTAAGTGGATACTGCAAAAACATCCCAGAGCAGCGGACTCTTAAAGTTAGGCCAGATAGCGTTGGCGTTGGGAATAGGAGCCAGGAACCAGGCAAACCAAATACGTCCTACGTGAAAGGCAGGAAAGATACCCGCACAGATAACAGCAAAGATGGTCATCGCTTCAGCCGAGCGATTTACCGCCGTTCGCCAATTCTGTCTGGTTAAAAACAGAATTGCCGAAATCAAAGTTCCCGCGTGACCAATACCGATCCAGAAAACGAAGTTTGTGATATCCCAAGCCCAGCCGACAGGATGATTCAACCCCCATACGCCAACACCTGTTGAAACAAGGTAAGTCAACATCGCAGGAACAAGCAGAGCTACTAGGCCACAAATACCAGTGGAAACCCACCACCACCATACCAGGGTTTGTTTTTCACAGACGGAGGAAACTCGCTCGGTCACCCAGTTGAAGCTGCGCTTGTTTGTTACAAGCACTTTTCTTTCCATCTCGTTGCCCTTGGCCGGGCTGAATTCTGCTACATCAGACATTAGTGGTGCCCCCCTGTTGCGTGATTTACCTCATGCCCTTTTTCCCCATGATGCTTTTTGTCTTTTGAATAATCGCCATGTCCATTCTTACCATGACCATCTCCATGTGATCCATGGCCATCCCCATAAGAACCATGATCATCACCATGATGATGAATTTGACTCACAGAAGACTGCCCAAGTTTATCCGCACCTGGCATCTCATCATTGATGTTTCTAAACTTGGCCAGATAAGTTGTGCGAGGCCTCACATTCAAGTATCCAAGAACACTATAATCATGAGAAAAATGTTTACGTCGGTAAACTTCACTCTTCTTATCTAAAATGTCTCCAAAACTGATAGCGTCTGAGGCACACACCTGCTGACATGCTGTTTGAAATTTATCCGTCGGAATTTTAACATCATTGGAATTGCGAGCCTTGACCTTGGCTTCAATCTTGTTTTCCTGAATACGCTGAATGCAATACGTGCATTTTTCCATAACACCTCGCATACGAACGGTGACATTAGGATTCTTGGACATCTTAATCGTCTCAGGCGTTCCTCTTGGTGAAGACACTCCCCATAGTTCAGAAAATGGAGGATTATAAATTTTATCCAGCTCACGCTGGTTGTAATCGAAAAAGTTAAAACGACGGACTTTATAAGGACAGTTGTTGGCACAATAACGCGTCCCGATACAACGGTTATAGACCATGACGTTTAAGCCATCTTCACTATGAACTGTGGCATTAACAGGGCAAACCGTTTCGCAAGGAGCATTTTCACAATGCTGGCAAGATACCGGCTGATTCAGCATCTCTGGCTCACTCACATCATCACCGCTGAAATAGCGGTCTATGCGTAACCAATGCATTTCACGTCCATGCATGACCTGCTCCCGGCCAACTACAGGTATATTATTTTCACTCTGACAGGCAACGATACAGGCTGTGCAGCCCGTGCAGATGTTTAAGTCAATAGACATGCCCCACTGCTGTTCAGCGGTAAGTTCTGGCGGCTCGTAAAAGGACTCAATTTTTACCGGCGAATGAGATTCAACCCCGAGGTGCTTCACAAAATCGGGATGCTTTTTAAAGTAAGCTAGCGGTGACTCGCGAATAATGGCGCGGCCTTCCATGTTGTGGTGTTCCTGAGTAACAGCCAGTTGTTTGCGTTTGCCTGTTTTGTGGATTACAGCACCTGTGACAACACCTGGAGAATCTGAAGTTCGTATTTTATAAGCGTCAAAACCAGCATCTCGTCCCACCATACCGGTTCTGGTTCTACCATAACCTAAGTTCACGGTAATGGAGTCCTCTGCATGTCCAGGAGCAATAAGAACTGGCCCTGTCACTTCATAATCGTTTGCTTTTATGGTAACAAGCTCAGAAGTTTGAATGCCCTTTACCTCCCAGTTCATCTTACAGAAAACATCTAATTTTTTAGCCGTCTTCGGGCTCATAAGAACCGCATTATCCCAAGTCAGTTTTGTGACCGGATCGGCAGCTTCCTGCATCCAGGCATTATCAATATAACGACCATCATCTGCACTATAACTGCCGGTAATGACGACTTCGAATTTGCCTTCTTCTAGCTCAATATTTTTTAGAGGATTCTGAATACTATAGTTCGAAACTGTTGTAGAATTAAAGACACCCAAAAGCTCATCTTGTGTTTCTTTAATGAATCCGTGATGAACAAAACTTTCCCAGATCTCTTCCTTTTCAAACTCATCGGCAGGTGGTGCAGATTGACGGGCCAAGAAAGTGTCTTTTACCACTTGCATGCTCATGGGCATTTCTGCTGCCTCTTGGCCAAGGAATTGACCCAGTAGATCAATTTGAGTGATGCCATCGTATAGAGGGAGAATCAAAGGTTGAATATTGAGGTAGGATCCATCACGCGCTATAGCATCACCCCAGCTCTCAAGGTAATGCGCAGCAGGAGCCACCAGAGAAGCAGCCGCTGTTGTCTCATCATCATGCAACCCGAGACGAACCACGTTTTTAACTTTCTTCAGAACCTCTGAAAAATTCAGGTCGACCGGAGCATTGTAAACAGGGTTTCCTCCTATGATAATAAGCGTATCGAGTTGGCCTTTGCTCGCTTTGCCAACGACATCTTTAATACCTGCTGGCTTATATTCAGGTGCTTTTGTAAATTTGAAGGTCTTACCGAAATTACCCAGAGCCTCATTGATCGCGAAAACAAGAAGTTGAGTTGCTACGGGCTGCATTGCGCCTATGAGAAGAAGGCTCTTGCCTTTATTCGCCATCAGATCTTTCGCGGATTCCTTGATCCAGCTCAGTGAAACATTTTCCGGAAGTTTAACTTTACCATTCGTAGAAAGTGCACTGTCGATCGAGGTCGAAGTAATCCCCAAGGCCTTTAGAGATTGAGCTAATTTTAAAACATAAGCGGGAACTTGGCTGAAAGGTAAACGTAATCGATGGTCTGACATCCCTCCCGTCACCGTAAATCGATTTTCAACCACATAGAGACGGCTCATCTTATCGCCGGCTTTTTCTACTTTACGTGTTTTACTGAAGCCACGAACGGCTCCGGGACCTCCCAAATCCGTTCCCAGAAAATCATGGTCGATGCTGTAAACTAGTTTTGCCTGTTCATAGACTGGAGTCATCTTGACGCCTTTACCAAAAGCTAACTCCATAGCCTCAGCATGAAATTCAGAGATAAGCGGGTCGTACTCTGCCCAAGTCAGACCTGGCATTGTGTTGAGCAGTTCATCACGCAAACGATCACGTGAGGGCGAGTGGACAACATCAGCGAGAACTGCCACTTTACTACCTGTAGTAGCATCACGAATGCCTTTGATTTCTTTATTGAAATCCTCGCTGGAAATTTTTTGGCCTGACTTGGAAAATTCCTTCAAACGGTAAGGATCATAAAGATCTAGCAGAGAAGCTTGGGCAAACGTATCTGTCGCACTACCTGCCCACGGATGCAGATAGTTACCATCGATCTTAATCGGACGACCTTCAAAAGATGAAACCAATAATGCCTGAGCTCCCGCACGACTTGGCATAGCTGTGGCATAACGAATAGACTTACCTGAAACCATCCATTCTGGTGTTTCCGTAAAAGGAACAATATAGGCTTCTGGTCGACGACAACTATTTAGACCAAGTCCAGCAAGTGCTAGAGACGCACCCATCAACTTAAGGAAACTACGTCTAGATGTATCATCACCCCAGAACTCATGTGCGCCCGCAGGAAATTCATCTTTGAGGCGTTCTTTAAATTCACTGGTCTGAGTGTATTCTTCCAGACCACGCCAGTAACGCATACCACCGTTACTGCTGCTCATGCTTTCCGTAACTTCTGTCGTATTGGAAATTGTTTCGTTAGCCTTATTCATCTGTGACATCCCGCGCAATTCTGAGGAGGGTTAACATTCCACTCTTTAACAAACTGCATACCTTGCTTAATTTGTGCATGGTATGAATCCGCTTCCCAATCCATATTGTAAACCTCATTTAGAGGACGAAGGTTCTTTTCAGGGTTGCGATGACAATCCAGACACCATCCCATGGATTGGGATTGATCATGCCAAACAACGCGCATCTCATTCACCTTACCGTGACAGCTCGCACAACTGACACCACGGTTGACGTGAACAGCGTGGTTAAAATAAACATAGTCGGGAGATTTGTGAATACGAACCCAACTAACAGGATTACCCGTTTCCCAACTCTTTCTTACTTCTGCGAGCTTAGCACTACCTGCTTTAACCTGGCTATGACAGTTCATACAGGTCTGCGTTGCTGGAACATTCGAGTGGCTTGATTGTTCAACTCCCGTGTGGCAATAGCGACAATCCATCCCAAGCTGTCCGACATGCAATGAATGGTCAAAGGGAACAGGCTGCGTAGGCATATAGCCTACCCTGGTATATTTGGGTGTGCAGTAGTATGTGACGCCAAGTATCACCGCTGCCTTAATACATATAACAGCAATGACTGCTTTGATCGCCAGCCAGTTTGTCCAACGCGGAAAAATATTAGCCATGTACCCTCTGTTTAAAACTGATCGGTAAGCAGAGAACCTAACTTTAGGAAAGATCACATCTCAAACTAAAAAACCATTCCCATTCTCTACTAAATTCTAACAACCTGTTAACATTAACAATGTCAACGAGGATGTTTGTACATAACCATCGGCAGAGATGCAAGCGAATCGTTCAATATTTTTTTATTATTAGAAAATTATTTTAAGGCATTAGAAATATCACTTAAACCTAATGCGTTTAAATAGCTTGTTAAGAACGAGTAAGTTTATATGCGGGTTTTTTAAGCTTTAAGCTTTAAAAGAAATTTTAAGACCTCTGAGCTATTGCAGTGGGAGACGTTTCTTGCTGCAAAGACATAACGCTTTTACGAATAACTAGTTCTACTGGAAGAATACGTTGACCGAATGATTGATTCGTGTTTTTACGTTGAAGCCATAAACGAAAAGCGCATTGACCAATCTCCTGGCGTAGCACACGAATGGTTGTAAGTGGTACGGCAAGAAACTCAGATTCCGGTTCATCACCATAACCTACGAATGAAACCTCATCAGGAAGACGAACGCCCTGTTTACGTAAATAACTCATTGCTCCAAGAGCAACTGAATCACTCAAACAAACCACTGCTGTAAAGTCCACTGCCTCATCCATGACTTGCGCCATTGTCGCCTGACCACTACGCCAATCAGTTCCTGCTAGAAAAACAAGCGTTTCATCCATTTCAACCTCTTGGTCCATCAGCGCTTTTTTATAACCCGAAAAATGTTCAGCCGCACGACTCGAACCAAGCGGCCCTGCCAAGTAAAGAATCTTCTTATGCCCCTGACTGATTAAATACTCGGTAGCGATATAACCCGCTCGTAGATTATCCGCAGCTACCCAACCTGCTTTTTCCGAAGCAATAAGATCCGCTGGATATTGACCCACAAATAGTGTTGGCACTTGCAGACGGGCTGCCTCATCTAAAATGAGCGAACGGTGCCCCCCCTGCGCTGCAGAATAAATAAAGACAGCATCAATCTTATGCTGAACCATACGCCGAAAGGCCAGAATTTCACGCTCTGCCTGATTCATGGATGAAGCGACAAGCATATCGAAGTCAAGCTCTGAGGCCTCAGCTTCCAACCCTTTAAAAATTTGTATGCAGTCGTTATCTTCAAAGCTGGGCATAATGCAGCCTATGAGCAATGATGAACCGGCACGCAAACTACGAGCCGAGCGGTTGGGAACATAACCAAGACGCCGTGCTTCGGCCTGCACACGAGCTTTGGTATTGGTGCTGATATCAGAAGAATCACGCAATGCTTTTGACACAGCCATTACGGATAAATCCAGATTCGAAGCAATATCCTTAAGAGTTACAAGTGCTCCCGCCACAGCCTACCTATCTTGTTAAATAAATTATAAATTTTCCTGGCACTCTGCGCGGCGAATGACGTCAATAAAAGTCTCCGCATTTTCTGCATCAAACAATTTTGCACGTATATTTTCTTCTTTCAGAAGCCGAGCCAGACACCCCACAATCGAAAGATACTCCTGCACAAGTTTTACGGGCGTACCTATCACGAACATCAGCTTAACCTTCTCTGGAACATTTTCAAATTGTATGCCTTGATCATTTCTACCAACAGCCACAACCATTTCATCGACTGCGTTGGTACGTGCATGTGGAAAAGCAATTCCATGCCCCATGTAGGTAGACTCCACTTCTTCCCGTTCCATGAGTGCGTCACAGAAAGCCATGGGATCATTTAGCTCAGAACCTCTCTTAACAATATCTACCACCTCAGTTAAGGCATCACGACAACCATCCCTAACAACGTTTAAATGTATGTAATGAGGGTTTAGAATATTAGAAAGTATGACAGACATAATTTTTTAACATTAAACAAACGGCATCGGTTTATACATTCGACCCACTCCATCTAAACTTTTGACGAAGTACGTCATAAAAACTGAAGTCCCTCAAATGTAGAAGGCTCACTGGAACTTCTGCAACCCCGAAATGAACCCGATCTCCTGCCTTAAGTCGTTCAACTCCCATACCATCAACCTGTAAAACCATACCCGGACTCTTCTCCGGTAGATGGATACAAACCTTCTCAGATGAATCCACCACCACAGGACGGTTGGACAAAGCATGGGCACAAATCGGTGTGATGATGAGGGCTTTAGACTTTGGACTGACAATGGGTCCGCCAGCAGATAGTGAGTAAGCCGTAGATCCCGTCGCCGTAGAAACAATTAAACCATCGCAATGATACTCAGAAAGCAAAACACCATCCACCTCCACATACAGACGAATCATGTGTGAATGACTACCACGACTGATGACCGCTTCATTCATTGCCCAAAGGTCTTTGAGAACCACCTCACCTCGTCTCAAAAAAATATCCAGTGCAGTGCGCTTAGTCGTCTTTAGTTTTTGCTTACCCTTCAGCAAAGCTGGCAGCAGCGTATCAACATCTTCCATACGAATCGAAGTCAGGAAACCGAGATGACCCGCATTGACTCCCAATATGGGTAAATTGGCACTGTGGCATAGACGAGCCGCCGTGAGTAGTGTGCCATCGCCTCCCCCGACAATAGCCACAGCCGGCTGCTTGGCCACCCGAGCGACGGCCCTTAAATCCTCTTCCTTTAGTTTTTTCAGCGACTCAAAAACCGTTAGTTCAATTCCCTGCTGCTGACAAATAGTGGCCGTCAATGTCGCCAGTCGACGATTCTCTTTTTTTGTTTCATTGAGTAGTAATATTACGCTACAGATTTTTTTGCCCATAATAGATATTCTTGATTTCCATCCGTTCCTGTTACTGGTGATGGTATAACATCTTGAACATGCCAGTCATCTAATTCGCTAAAGAGTTCTCTAATTTTTTTGACTGCATCATCTCGGTAAATTTGCTGGCGAACAATACCGCCAGAGCCCACTTTGCTTTTACCTACTTCAAACTGAGGTTTAATTAACGCAATCACATTACATTGAGCACTAGCCAAGTCAATGATAGCAGGAATGATATGCTCCAAGGAAATAAACGAAACATCCACGACGATTATAGCAAACCGTTCATCATCAAAGTCCGCTGCTTTCAAATAACGCGCATTGACTCCCTCCATGAGTACAACACGCTCATCATTGCGTAAGCACTGCGCCATTTGACTATGGCCCACATCCACAGCGAAAACTTTTGCCGCATCCCTGCGGAGTAAGCAGTCCGTAAATCCCCCTGTCGAAGCTCCCACATCAAGACAACTCTCGCCTTTGACATGAATTTTAAATTTTACCAGCGCTGCCTCCAGCTTTTCCCCGGAACGACTCACAAAACGCTCCGGCTCCACCACCACTAAATCATCCGCATCAGTCACAGTACGCGAGGCTTTTTTCTCCACCTCCGCATTCAATAAAACCTTACCCGATTCTATCAGTCTTTTGGCCCGAGCACGGCTATCGACCAGGCCACGCATGACCAACATGTGATCTATTCTCCCTTTCTTTTTGAGACTGATTCTCATATTCATTTACACAGATTATTTACTACATATAAATTATTTAAAGGATTTTGTCATTCACATGACAAATCCTCTTGCGTCAGGCCTTGATTCGCATAAATTCTCCTGACCCATGCGCAAGAAAACTTACATAAATCGTTACCCGGAAGCGAAGGGCATGTACGACCCTTCACTTGAACACGATAACTGCGGTGTCGGCCTTGTGGCCAATATACACGGTCAGAAAAGTAATGCTATTTTGCGTAAAGCTTTGGGCTGTGTTTGTAACCTCGTGCATCGTGGTGCTGTCGATGCGGATGCCAAGTCTGGTGACGGGGCTGGCATTATGACGCAGATCCCTATCAAAGTCTTTCGCCCTATTGTAGAAAAAATGGGACACCAGCTCTACAATGATATTGACCTTGCTATCGGAATGCTCTTTCTTCCTAGGGATGGCGAATATGAGCAGGTTCACTGCCGCAAGATCACAGAAAAAGTTTTGCAGAAACGGGGTCTTAACGTCATCGGATGGCGTTTAGTGCCAGTGAAAGAAAAAGTCATGGGAGACAAAGCAGCTTCCACGGCACCACATATTGAACAAGTTCTTATTCTCCGGCCAGACGCCGATAAACTAAATGACGTTGACTTCGAGCGCACACTTTACCTCTCACGTCGGGAGATTGAAAAACAGATCACTGAAGATAAAATTGATAACTTTTACATCTGCTCTCTATCCAGCAAACTGCTCTGCTACAAAGGTATGTTTACTGCCAGTCAGTTGGAGCGCTTCTATGTCGACTTACGTCATGAAGATTATGAAACTGCGCTGGCTGTCTACCACCAACGCTTCAGCACAAACACCTTTCCCACCTGGGGACTTGCCCAACCTTTTCGACTGCTCGCTCACAACGGCGAAATCAATACGGTTCGTGGTAACCGCAACTGGGTACGTGCCCGCCAGTCACGCTTAAAAGACAGCATCTGGGGAACAGAAGCTGAAACATTGACTCCAGTCATCCAGGCCAATAGCAGTGACTCGGCCAGTCTGGATAACGCCATGGAACTTCTCATTCAGTCTGGTCGCTCTGTGCTCCATGCTATGATGATGACTGTGCCCGCAGCCTTTCGTTCCGAGTACAACATGGATCATAAAGTCCGTTCTTTTTACGAATATCATGAACTCTTTGCCGAGCCCTGGGATGGTCCTGCTGCGCTCGCCGTCACAGATGGAGATGTCATAGCAGCCTGCCTCGACCGTAACGGACTCCGCCCAGCGCGTTACAAGATCACCAAAGACGGTATGTTTCTACTCAGCTCTGAAACAGGTGTTGGTGAAACGCCTGAAAATATCACCGTTGAAAAAGGACGTCTCGCACCAGGCGAAATGATAGCCATTGATACCAAAGCAGGAAAACTGCTGCGGAATAATGATATCAAAATGCTGCTCGCTTCAGAAAAAAACTACGGAGAATGGGTCGAAAACAGTGTTCGAGAATTAAGTGACTATCTTCCGGAAACTGAGCTAAAGCACCCTAGCCTAAACGTCGTAGAACGCTCGGCTCAGTCTATTATGGCTGAAGCACATTCCTTCGGTCACAGCGACGAGGAGATGGATGTTATTCTTAAACCCATGCTTTTAAATGGCCAGGAGCCTGTTGGAGCTATGGGGGATGACACACCACTAGCGGTTCTTTCGGATCGTCCTCGTGGCCTCCATTACTATTTTCGCCAGATCTTCGCACAGGTAACCAATCCGCCTATCGATCCTATCCGTGAAAAAGCCGTCATGGATGTTATGGCCTTTTGTGGTTGTAAAGGTCACTGGCTCAAAGAAGGTGAAGAGCACACCCGCCAATTGCGTCTGGATTCACCCGTCCTGACCAATCTGGAAATGGAAAAAATCAAAAACATGCCGGAGGATTACCTACAGGCAGAAATTATTTCATGTCTATTCGACGCATCAGCGCCTGATATCAACGCTGAGTTTGAAAAGAAAATCGAAGAAATTTGTCACCATGCAGAACAAGCCATTGAAGGCGGCAAGACCTTACTGATTCTTTCAGACAAAGGAACGGATGAAACACACGCAGCCATTCCCATGTTACTTGCCGTGGGCGGATTACACCACCACCTCATCCGTGTAGGCATGCGCATGGAGGCAAGTATCCTTTGCGAAACTGCTGACGCACGAGATGTTCAACAGTATGCGTGTCTTATCGGCTATGGCGCCTCAGCTATCAACCCCTACATGGTTTGGGATCTTGTGCACAACGCCAAAGCATCAGGTAAACATTTTACTGATGTTGAAGAAGCCTCACTCATCACAAACTATCGGTCAGCCGTTGATAAAGGGTTGCTTAAGATCATGTCAAAGATGGGTATATCCAAGCTCTCCAGTTATCATGGCGCGCAGATTTTTGAAGCCGTCGGTATCAGCAAACAAGTCGTGGAGAGATTCTTCACCGAAACACCCACATTTATCAGCGGAATCACGCTCAAAGAAATTGTCTCCGAAACCGTGCGCCGTCACAAACAAGGCCGAGAAATCGGCGCCCTTGACAAGCGCCCCCATGCTGGCATCTACTTTTTCAAACGTGAGGGTGAAAAGCACGCCATTACCCCACAAGTCATTCAAAGCTTTCATAAGTTCGTTGGTATCAAAGGCGAAGCTAAAGCGGGTGTCAAAGAAGACTACGAAGCCTTCTCCAAAGCTTTTCAAGACAACACGCCTATAACGATTCGTGATTTATTCCGCTTCAAACCTCAGGATTCTATCCCCCTGGAGGAAGTGGAACCTATCGAAGAAATTCGTAGCCGCTTTACCTCCGCAGCCATGTCTTTCGGAGCACTATCCCCCGAGGCCCACGAAACCCTGGCCATCGCCATGAACCGCATCGGCGGCAAATCCAATTCAGGAGAAGGAGGCGAAGATAAAGAACGCTTTAATCCTCTGCCCAATGGTGACTCCAAAAACAGCCGCATCAAACAAGTTGCCTCAGGTCGCTTTGGCGTAACGGCGGAATACCTGGCCAGTGCCCAGGAAATCGAAATCAAAGTAGCACAAGGCGCCAAGCCCGGTGAAGGTGGCCAATTACCAGGTCATAAAGTATCCGCGCTCATAGCAAAACTACGCCACAGCACCCCGGGGGTCATGCTCATCTCCCCGCCTCCGCATCATGATATCTACTCCATTGAAGATCTGGCACAGCTCATCTACGACCTCAAGCAAGTCAACCCCCGCGCCAAGGTATGCGTTAAACTGGTCGCCGAAGCTGGTGTTGGCACCATAGCCGCAGGTGTCGCCAAAGCGCACGCAGACGTCGTCATGGTCAGTGGTCATGATGGCGGAACCGGAGCATCTCCTGTTTCATCTATCAAATACGCCGGAGGACCTTGGGAAATGGGTGTTGCCGAAACACAACAGATCCTTCTACAAAATAATCTACGCACACGCATCCTGCTGCGCACCGATGGAGGTCTACGCACAGGACGTGACATCATCATCGCAGGCATATTAGGTGCAGAAGAATTTAACTTCGGAACCTCCGCTCTCATAGCTGTGGGTTGTGTTTACGTGCGCAAATGCCACCTCAACAACTGCCCGGTGGGTGTCGCCACTCAAGACGATAAATACCGCGCTAAGTACAAAGGCACGCCAGAAATGATGGTGCGCTATGTCAACGCCGTCGCGGATGAAGTACGCGAAATCATGGCATCGCTGGGCATTCGTACATTCAACGAACTAATCGGTCGTACAGAACTCATTGAACAAATTTCTATACCGGATCATCCCAAGGCCAACACCATTAACTTATCGAACCTCCTCTACGTTCCAGACAGCGAAGAAATCGGTCCACGTCATCACACCTGGGAGCGAAATGATAAACCTGAAGACCAACCCCTGGACCTTCTTGTGCTGCAGGATGCTAAAGCATCTTTACAAAACAAAACGCCTATCCACCTGAACTATAAAGTCAAAAACACCAATCGCTGTGTCGGCACTCAACTCAGTGGAGAAATAGCGTACCGCTACGGCAACGAAGGCCTGCCTGAAAATACCATTGATATCGAGCTCAAAGGAAGTTGCGGTCAGTCACTTGGAACCTTCCTCGTCAACGGTGTTCGCATCAAGCTTTACGGCGAAACCAACGACTATGTGGGTAAAGGCATGAATGGAGGCAACATCATCCTTGTCCCCGGAAAAGACCATCATGAACAGCTCATCCCATCCGAGAACATCATCTGTGGTAACACCTGTCTCTATGGAGCGACTGGCGGTAAACTCTTTGCCAACGGGCAAGCTGGCGAACGCTTCGGCGTGCGCAATAGTGGTGCCACCGCCGTCGTTGAAGGTGTTGGAGATCATGGCTGTGAATATATGACCAATGGTTGTATTGTCATCCTGGGTCGCACAGGCAAAAACTTCGGTGCAGGCATGTCTGGCGGAACTGCTTACATTTATGACGAAAGCGAAACTTTCGAAAATCTTTATAACCCCGGCATGGTTAAAATCTTCCGCATTGATCATCCAGAAGATGAAACCACGCTCAAAACACTCATCGAAGAGCACCATACAAACACACTTAGTGCCAAAGCTAAATCTATACTCGATGACTGGGACAGCAGTAAAGCCAAGTTCTGGAAAGTTCAACCTCCCCCACCCGCAGAATCTGAAACACCTTCAGCTCCTACTCCAAAAGCCAAAGAAGTTGCTTCTGTTAAGTAAGTAAAATCTTCCTCTTATAAGATAAGTATAAGCTTTGGGCTATAAGATTGGTCTGATTTAACAATGACGTCAGCACGTTCAGGTCATTTTCCAGCAACTTCCATGATGATTTGTCTTCCAGCTTTTCCGTCTTGTTGCAAGCGATTGATTCATCGATCAATTCGAGTCGTCATTGCGCTAACTTCTTCATAAAACCGATTCATTTGCTATGACCTAAATCAAGTAATAGTAGATTGATGATGCCGCCTCTGTATAGCCTTTCGCATTGATCTGATATCCATACACCGTATTATCCAGACTCTAACAAAAGCTTGTTAGATGCACTAAGCTATGAAATGTATTAACTGTAATGCAGATTTAGACTTGCCTTTAGTTTTGAGTGAGTCCCCATATTCATGGCCACTTAGACTAACTGTGATGGTTAACTGTCAAAAATGTAAAAGTAATCGGGGCTCCAGGGCCTGAAATTATTGTTGTTTCAACTGTTAATGATTCTTTGGTTGAAGATGTAGTCAATGACTATGGTGACCGTCTACTGCTATGGTATAACAAAGAGTTGTTTTCGATTAATGCTAAAAGGTAAATTCGGCACCTAACAACTAGTTCGAGGATAATATGAAAATAAGCTATAAATTATCAAAACTTGATTATATAAAGTTTCAACTGATACATAACTTCACTGATTGGAGGTTATTAGGCCTTCATATATTAGTCATAGCCTATATTGCATATACTATATTTAAGCCAGACCCAGATGTTGATTTAAATATAATTATAAGATTGACCTCTCTTATTATAATATCCGTATTCTATCTATGTGTAGTAGCTGCTATAATAACTGTTTTATTTTCAGTATATGCAATTTCGCCAAGTAATCGCCCAGTAATTACAAAACATGAACTAGAGATTGCAAATGATGATTTAATAGAAACTACAGAATATAATATCAGCAAACATAAGCTATCCAGTATCAACAGAATAGTAGATAGGTTTGGCTTACTGATGATTTATATTTCCACACTTCACGCACATGTCATACCTATAAAATCATTCTCTTCAAGTGAAGAACTGAGAAAATTTAAAAATAAACTCGAACAAGATAAGGTGAGAAGGTAGTCAATAGATCCTAGCCAAAGGATAGAATCACATCCACATGAAAAAACAACAACTAGAATTCACCAAAGCTTCGAGTCGTCATTGCGCTAACTTCTTCATAAAACCGAT